>DATDGU010000154.1:0-42408 GCA_036521915.1 Acidimicrobiia bacterium | reverse complement strand
GACGAGCAGCAGCGGGATGATCGCCCCGTTGGGCAGCGTCCCCTCGAGGTCGTAGAGGCTGACCTCGAAGGAGGTGATGACGACGAGGACCAGCGCGATGACGACGTACTGCAGCGGCGACGGGTGCGGTCGCAGCTCGCCAGGTAGCAGCGCCGGCGCGGCGGTCGCGGTCGGCTCGGGAACCCGGCTCTCGTCGCGCAGCTCGATGTCGGTCACGGGCTCACCCCCTACTTCGTCGGCGGGATCAGGTACACGAGCGTGAAGATCACGATCCAGACCACGTCGACGAAGTGCCAGTACAGGCCGGCGATCTCGACCTTCTCGGCGTCGCCCGGTTGTAGGCGCCGCTGGGTGGCGAGCCCCCAGAGGGACAGCAGCCAGAGGATCCCGATGGTCACGTGCGCGCCGTGGAAGCCGGTGAGGACGAAGAACGTGGTCCCGAACAGGTTCGTGTCGAGGCCGAGGCCTTTGTGGGCGAAGGTCGTGAACTCGAAGATCTGCCCGCCGATGAACACCGAGCCGAGCAGCGCGGTGGCCAGCAGCCAGATGCGCAGCCGGCGCAGGTCACCGCGCTGGATCGCGGCGAGGGCGAGGACCATCGTGAGGCTGCTCATGAGCAGCACGAACGACGACACCGACGTGAACGGAATGCTGTACACCTGCTGGGGCGTCGGGCCGGTCTGGGGCCGGCCGCGGTACAACAGGTAGGCGCTGATGAACGCGCCGAAGAACAAGCAGTCCGACGCGAGGAACAGCCAGATCGCCAGCTTGACGTTCGTGGTGCCGGTGTTCGTCGGCGGGTGGGCCGGCTGCCCGCCGTGCTCGGCGGGCGGGGCCGGCGGCAGCCGCGGCGGCGCTTCCTGGACGGCCATCAGTGTGCCTCCTCCGGCGCCGCGGCCGGTTCCATCGCCCACGCGTAGACGCCGAACACGAGGACCAACACCCCGACGGCGAGCAGGGCGAAGCTCCACCCGAAGCTGTGGAACACGGCGGCGTAGCCGAGAATCGGCAACGCCAGCGCGGCGATGAGCGGGAAGAACGAGGGGGACGGCATGTGGATCCGGTGGCCGGGCGACGCCGCGGCGCGCGTCGCCGCCGGCGTGTCCGACCCGCCGCTCGGCAGCGGGACAAGCAGGCCCGCATCGTCCTCGGTGTACTTGCGATGCCAGAAGTCGTCGCGGGAGTCGATCTCGGGGATCTCGGCGAAGTTGTACTCGGGCGGCGGCGACGAGATCGACCACTCGATCGTCCGGGCGTCCCACGGGTCGTTGCCCGCGATCTGCCCGCGCTTGTGCGACACGATGAGGTTCACGAAGAAGATCAGCACCGAGAGCGCGATGACGAACGCGCCACAGGTGATGATGAGGTTCAGCGTGTTCCAGCCGAGCCCGTTGTTGTAGGTGTAGATCCGGCGCGGCATCCCGAAGATGCCGAGCAGGTGCATCGGGAAGAACGTCACGTTGAAGCCGACCAGCATCATCCAGAAGCTGATCTTGCCGAGCCGCTCGTCGAGCATCCGCCCGAAGACCTTCGGATACCAATAGTAGAAGCCGGCGAAGAGCCCGAATACGAGGCCGCCGAAGAGCACGTAGTGGAAGTGGGCGACCACGAAGTAGGTGTCGTGCTGCTGGGTGTCGGCCGGGACGACGGCCAGGCTCACGCCCGAGAGCCCGCCGATCGTGAACATCGCGATGAAGCCGAGCGCGTAGAGCATCGACGTCGTGAGCTTGATTGCGCCTTTCCACACGGTCGCGAGCCAGTTGAAGATCTTCACCCCGGTCGGGATGGCGATGAGCATCGTCGAGAGGCTGAACGCCGACACCGCGACCGGCCCGAGCCCGGTCGTGAACATGTGGTGGGCCCAGACGCCCCAGCCGAGGAAGCCGATCGCGATCCCCGAGAACACGACGACGGGGTAGCCGAAGAGCGGCTTGCGCGAGAAGACGGGCAGCACCTCCGAGACGATGCCCATCCCGGGGAGGATGAGGATGTACACCTCGGGGTGGCCGAAGAGCCAGAACAGGTTCTGGTACAGCAGCGGATCGCCGCCCTTCGTCGCTAGGAAGAACGACGTCCCGAAGTTGCGGTCGAAGAACACCATGATCATCGCCACGGTGATGATCGGCATGGCGAAGAGCGTGAGGAAGAAGGTGACGAGCATCATCCACACGAACACGGGCATGCGCATGAGGGTCATCCCGGGCGCGCGCATGTTGAGCACCGTGACGATGATGTTGATCGCCGAGGTCGTCGACGCGATGCCGAGCATCACGATGCCGACGGTCCAGAAGTCGGGGCCGCGCCCGGGCAGGGCGCCGAGCCCGAGCGGCGTGCTCGTGAGCGGCGTGTAGCCGAACCAGCCGCCGTTCGGGGCGCCGCCGAGCAGGAAGCTCGAGTACAAGAACACGCCGCCGAGCACGAAGCCCCAGTAGCCGAAGGCGTTCAGGCGGGGGAACGCCACGTCCCGGGCACCGATCATGAGCGGGATCAGGTAGTTCGCGAAGGCGACCGACAGCGGCATCCCGAGCAGGAAGATCATCGTCGTGCCGTGCATCGTGAAGATCTGGTTGTACTGCGACGCGGTGAGCACGGTGCCGTTCGGCTGCGCGAGCTGCAGGCGGATCAGCAGCGCCTCGATGCCACCGATCGCGAAGAAGATCAGCGCCGTGCCGCCGTACATGATCCCGATCTTCTTGTGGTCGACCGTGCTGAACCACGACCAGAAGCCCGTCGTCGACGTCGGCCGCCGGAGGATGACCGGGGCGCGGACGGGGACGGGGGTCGCGGTCTCCGTGGCGGTCGTCATCGCAGCTCCCTCGCGGTCACTTGAGCGACAGCAGGTAGGTGGCCAGCGTCTCGGCCTCGGCGTGGGTCATGACCGACTGGCCCTTCGGCGTGTTGAGGGTGAACGACGGCATGCCCACGCAGGTCACCCCAGGCGTGCCGGGCGGGCCCTTGCGGCAGTCCGCCGACTGCATGGGCAGCAGACCGGGCGCGTTCATGATCCAGCGGATCAGGTTGTCACGGTTCAGCGCGAACGATCCGCTCGCGAACGTCGTCCGGCTCGCCAGGTGGGTCAGGTTCGGGCCGTACGTGCTGACGCTCGCGTTCGTCGTGGTGTGGCAGTTCGAGCACTGGAACTTCGTGGAGAAGAGCGTGCCCGCCTCGCCGGCGTTGGCGAGCGAGACCGCCGGGCCCTGGCGCTGGCTCGCCAGCCAGGCGTCGAAGTCGCTCGGGCTCTGGACGATGACCCGGAAGCGCATGTTGGCGTGGCTGAGGCCGCAGTACTGGGAGCACTGGCCGAGGAACGTGCCCGGCGTGTCGGCGTGCAGGGTCATGTGGTTCGTCTGGCCCGGGACCACGTCGGTCTTCCCGGCGAGCTCGGGGACCCAGAAGGAGTGGATGACGTTGCAGCCCGGCCCGTTGTTCACGCCGTAGGGAAGCGACGAGTCGCAGGCCGTGAGCGAGAGGTACACGTTGGTGCCGGTCGGGATGTGCAGCTCGTCGGCCACCACGACCGGCTTCTGACCGTTCGACGCCGGGTACTGGAACTCCCACCACCACTGCTTGCCGATGACGGTGATGGGCATGGCGTCGGTGGGGGTGGCGTCGTTCTTGAAGATGAGGCTGATCGTCGGCACGGAGATGCCGATGAGGATCGCCGCGGGGATGAGCGTCCACGCGATCTCCAGGCCGAGGTTGCCGTGGATCTGCTTGGGCCGGCCGTCGTCACCGGGGCGACGCCGCCAGCGGATCGCGGCGAACACGACCCCGCCCATGACGAGGAGGCCAATGGCGATCGCGATGCCCCAGATCGGCACGATCAGGTTGTTGATCCGGTGCGCCTGCGTGCCGTGCGGACTCGCGACGTTCTGGGAGTTGCTCGGCGAGCAGGCGGTCAGGACGACCGCGGCGACGCCGACGAGGGCGAGCCCCCACCGCCCACGGCGCCAGACGCGGTTCGTCATCGCGAGATCGAGACGTTCCCTGGGTAATTGGGCGGCCGGACCGGCTCCCCCTTGCCGCGCAATCTAGCCCGGGCCGATCTGGCGTCGGCAACTTGTGGCCGGGCGTTTCGCCTGGTCAGAGACCCAGTCGGTCGAGCGCGTGGGGACGGCGCTGCCAGTTGCGCTCCACGCGGACCCTCGTCTGGAGGAAGACGGGCCGGCCGAGGCGCGCCTCGAGCTCCAGGCGGGCGGCGGTGACGGCCGCCTTCAGGGTCGCGCCGCCCCGCCCGAGGACGATCGGGCGCTGGGAGGGCCGCTCGACGTGGACGTCAACGAGGAGGCGCAGCACGTCGCGGGCCGGGTGCGCCGGGTCAGGATCGAGCTCCTCGACGGTCACGGCGATGGAGTGCGGGAGCTCGTCGCGGGCGATCTGCAGCAGCTGCTCGCGGACGAGCTCGGCGGCGAGGACGGTGTCGGTCTCGTCCGTCACCACGCCCTCGGGGTAGTAGGCCGGGCCCTCGGGCAGTGCCGCCTCGAGCGCCGCGGCGAGCGCGTCGATCCCCTCGCCCGTGCGCGCCGAGCACACGACGCTCGCCGCGAACGGCCCGAGCCGGTCCTCGGCGCTCGCCCGCTGGGTGTCCGCCTGCGCGGGGCGCACGGTGTCGGCCTTGTTGACGACGAGGACCCGCCGGGTGGCGACGCCGCGGACGAGGTCGGCGACGTGGCGGTCCCCCGGCCCGACCGCCTCGCCGGCCGCCACGACGAGGCCGACGACGTCCACGTCGCCGAGCGCCGCCTCGGCGCGGGCGTTCGTGCGCTCCCCGAGCAGCGTCCGGGGACGGTGCAGGCCGGGTGTGTCGACGAGCACCAGCTGGCTCGTGGGCGTGTGCCGGATGGCGCGGACCGCGGCCCGGGTGGTCTGGGGACGCGGTGAGATGATCGCGACGTTCGCACCGACGAGACGGTTCACGAGGCTGGACTTCCCGACGTTGGGTCGCCCGACGAGCGTCGCGAACCCCGAGCGGAACGCCACGGTCAGCGGGACGGGGCGTCGCCGACGCGCGCACGCGCCGCGTCGCCGTCGACGGGCGCGACCGGCGTGATGCGCACGGACACGATCCGTCGCCCCTGCACCCGCTCGGTGCGGAACTCGAGGTCCTGGAAGCGGACGACCTCGCCCTCGTCGGGGACGTGGCCGAGCAGGTTGAACACGAGACCGCCGACGGTGTCCCACTCGGTGTCGGGCAGCTCGACGCCGAGCGCCTCGTTCACGTCGTCGATGGCCATCCGACCGGGCACGCGCAGCGACCCGTCGGGGAGCGGCTCGACGCCGGGCTCCTCGACGTCGTACTCGTCGGTGATCTCGCCGACGATCTCCTCCAGGAGATCCTCGAGGGTGACGATGCCCGCGGTGCCGCCGTACTCGTCGACGACGACGGCCATGTGGAACTGCTTGGTCTGCATCTCGCGGAGCAGCTCGGCGACGTGCTTCTGCTCGGGCACGAACACCGCGGGGCGCGCCACGGTGCGCACCGGCTCCGCGCCGGCGCCGCCCCGGGCCCGGTGGACGAGATCCTTGAGGTAGACGAGACCGACGATGTTGTCGGGGGTGTCGTCGAACGCGGGGATGCGCGAGTAGCCGCCGCCGATGGCGCGCTCGATCGCCTCCTCGATGGTCGCGTCCGCCTCGACGGCCACCATGTCGGGGCGGGGCACCATGACCTCGCGCACCAACGTGTCGCCGAACTCGAAGATCGAGTGGATGAGTCGGCGCTCCTCGGTCTCGATGACCTCTTCCTCGGCGGCGACGTCGGCCATCGTGCGGAGGTCCTCCTCGGTGACGAAGGGGCCCTCCTTGAGCCCGCGCCCGGGGAGGATCACGTTGGCCAGCGCGATCAGGCCCCGCGACAGCACCCGCATCGGCGGGAACGTCGTGAGGGCCCACAGGAACCCGGAGATCCGCAGCGCGGCGCGGTCGGTGTGCTGGATCGCGTACGTCTTCGGCGCGGCCTCGCCGAGCACGAAGAACACGACGACCTGGATCACGAGGCCGAAGAGGATCCCGATCGTCCCCACCTGGCGCTCGAGGACGATGCCGATCAGGCTCGCGCTCGTCAGCTGGGCGACGAGCACGAGCAGCAGCAGCGAGTTGATGGTCTGCTCGGGGTGCTCGAGCATCCGGGCCAGCCGGGCGGCGCCGCGTCGCCCCTCCTCCTCGAGGGCGAGCGCCCGGATGCGGCTCATGCGGGTGAACGCCATCTCGGAGAAGGCAAGCAGGATCGAGAACACGAAGAGCGCGGCGACGATGCCGATCAGGAGCCAGTCGGTGGAGGTCATCGGCCGGGGTCGACCTCCGCGAAGCGGGCCAGGAGCTCCGCCTCGCGACCGCGCATGCGCTCGGCCTCCGTCGGGTCGGCGTGGTCGTACTCGAGGAGATGCAGCACGCCGTGCACGACGAGCAGGGCCAGCTCGTCGTCGAGGGGCGCGCCGCGGCCGCGGGCCTGGCGGATCGCGACGGTCGGGCAGACGACCACGTCGCCGAGCACGATCGGCGGCTCACTCGCGTCGGCCGGTGAGCCGGGCCCGCGACCACCCTCGTCGGGGTCGCGGCCGGGGACCCGACCGCCTTCGTCGATCGGGAAGGCGAGGACGTCGGTGGGACCCTCGCCGTCGAGGAACTGCCCGTTCAGATCGGTGATCGTCGGCTCGTCGACGAAGATGAGGCCGAGCTCCGCGTCGGGGTCGACGCGCTCCTCGCGCAGCACGAGCTGGGCGAGGTGGACCCAGCGTCCGATGTCGACGGCGACGACGTTCTGCTCGTCGAAGCCGCTGACTTGCGGCGCGGCCGAGGTCACGCCGGGATCACCGGCGGACGGCGGGGCGTCACTCGCTCGCCCGCTCGTAGGCGTTCACGATGTCCTGGACGATCCGGTGCCGCACGACGTCGCGCGCGTCGAGCTCGACGAACGCGACGCCGTCGATCCCCTCGAGGATGCTCCGCACCGCCAGCAGCCCCGAGCGGCCGCGGCCCTCCGGGAGGTCGATCTGGGTGACGTCGCCCGTGACGACGACCTTGGACCCGAACCCGAAGCGGGTGAGGAACATCTTCATCTGCTCGGGGGTCGTGTTCTGCGCCTCGTCCAGGATGATGAACGAGTCGTTCAGCGTCCGCCCACGGAGGAAGCCGAGCGGCGCGACCTCGATCGTGCCCCGGTCCATCAGGCGCGCCACGGCCTCGGCGTCGAGCATGTCGTAGAGCGCGTCGTAGAGGGGCCGCATGTAGGGGTCGACCTTGGCGAGGACGTCGCCCGGCAGGAAGCCGAGACGCTCGCCGGCCTCGACCGCGGGCCGCGTGAGGATGATCCGGTTGATGGTCTTCGCCTGCAGCGCCTGCACGGCGAGCGCGACCGCCAGGTAGCTCTTGCCCGTCCCGGCCGGCCCGATGGCGAACGTGACCGTGTTGGCGTTCACCGCGTCGACGTAGTGCTTCTGGCCCGCGGTCTTGGGGCGCACGGGCTTGCGGCCGCGCAGCACCTCGGTGCCCAGCACCTCGGTCGGGCGCTGGTCGGCTTTCAGCATCTCGATGGAGCGGCCGAGGCCGGCGGCGTCGAGGGCGTGCCCACGCTCGAGGAGCACGACGAGCTCCTCGAAGAGCCGCCCGACGCGCTCGGCGTCGTCGGGGTCGCCGGTGACCGTGATCTCGTTCCCACGGACGTGGATCGTGACGGGAAAGGCCTGCTCGACCAGCTTGAGCAACTCGTCGCGTGTGCCCAGCAGGTGCACCATCAGGTCGTTCCCGGGTACGAGAACCTTGAGCTGGGTCGGCGACGGCGTGGACACCTCGGGGCGAGCGTAGCGCCGGGTGTCGGCCGAGCGGTCGGTCCCCCTCAGGGCGAGACGCGCAGCCCGAGCTCGTCGAGCCGGGCGCTCAGCGCCTCGGGCGTGCGACCGAGCACGGCCGCGAGCACGCGGACGTCGTCGCGGCGGATGGTGAGCATCCGCCCGTTGAAGTCTTGACGCTGGAGCTGGATGGTGGCCGCGTAGCGGGACAGCACCTCGGCGTCGGGCTCGTCGAGCTGGTTGAGTCGCACCAGGTCGAGCGTGACCACATGGTTGTCGTGGTTCGTGCGGGTGAGGTCGATCTCGAGGTCGCTGCCGCGTGGCAGCAGCTGGTCGGCGGGGACGTCGTAGAGCTCGGCGAGTCGCAGCAGCCGGTTCACGGAGAGCGCGCGCTCGCCACGCTCGTACGCGCCGAGGACGGACGCCTTGAACTCCTGGCCCGAGCGGGCCTCGACGTCGTGGAGGGACAGGCCCTGCTGGCGCCGGATCACCCGCAGCCGGTCGCCGATTTGCACCGTATCGAGCTCGTTCACCTGCTGCTCACCTGTGCTCCCAGACCGCCACTCCCCGCCCCAGCAGGAACACGCAGCGTATCAAAAATGGCCCCGCAGGGTCACGCTGGGTGGTCAGCGGGGCGACGCGCCCCGGCCAGCGCGGCGGCGACCGCCGTGGCCGCCGTTTCGGCCCGCAGCACGTACGGCCCCACCATCAGGCGGGGCGGGTCCCCGAGCTGGGCGAGCTCGTCCGCGGCGAGGCCGCCCTCGGGGCCGACGAGGACCGTCCAGCCGGCCGGGCCCGGGGCGGCGAGCGCCGCGGCCGGGTGCCCGCCCCGGTCGGCGAGGACGAGCCCGGGACGGCCCGCCAGCGCCGCGAGGGGCACGAACGGCTCGATCGTGAGGAGCCGGGCGCGCCGGCACTGCTGCGCGGCCTCGCGGGCGACGCGTCCGAGCCGCGCGTGCGCCGCGTCACGGCGCGCCGGGTCCCACCGCACGACGGAGCGCGCCGTGAGCACGGGGACCACGGCATCGACGCCGAGCTCCGTGGCCTGGCGGACGACGGTCTCGGGCCGCTCCCCCTTCGCGATCGCGCACGCGACCGTGAGCGACGGCGCGAGCCACGGCTCGGTGACGGGGTCGCCATCGGCGTGCAGCACGAGCCGGCCGGTCGCCGCGTCCACGACGCGGTAGGGGCGCCAGGCGCCGGCGCCGTCGGCCGCGGTGACGGCCTCGCCGGATCGCAGCCGACGGACCCGCTGCAGGTGGTGGCCGTCGGGACCCGCGACGACGAGCTCGTCGTCGAGCACGTCGACGAGGACGTGGGCGACCGCCGGCGCGTCGGCGCACCACGCGACGCGCGGCACGGGGCTACTGGAAGGCGGAGCGCAGCCGCGACATGACGCCCTTGTCGGCGGGCGAGACGGCGTCGCCGCGCAGCTCGGCGAGGCGCCGCCACAGCTCCCCCTCCTCCTCCGACAGGCGGGTGGGCACCTCGACGTCGACGCGCACGAGCAGGTCGCCGCGGCCCCGACCCCGGAGCGACGGGACGCCGGCGTGCTTGATGCGGAACACCTGGCTCGGCTGGGTGCCGGCGGGGATGACGACCTCGTGGTCCCCGTCGAGCCCGTTGATCAGGATCTGGGTGCCGAGCGCGACCTGCGCGACCGACAGGCGACGCACGTGCAGCAGGTCGTCGCTGCGGCGCTCGAAGTCGGGGTGGGGCGCGACCCGCACGGTCACGTACAGGTCGCCCGGGATGCCGCCGCGGGGCGCGGCCGGTCCGCGCCCGGGGAGGCGCAGTCGCTGCCCGTCGTCGACCCCGGGGGGCACCTCGACGTCGATCGTCCGGCTGGCCCGCACCCGCCCGTCGCCGCGACAGTCGCGGCACTGGCTGAGGATCCGCCGGCCGGTGCCGTCGCAGACGGCGCACGGGGCAGCGGTCACGAGCTGGCCGAGGATGGAGCGCCGGACCTGGCGCACCTCGCCGGTCCCGGCACACGCGTCGCAGCGCGTCGGGTGGGTCCCAGGCTCGCAGCCGGTCCCCTCGCAGCGGGAGCACGCCACCGGCAGCGAGGCGTCGATCGGCTGGGCGCTGCCGACCATGGCGTCGGCGAGGGTGATGCTGACCACGACCTCGGCGTCCGAGCCGCGCGGCGGGCCGGACGGCCCGCGTCGCTGGCCGAACGGGTCGCCGCCGAAGAACGCGTCGAAGAGGTCGCCGACCCCGAACCCGTCGGTCGCGGCACGTCCCGTCTCGCCGAACACGTCGTAGCGGCGGCGGCGCTCCGGGTCGCGCAACGCCTCGTAGGCGACGCTCACCTCCTTGAAGCGCTCCTCGGCGTGGGGGTCGTCGGGGTGCGAGTCGGGGTGGTAGCGCCGCGCGAGGTCGCGGTAGGCGCGCTTGATGTCGTCGTCGGTGGCGTTGCGGGAGATGCCGAGCACCTCGTAGTGGTCGCGGCTCACGACAGGTGCCGTCCGAGCTGGTCGCTCACCGCGGACACCGCGGCGAGCGCGTGGCGGTAGTTCATGCGCGTCGGGCCGAGCACCCCGACGATGCCCGCGGGGCGGTCCCCGACCTGGTACGGGGCGAGGACGATCGCGCAGTCGCGCAGGTCGTCGAGACCGCTCTCGGCGCCGATGCTGACGGTGAGGCCGCGGTCGAGGAGCTCGCGGACGAGCGACACGACGAGCACCTGGTGCTCCAGGACCTCGAAGAGCCGCGCGGCGCGCTCGCTCGTCTCGAACGCCTCCTGCTCGGCCGCGAGGCGGCTCACCCCTCCGACGTAGAGCGGCTCGGCGACCCCTTCGGTCGCGGCGTGCGCGAGGGAGTCCAGCCCGGTGTGCACCAGGTCGTCGACGGCGGCGTCGCCCGTGCGGGGCGCCTCGGGGAGCCGGGCCCACGGGTGGCCGCGCAGGTGCGCGTCGAGGGCGGCGCCGGCGCGGTGGAGCCGCTCGTCGTTCGCGTCGGCGGGCACGCTGACCGTCTCCTTGTGGACCGCCCCGTTCGAGAGGACGACGACGAGGAGCGCGACGCCGGGCTGCAGCCCGACGTACTGGACGCTGCGCACCCGGGCCGTGTCGGGCTCGGGGCCCATGACGAGGGCGGCGTGGCGGCTCACCCGGGAGAGCAGGTGGCTCGTCTCGGTGAGCAGGTCCTCGAGCGCGCGGTGGGCGGAGGCGAAGAAGTCGGCGACGGCACGGCGCTGACCCGCCGGGAGGGTCTCCTCCCGGGTGAAGTGGTCCACGAAGTAGCGGTAGGCCCGGTCGGTCGGCACCCGCCCCGCGGACGTGTGCGGCTGGGAGAGATAGCCCTCGCGCTCGAGCATGGTCATGTCGTTGCGCACGGTGGCGCTCGACACCGAGAGGTCGTTCACGCGGGCGATGGTCTGCGAGCCGACGGGCTGGGCGGTCTCGACGTACGCCTCGACGACGGCCTTCAGGATGGCAGCCTTGCGCTCGTCGAGCTCGCCCTGGTCGAGGTGTTCCACTGGTGTGCGCTCCCCGCCGGGTGGGGTTGGCACTCAATCCTACCGAGTGCCAACCGGCTGGGGGCCCGCTGCCCGCACCGCGAGGAGCCGCACCGTGACCTCGGTCCCCAGCAGGCGGCCCGGGCGGGTGAGGACGAGCCGGTCGTCGGCCCGGCGCACGAGCCCGGCCTCGGCGAGCTCGGTGACGACGGCGTCGGCCCCCGGCGGGACCGCGGCGCCGGATCGGGTGCGCAACGCCAGCGCCAGGGCCTCCTCGGCCCTGGTCGCCGGGTCGAGCTGCTCCGCCCCGGCGACCGGCGAGGCGGCCGCCCGGATGCGCTCGACATAGCGCTCGGGCCGGCGCACGTTCCAAGTGCGGGTGCCGCACCGGTGCCCGTGGGCGGCGCACCCGATGCCGAGATAGTCGCCTTGGCGCCAATAGAGAAGGTGGTGGCGGCACTCGTCGCCCGGGCGGGCCCAGCTCGAGATCTCGTACCAGTGGTGGCCGGCCGCGGTGAGCCGGTCGTCGGCAAGCTCGTACTTCTCGGCCTGGTCGTCGTCGTCGGGCGCCGGGGTGCACCCGGCGGCGACGCGCACCCCGAGGGGGGTGCCCGGCTCGACGGTGAGGGCGTAGGCGCTCACGTGGGTGGGACCGAGGGCGAGCGTCGCGTCGAGCGTCGCCGACCAGTCCTCGAGCGTCTCGCCCGGGGTGCCGTAGATGAGGTCGACGTTGAGCCGCTCGATGCCGGCGTCGCGGGCGGCGTCGAGCGCCCGGGCGACACCGGCCGGGTCGTGGGTGCGCCCGAGGGCGGCGAGGACGTGGGGCCGCATCGACTGCGCGCCGAACGAGCAGCGGTTCACGCCGCCGTGCCGGTAGGCGCGCAGCTTCGCGGGGTCCACGCTGTCGGGGTTGCACTCGACGGTGACCTCGGCGTCGGCGCGCCGCGGGATGGCATCGAGGATGCGCAGGAGGGCGGCGGCGTCGAGCAGCGACGGCGTGCCGCCGCCGAAGAAGACGCTCGCCGCCTCGACGAGCTCGCCGCGCCGCACGCGCGTCTCGACGTCGGTGACGCACGCGGCGACGTAGTCGTCGATGAGCGCGCCGCGGTCGGTCCATGTCGCGAAGTCGCAGTAGTCGCAGCGGCTCGCGCAGAACGGGATGTGGACGTACACGCCGAGGGCCGCGTCGCCGACGGGGCGGGCCCCGTGGCCGTGGGCGGCCGGCGCGAGGTTCACGTCTCGTCCAGGCGCAGCGCGGCGACGAAGGCCTCCTGGGGCACCTCGACCCGCCCGATCTGCTTCATGCGGCGCTTGCCCTCCTTCTGGCGGTCGAGGAGCTTGCGCTTGCGGCTGACGTCGCCGCCGTAGCACTTGGCGATGACGTCCTTGCGCTTCGCCTTCACGGTCTCGCGGGCGATGATGCGCCCGCCGATCGCCGCCTGGATCGGCACGTCGAAGAGCTGGCGTGGGATGAGCTCGGCGAGGCGGGCCGTCATGCGCCGCCCGTAGTCCGTCGCCTTCTGGCGGTGCACGATCGTCGAGAAGGCGTCGACCGGGACGCTGTTGAGCAGGATCTCGACCTTCACCAGGTCCGCGGCGCGGTGCCCGGCGGGCTCGTAGTCGAGGCTGGCGTAGCCGCGGGTCCGGGACTTCAGCACGTCGAAGAAGTCGAGGACGATCTCGGCGAGCGGGAGTGCGTAGACGAGCTCGACGCGGTCCTCGGCGAGGTACTCGAGCTTCGCCATCTCGCCACGTCGGGACTGCGCGAGGTCCATGAGCGGCCCGACGTAGTCCGTCGGGGTCAGGATCGAGACGCTCACGTAGGGCTCCTCGACGGTCTCGACGAGGTTCGTGGCGGGCATCGCGGACGGGTTGTCCACGCGCTCGGTGCTGCCGTCGGTGCGGTGCACGACGTACTCGACGTTCGGGGCAGTGGCGACAAGCGACAGGTCGTACTCGCGCTCGAGGCGCTCGCGGACGATCTCCATGTGCAGCAGCCCGAGGAACCCGCAGCGGAACCCGAAGCCGAGCGCGCCCGACGTCTCGGGGTCGTAGGTGAACGAGGAGTCGTTCAGCCGGAGCTTCTCGAGGGCGTCGCGCAGGTCGGCGTACTCGTCGCCGACGACCGGATAGAGGCCGCAGAACACCATCGGCTTCGGCTCGCGGTAGCCCGGGAGCGGCGCGCCGGGCCGTGCCGCGACGGTGACGGTCTCCCCCACCCGGGCCTCGCCGAGGTCCCGGACCCCGGCGATGAGGTAGCCGACGTCGCCCGGGCCGAGCGCGGCGACCGGGGTGAGCTCGGGGCGGCGCACGCCGACCTCCTCGGCGTCGTGCACCGCGTCGGCCTGGAGGTAGCGGAGTCGCGCGCCCGTGCTGAGCGTCCCGTCGAAGACCCGGACGGAGCTGATGACGCCGCGGTAGGAGTCGTAGAGCGAGTCGAACAGGAGGCCGCGCAGCGGCGCGTCGGCGTCGCCCGTGGGGGGCGGGATGCGCGCCACGACCGCGTCGAGCAGCTCGGGCACGCCCTCGCCGGTCTTCGCCGAGATTCGGAGCAGCTCGTCGGCGGGGAGCCCGAGCGCCCGCTCGATCTCCTCGGCGCGGCGGTCGGGCTCGGCCTGGGGCAGGTCGATCTTGTTCAGCACGCCGACGATGGTGAGGTCCGCCTCGAGGGCGGCGTAGCAGTTGGCGAGGGTCTGGGCCTCGATGCCCTGGCTGGCGTCGACGAGCAGCACGGCACCCTCGCACGCCGCGAGGCTGCGCGACACCTCGTAGCCGAAGTCGACGTGGCCGGGCGTGTCGATGAGGTGCAGCACGTGGTCTTTCCACTGCAGCCGCACGTTCTGGGCCTTGATCGTGATCCCGCGCTCGCGCTCGAGGTCCATCGTGTCGAGGTACTGCTCGCGCATCGAGCGGGCGTCGACCGCGCCGCAGAGCTCGAGGATGCGGTCCGCCAGGGTGCTCTTGCCGTGATCGACGTGGCTGAGCAGCGAGAAGCAGCGACTTCCGGTGATGTCCACGCCGGCTCCGGGCACCTCGAGGGAAGCGGCGGCCCCGCGTGCGCGTGACCGGCCGGTGACGAGCGTACGCGGACGATCGCCCCGTTCCGGCCGTTCGGGGCCGTGCGGCGGCGGCTGATACCCTGAGCGCCCCTCTCCTCGAGAAGTGATCACGCCGTGGCGAACATCAAGGGTCAGATCAAGCGGAACCGCCAGAACGAGCGGCACCGGCTGCGCAACAAGGCGGTGCGCACCGAGCTGAAGACGCGCGTGAAGGCGGCCCGGGTCGCGGCCGCCGAGGGCTCGAGCGACACCGAGGACCTGGTCCGTCAGGCGCAGCAGCGGCTGGCGAAGGCCGGCGCGAAGGGCCGGATCCACCCGCGCCAGGCGGCGCGGCGGACGTCGCGGCTCATGAAGCGCGCCGCGAAGGGCGACGCCGGCTCGTAGGGGGCCGCTGGGTCGCGGTCAGCGCGGCCAGCCGGGCGACGAGGAGCTCCACCACCACGTCCTGGGGGATGGCGCGCGCGCCCTTCAGGTCGATGTCGGCTTGCGCGAGCAGGTCGAACGCACGCCGCAGCCCGCCCGAGCCGAGCGCCCGGGCCTGGCGCAGCCGAAACCCGGCCGAGCGGGGGTTGGCACGCCCCCCGAGCGCGGCGGCGGCGTCCTGGCTGTTGCGGATGGCGGGGTCGTCGAGCGTGAGGAGCCGGCGGTAGTGGCCGTGCAGCATCCCGAGCAGCTGCAGGGGGTGCATCGGGCGGGGCTGCCGGGGACTCGTGACGGTGAGGAGGCGATGCGCGGTGGCGAGCGCGCCGGCGGCGTCGCCCTTCTCGATGGCGTTCGTGAGGTCCCACATCGGGACGGTCCCCGCCTCGCCCAGGTAGGGCGTCACCTCGTCGACGTCGAGGCGGGCGCCGGGCCCGTAGACGCCCCGCAGCGTCGCGACGAGCGCGGGGAGCAGGCCGGCGTCCTCGCCGACCTGGCCGCGCACCGTGTCGATCGCCGCGGGGCTGAGGGAGAGGTCGGTGGCGTCGAGCTCGGCGGCCAGCACGTCGCTGCTGCGCTCCGCGGCGGGGGCTGTCACCACGCCGATCGCTTTGACGCGCCGCTCGAGCGCGTCGGCGGTCTTCGTCGCGCCCGCGACGAGGACGAGCTCGGTCGTCTCGAGGGGGTCGTCGAGATAGCGGGTCAGCTCGGTGACGTCCGCGCCGCGGAGGTTGCCGATCTCGTGGACGACGACGATCCGCCGGGCGGTCATGAACGGCGGGCTCGACGCCGCGGTGAGCAGGTCGCCGACGACGTCGCGGCCCTCCCCGGCGGGCTCGTCGCCGTCGCCCCGGCCGGGCACGCTGAACTCCTCGACGACGAGCGAGCGGTCCTCGCCGTCGAGGAGCTCGGTGACGAGGTCGGCGACGACCCGGTCGCGCAGCACGGGGTCGACCCCGGTGACGAGGTGGACGCTCACGGGACGGGCACCGTCGCCGCGCCCAGGAGGGCCTCGACGGTCCGGCACACCCGGACGGTCCCGGCGACGTCGTGGACCCGGACGATGCGCGCCCCGTGGGCGACGCCGTACGCCGCCGCGGCGAGCGAGACGTCACGCCGCGCGTCGATGGGGAGCCCGAGCAACTCGCCGAGGAAGCGCTTGTTCGACGCCGACAGCAGCACCGGGTAGCCGAGTCGCGCGAGGTCGGTCGTCTGGCGCAGGAGCACCGCGCTCATCGCGGGCGTCTTCCCGAGGTCCAGCCCGGCGTCCAACGCGATCTGATCCGCCTCCAGGCCGACGGCACGGGCCGCGTCGGCACGCGCCACGAGGAAGGCCCGCACGTCGCCGACCAGGTCGCCGTACACCGGCTCGGGATCCGGGACGCGGGGGGCGAGGCGGATGTGGGTGGCGACCACCGAGGCGCCCTGCCGGCCGGCCACGGGCAGGTAGTCGGGGTCGGCGAACCCGCTGATGTCGTTGCCGACCACGGCGCCGGCGTGGCAGGCCGCGTCGAGCACCGTGGCCCGCCAGGTGTCGATGGACAGCGGGACCGCGAGCCGGTGCCGCAGCGCCTCAACGGTCGGGAGGGTGCGGTCGAGCTCCTCGGCCTCGCTGACCGCCCGCCCCGGGCCCGCCTTCACCCCGCCGACGTCGAGCACGTCGGCACCCTCGACGACGAGCTGCTCGGCTCGGCGCAGCAGCGCGTCGAGGGCGAACGTGGCGCCCTGGTCGTAGAACGAGTCGGGGGTGCGGTTCAGGATCCCCATGACGAGCGTCCGGTCGCGCAGGTCGAGTCGTTCGTCACCGAGCCGGAACGCGGGCGTCACGTCGGCGCAGCCTACGCGGCGCCTTCGCTCCGCCGACCACGCGGGACGCCGTCATCCCGACGCGGGTGGTGCGACGGCGGTCGTGCTCGTCGTCGTCGTCGAGTCGGTGGTCGTGACGAGGACCTGCTCGCCGTCGCGCAGCTTCGCGGCAAGGTTCAGGTGGTCCAGGTCGGCGGCGGGCAACGCGCCGCCGACCGCGTCGACGGCGTCGATGACGCGGGAGCCGACCGGCAGCTCGACGACCCCCGGCCGCGTCACCGCGCCCGCGACCTGCACGACGACGTGACGAACCGACGTCGCCGGCGGCGGCGCCGCTGGTGTCGGCGAGCCCGCCGAGTGCAGCGACGACTCGTAGGAGATCAGCGTGGCGCTGACGATGACGACGAGCACCGCGGCCAGCGCGACGCGCACCTCGCCACCGAGCCCCGCCGTCGTCCGCCTCGGTCGTCGACGGTGCGGCGGCGGCTCTGGCGGGCCCCAGAACGGGCGGTCGGGCGGTTCGTGGAGCGCGCCCGGCGGCGCGCCCGGTCGGCGGGAGGGTGGGTCGAACACGGCAACCTCCGGAGATGGACGAGTTCCGGAGGAAGTGCGCGGGGGAAGCGGATCCGGACGGTATCAGCCGAGGACGAAGTTGACGAGGCGTCCCGGGACGACGACGACCCGCCGCACGGTGCGATCGGCGAGGAGCGCGGCGACGCGCGGCTCGGCACGCGCCGCCGCCTCGAGGTCGCCGTCCGAGGCGGCGGCCGGCACCTGCAGCCGGCCCCGCGCCTTGCCGTCCACCTGGACGACGATCTCGACCGTCGCGTCGACGAGCTCCGCGGCGTCGGCCTCCGGGAACGGCATGTACGCGAGGGACTCGGGATGCCCGAGGCGTGACCAGAGCTCCTCGGCGAGGTGGGGCGTCAACGGGGCGAGCATGAGGACGAGGGGCTCGACGATCTCGCGGGGCGCGGCACCACCGTCGGCCACGACCTGGGTCAGGCGGTTGTTCAGCTCGGTGAGCCGCGCGATCGCAGTGTTGAACTTCAGCTGCGTCATGTCGTCTCGCACGGCGGCGATCGCCCGATGCAGGAGCCGCCGGGTCTCGACGTCCGCCGGCGCGTCGGCGACCCGCACGGCGCCCGACTCCTCGTCGACCACGTTGCGCCACACCCGCTGGAGAAAGCGGTGCATCCCGATGATGTCCGCGGTGCTCCACGGCCGGCTGGCGTCCAGCGGCCCCATGAACATCTCGTAGAGGCGCAGCGTGTCGGCGCCGTAGTCGCGGTAGATGTCGTCGGGGCTCACGGCGTTGCGCAGGCTCTTGCCCATCTTCCCGAACTCTCGGGTGACGGGCTCGCCGTCGAGCCAGAACCCGCCCTCGCGCTCCTCGACGGTGCTCGCCTCGACGTAGAAGCCTCGCGTGTCGCGAAACGCCGTTGCCTCGATGGTGCCTTGGTTGAAGAGGCGGTGGAACGGCTCCTCGGTGGACACGTAGCCCAAGTCGAAGAGGATCTTGTGCCAGAACCGCGCGTACAGGAGGTGCAGGACGGCGTGCTCGACGCCGCCGACGTAGAGGTCGACCCCGCCGCCCGCCTCGCCCGTCATCCAGTACCGGTCGACGGCGGGGTCGACGAGGTGGGTCTCGTTCGTCGGGTCGAGGTAGCGGAGGTAGTACCAACACGACCCCGCCCACTGGGGCATCGTGTTCGTCTCCCGCTGGTAGCGCTGCGGGCCGTCGCCCAGGTCGAGCGTCACCTCGACCCACTGCTCGGCACGCGCGAGTGGCGGCTCGGGCGGCGCGTCGGCGCCGCCGTCGACGCGGGGCTCGAACTCGTCGAGCTCGGGGAGCTCGACGGGCAGCATCGAGTCCGGCAGCGCGCGCGGGAGCCCGTCGTCGCCGTAGACGATCGGGAACGGCTCACCCCAGTAGCGCTGGCGGCTGAACAGCCAGTCGCGCAGCTTGTACGTCGTGGCGCCCGCGCCGGCGTCGTGCGCCTCGAGCCACTCGATGACGCGCTGCTTCGCGTCCGCGATCGCCAGCCCGTCGAGGAACCCGCTGTTGATCGCCGGGCCGTCGCCCGTGTACGCCTCCCCGTCGAAGCTCGCCGGCGGCTGGACCGTGCGGAGGATGGGCAGGCCGAGCGCGGTGGCGAAGTCCCAGTCCCGCTGGTCCTCACCGGGCACGGCCATGATCGCGCCCGTCCCGTAGCCCATCAGGACGTAGTCGGCGGCGAAGATGGGGAGCAGCGCGCCGTTCACCGGGTTGCGTGCGTACGCGCCGATGAACACGCCCGTCTTCTCGCGGTCCTCGGCCTGACGCTCGAGCTCGGTGCAGCGCGACACCTCCTCGCGGTAGCGCCCGACGGCGGTGCGCGGCCGGCCCACGGCGTCGGCGCCGCCCCACCACGATGCGGGCACGTCCGGTTCGCCGGCCTGCGGCCCGGCCCACGCCTCGGGAGCCAGCACGTCGACGAGGGGATGCTCGGGTGCGAGCACCAGATAGGTAGCGCCGAACACGGTGTCGGGGCGCGTGGTGAACACCTCGATCACCTCGTCACGGGACGTGACCGGGAAACGGATCGATGCGCCGGTGCTCCTGCCGATCCAGTTGCGCTGCATGACCTTGATCGGCTCCGGCCAGGTGAGCAGGTCGAGGTCGGCGAGGAGGCGGTCGGCGTACTTGGTGATGCGCAGCATCCACTGCTCGAGTGGCCGCCGGTACACCGGGTGGTTGCCGCGCTCGCTGCGCCCCTCGGCGTTGACCTCCTCGTTGGCGAGGACGGTGCCGAGGGCCGGGCTCCAGTTCACCGGCGCCATCTCCCGGTAGGCGAGCCGCCAGGCGTCGACGACCCGGCGCTGGGCGCGCTCGTCGAGGTCCCGCCAGGTCCGGCCCTCGGGGTTCGCGGGGCCCGCGGGCGCCCGCGCGCCCGACTCGAACTGGTCGATCAGCTCGGCGATCGGGCGCGCCCGGTCGGCGTCGTCGTCGTACCAGCGGTTGAAGATCTGCAGGAAGATCCACTGCGTCCAGCGGTAGTAGTGGAGGTCGGTGGTCGCGACGCCGCGGCGGGGGTCGTGACCCAGCCCGAGCGCCCGAAGCTGGCGGCGCATGTTCGCGATGTTCTGCTCGGTCGTGACGCGGGGGTGCTGGCCGGTCTGCAAGGCGTACTGCTCGGCCGGCAGCCCGAACGCGTCGTAGCCCATCGCGTGCAGCACGTTCCGGCCCGCCATGCGCTGGAATCGTGCGTACACGTCCGTCCCGATGTAGCCGAGCGGGTGACCGACGTGGAGACCGGCCCCGCTCGGGTACGGGAACATGTCGAGCACGTACAGCTTCGGGCGATCCGCCACCTCTGCGAAGCCGCCGCTCAGCGGTCCCGACGGATTCGGGACCCAGAACGTGCGGTGGTCTTCCCAGTAGTCCTGCCACTTCGTCTCGAGCCGCCGCGCGAGACGCGCGTCGTAGCGGTGGGGAGGCGCGCCCGTCGTCGTATGCGTCACGTCGTCGTCCACAGCACCGTCGAGCGTAGCGACGGCGTCCATCGCGGCTGCCGCCATTCAGATGTCGTCGAGACCGATGCCGCGTCGATCGGTCCGAGAGGGCGTCGCTTGGTACCGTGGGTCGTCGCCTGGGCCTGTAGCTCAGTCCGGTAGAGCGCCTCCATGGCATGGAGGAAGTCAGGGGTTCAAGTCCCCTCAGGTCCACACCGTCGCCTGTCGACCCACAGCACCATCCGCGGCCGCGAGACGGCGCGTCAGTCGGGTGTCGTCGTTCCCTCCTCCTCGGCCAGGCGGAGGGTCGCGTCCAGCACGTACGGGACGACGGCTTCGTGGCTCATCGACGCGCCTCGAGCGGCCGCGTCGCGGTAGGCGGTGGCCGGCAGCTTGCTCCTCAAGGATCGCGATGGCCGCGGCGCGGTCGTCGCCGTCGGCGCCCCCCAGCGACAGTGCGTGCAGCGGCCCCTCCGTCACCACACCGGCCAGCACAGCGGCCTCGGCGGCGTGTCCCAGCTCCGCGAGCGTCGGGACGGCGGCACGGTTGAGCATGCTGACCAGGCTCGGACGGTCTCCGATGTTGTGGGCGCGGGTGGCCCCTCGTACAGCGCGCGGAGCGCACCGACGCGGTCACCGGCGCGCGCTCGAAGCCGCGCGACGTTCGCGAGCGTCAGTTCGGATCAGGTTGGTTGGGCCGTGACCCAGCGGAACTCCGAGGTGATTCGGATCCCCGTGTGCGGGTCGTGCAGCGGCGCGATCACCTCGCGCAGCTCTCGGCAGAAGCTCTCGTAGCCGACCGACTCGATGGCCGGTACGGCGGGTCCCGCCGCGGCGAGCGCGCGAACCGCCGTCTCCACGTCGGGCAACTCCATGACGACGTCCACGGCCCCTTGATCCAGAAGACGGAACTGGGTCGCCCGAAGCATGTCCTCGACAACCCGCCGAGTTCTTCCTTGCTCCATCGTGGCTGCTTGGTGGCTGGGCGGCGACAGCTCGACGATCTTGAGGAAAAAGGGCAGTAGGCCGAGGCGGTCGCGGGGTCCCCAGAACGTCATCCCGAAGCGACCACCATCGATGAGCACGCGCCTCACCTCGCTGAGCGCGGCCTCGCACCCCTTCCAGATGCCGTTGAAACTCGTCACGACATCGAAACTGTCGTCATCGAACGGCAGCGCGAACATGTCGCCAACACGAAAATCGGCCGCGGGTGAACGAGCCCGCGCGATGTCGATCAGGGCGGCGGACGCGTCAAGTCCAGCCACCGAAGCGCCTCGACGGCTCGCCGTGCTCGCCGCGTACCCGGAGCCACAGGCGACATCAAGCAGCCGTGTCCCGACGCCCACCCCCAGCCGATCGAACAGCTCATCGTTGGCGGGTCGAGCGTACGGTTCGTCCAGGTACGCCCAATCCAGCGCACGCGCACCCCACCCGCGTCCGGCTTCCTCCCAATCCATGCTCGCTCACCCTCCAACCGCCCGGCAGCTCACGCCACCAACGTCGACCATCGTGGCTCGACGAGGCCGGCACTGCCAGCGCCGTCCTGGAACGCGGGGACCTGTGCTCCTGACGGGATGTATCGCTTCGCGAGGGCCGGTCCGGCCCCGGGGCGGCCCGCGTCCCCGAGCTGTCCCCTCAGGTCCACGGCGTGAAAGCGAGGCGCACCTCGACCGCGTGGACGACGTCGGGCTTGGGTCCGGTTCAGGGCAGGCAGCCGTCGACCACCATCGGGTCGGCCAGAAACGGCTCGGCAGCCATGCGATCACGCGCGGAGTGCGGCGAAGACGAGACACGCCGCGGTGAGGACGACGCCAAATGCGATCACGAGGCGGGTCGCCTAGAGCTGTCGCATGGTGGCGTTCCTATACGAAGTTGAAGCGTTCGGTGTTGACGCGGGCATACGGCACGCCGATCGACACCAGGGCGTCCTCCATCGCGTCCATCATCGTGTCCGACGCGCAGATGAAGTACTCGAATCGGCGAAACTGCGTCGGAAGATGCCGGCGAAGTATGTCCGCGTTGAGGCGACCGGTCTCGCCGGTCCAGTCCGGAGGCGGCTGGCTGAGGACGTAGACCACGGTGAGGTTAGGCATCGAGTGGCCGAGGGCCTCCAGCTCTTCCCGGAACGTCACGTCATCCCAGTGGCGGCTTGAGTAGAACAGGATGACCGGACGGACGTCGTCGCGTTCGTGCATGGTGCGGAGCATGCTCATGAGCGGCGTGATGCCGACTCCACCGCCGATGAACACGTACCCCATCGCTTGGTAGCGGTCCATCGAGAACACGCCGTGCGGACCGTCGAGGTAGACCCGCATGCCGGGTTCGAGCGAGCGCACCGACGATGAAAAGTCGCCGTTCGCCTTGACGGTGACGGCGATCCGCCCGCCGGGCTGGAGGTCGCCGGCAGACGACAGCGAGAACGGATGCTGGGTGATCGAGAACGAGGAGCGCCCGGCGATGACCCACGCGAACTGACCTGGGTCGAACGCGAAGCCCGCGTGACCGACGGGCTCGAGGACCATGGTGGCGCTGTCGCCTCGCTCGGGGTCCACGCTCACCAGCGTCCACGGTCGTCGCAGCCGTCGCACCGGCTGCACCAGCCGGACCCAGACCAGCAAGAAGACCAACAGCCCCACGTACAGGTCTTCGAGCGAACGCCGAGCGAAGCCGCCCGTGTAACGGCCAACCCCGTTCATGTGCAACAGGGCGAGGACGACGACCGCGATCGCGAGGAGACCGTGGGTGAGCTGCCAGGTTTCGTACGACAGCTTCAGCTTGAGCCGATAGATCGACGTACCGACCAACACGAGCAGGAGGACGACCGCGGCGACCGCGAACCGCGCCCGCCACGGCGCGGTGAACACGTTCAACAGCGGGAGGTACTTGTGGGGGTCCTGGATGAACAACAAGATCGGATGGCCAAGCACGAACCCGACGGCCACCCACGTGATCTGTTTGTGGAACCGCATCAGCGCGTCGATCCCAAATGGGGAGGCCACCACCTTGTTCGCGCGACCAGCGCGAACTGCAGGCACATGATCGAGAGCCCGACGAAGCCGAGCGCCACGGAGAACTCGACGAGGAACGGCCTGTCTGAGGGAACACGCCCGGCCAGCGCGATGACCAGCGGCGCGGTACAGAGCACGAAGTACAAGCTCACCCAGCTGATCGCACCCAGCGCACTCTTCATCGCCGCACCCACGCATCCGGGGCGAGTCGCCCTGCCGTGGGCAGCGACGCTGCGCCCCCGACCGCGAGGTGATGCGCCCGAGCCCGGCGGGTCACGCCATCGGACCGGGTCGACGTGACCGGGCGCGCGCTCGCAACGTCGACGATGTCGGCCCCCGGTATCGGACTGCTCCTGGGTCGGTTGACAGGATCGCGCACCGGCCGCTCGCCAAACAGGACCCATGGAACGTCCGGATGCCTCCCGCACGAGTCGCGATCGCGGCGAGGAGCACCCCAACAGAGGCGGGCCCGGATCGCCGTCGCCGTGGGCGTGAAACGACCGAAGCGTCCGCCGAGGGACCCGAGGGAGCTCCATCCGTGAGGTGACCCCGCGCGGCCGTCCACGTTGGGTCGGGGTGCAGGCACCTGCGAGTATCGCGACCCGCGTCGAAACGAGGTCGGGATGGGCGAGTCGATGGAGCGGTACGGGCCGGACATCTTCACCGAGGCCGAGGGCGATCCGGACACGCTGGCCGAGCTGGGGCCCCTCCGCGGGCTGGCCGGGACCTGGGAAGGGGCCAAGGGCGCAGACGAGCATCCGGTGGCTGAGGGAACGGGACGGGACGTCTTCGTCGAGCGGTACGTCGCCGAGCCGATCGACGCCCAGACGAACGGCCCGCAGCTCTTCTACGGCCTGCGCTACCACACCCACATCGTGAAGCCGGGTGAGGTCGAGACCTTCCACGACCAGGTCGGGTACTGGCTCTGGGAGCCGGCGGCGAGCGTCGTCACGCTCACCCTCGGGATCCCGCGCGCGCAGGTGCTGCTCGCCGGCGGACCGGCCGACGCCGACTCGAAGGACTTCGAGCTCAGGGCGGCCGTCGGCTCGGAGGTCTACGGCATCCTCTCGAACCCGTTCCTCAACGAGGCGTTCCGAACCCTCAGCTATCGCATCCACGTCACGGTCCACGACGACGACACGTGGTCCTACGAGGAGGAGGGTGTCCTCGACATCCCGGGCCGGGACGAGCCCTTTCGTCACGTCGACCACAACACGCTCGCCCGGGTCCAGCCACCGGCCCCGAACCCGCTCGCGACCGGGCGAGCGCCCGACGACAGTCTCGGCGTCGGCAACCTCAGCGGACGAGCGCCGGGGGCCTCCCCGATGCGCGGCGTCTGACCCGCGCGGTCGACGCGGGCGGAACTCGCTCGCCCGCTCCGGACACGGCTGCTACGACCCTTGTCGGCGCACCGCGTCGCCAGGAGCTGCGTCATGGTCGATCGGCTGTACGCCGACCCGAGTCTCGCCGAGCTGTACGACCGGTCGTGTGCCGGCCGCGAGGACTTCGGCTTCTACCTGCCCCTCGTCATGGCGGCGCCGTCGGTGCTCGACGTCGCCTGCGGGACCGGGGAGCTGCTGCGCCGGGCGAGCGAAGCCGGGCACGCCGGGAGGCTCTGCGGCCTGGACCCGGCCGCCGCCATGCTCGCGGTCGCCCGGCGACGGACGGATATCGAGTGGATCGAGGGGGACCTCGAGTCGACCACCTGGGACGCGCCCTTCGAGCTCGTCGTCATGACCGGGCACGCGTTCCAGGTCCTCGTCGACGACGCGGCGCTGCGCAACGCGCTCGCCTCGGTGCGCGCCGCGTTGACCGACGGGGGTCGCTTCGCGTTCGAGACCCGCAACCCGGCGGTCCGCGAGTGGGAGCAGTGGACGCGGGACGGCGCGATCGAGTTCGTCGCACCCGACGGGACCACCGTTCGCAAGACGGTGGAGCTCGCGTACCCGGTGACCGATGGTGTCGTGCACTTCAGCCAGACCTTCTCGGGCCCGCGGTGGGAACGACCGCAGGTGAGCTGGAGCACGCTGCGGTTCCTCGATCCCGCGGCCCTCGCGTCGTCGCTCACGTCCGCCGGCCTGGCGGTCGCGGAGCAGTTCGGCGACTGGGACGGCCAGCCCCTGACGGACGCCAGCCCCGAGATCATCACGATCGCGAAGCGCGCGTGACGCGCGGCGGTGGCAGCGGGGCGGTCGGGCCGCGGGACGAGGCGACGCTCGAGCGGCTGCTCACCGAGGGCGCGTCGGTAACGGTCGAGGGCTGGGACTTCTCGTGGTTCGAGGGTCGCGCCACCGAGGAACGGCCACCCTGGGGCTACGCACGGCGGATGGCGAGTCGCCTGGCGCGCGCCACGGCGGCGCTCGACATCCAGACCGGCGGCGGCGAGGTCCTCGCGGAGGCTCCACGCCCGCCGTCCCTCCTCGCCGCGACCGAGTCGTGGGCGCCGAACCTCGCGATCGCGCGCAAGAACCTACGCGGAGGGCGCGGCGCCGTCGTCGCCGCGGCGGACGCGACCGGGCTGCCCTTCGCCGACGCCTCGTTCGACCTCGTCGTGAGCCGGCACCCGACCGTGACCGTCTGGGACGAGATCGGTCGCGTCCTCGCGCCGGGCGGGACCTATCTCTCACAGCAGGTCGGGGCGGGGTCACTCCGTGAGCTCACCGACTTCATGATGGGCCCACAGCCGATCAGCGACGTCCGCAGCGTCGACCGCGCGGTCGCCGGGGCCCGACGCGCCGGGCTCGTCACCATCGACGTTCGCCGGGCGTCGCTGCGCACCGCGTTCGGCGACGTCGGCGCCGTCACGCACTTCCTGCGCAAGGTCCCCTGGATCGTGCCCGGCTTCACCGTCGACCGCTACCGCGGCCGTCTGGGCGCGCTCCACGAGCAGATCTGCGCCCACGGCCCGTTCGTCGCACACGCCGAGCGCTTCCTCATCGAGGCACGCAAGCCCGGCTGAGCCCGGGGGCGCGATCGGCTCCGCCCGGCTGCGGTGGGGATGTCATCATGGCCGGCGTGCCGATCGCGCTCGAAGGACTGCGCACCGTCATCTACGCGGCGCCGGACCTTGCCGCGGCGACGGCATGGTGGTCGTCGCTGCTCGGCTTCCCGCCGTACTTCGACGAGCCCTTCTACGTCGGGTTCAACGTCGCCGGCTACGAGCTCGGGCTGCTCCCGACGGCGGACCCGGCCGACGGGGCGCTGACCTACTGGGGCGTGACCGACGTCGCGCGTGCGGTCGACGCCGCAGTCGCGGCCGGCGCGTTGATCCACACGCCGGCCAGCGAGGTGGGCGACGACATCGTCACGGCCACGGTCCGCGCGCCCGACGGCTCGATCGTCGGGTTCATCTTCAACCCACACTTCGCCGTCGCCTGACGTGATCGAAGATCTGTCGGATCCTCGACGAACCGAGCCGCCGTACGTGCTCGACGAGCGGGCCATGCTCGAGGCTTGGCTCGAGTTCCATCGCACGACCCTGCTCCTCAAGTGCGAGGGGCTGGACGACGCGGCGCTTCGGCGCCGGCCCGTCGCCACCTCGAAGCTGTCCCTGCACGGCTTGATCCGCCACGTGGCCGAGGTTGAGCGGAACTGGTTCCGCCGCGCGCTGCTGCGCGACGCCGACGCGCCCTGGATCTGGATCGACGACGACGTCGACGACAGCGAGCTCGTCCCACTCGACCACGCGGACTGGCCCGCCGACCGAGCGGCGTGGGAGGCCGAGTGCGACGCGAGCCGGCGGGCCGCGGCCGCGCACGACCTGGACGACACCGGGATCCGGGACGGACAGCCCTGCAGCCTCCGGTGGATCTACGTCCACATGATCGAGGAGTACGCCCGCCACAACGGCCACGCCGATCTCTTGCGCGAGCTCATCGACGGACACGTCGGCTGGTGACCGGAGGCGCCTCCCGCGCCCCGTCAGTCGACGATCGTGTGCCAGGCCGTCAGATCGTCGGCCGGGTGGTCGCCGAGCGCGGTGGCCGGCTGGGGCGCCCCGAACAGGTATCCCTGGGCGTAGTCGCAGCCGAGGGTGCGCAGCTCGGCGAGCTGCGACGGCTCCTCGAGGCCCTCGGCGACCGCGGCGAGCCCCATCGAGTGGGCGAGGCCGACGACGGCACCGACGATCGTCGTGTCGCTCGGGTCGGTGCCGAGCCCGTCGACGAATCCCTGGTCGATCTTCAGCGCCTCGACGGGGAACGCCTTCAGGTGGGCGAGCGACGAGTACCCGGTGCCGAAGTCGTCGACGGCGAGGTGCACGCCGAGGTCGCGCAGCGACTGCAGCGCCTTGATGGACGTCTCGGCGTGGCTCAAGGCGCCCTCGGTGACCTCGAGCCAGACCGTCTGCGGGTCGATCCGCGTCCGGTCGAGGATCCGTCCCACCCGCTCCGCGAGGGTCGCGTCGTTGAGCTGGCGCGGCGCGATGTTCACGCTCATGGTCAGCGACGAGCCGTGGCCGTTCCGCTGTGACTGCCAGTGGGCCGACTGTCGGCAGGCCTCCTCGAGGATCCACGCGCCGATCGGGACGATGAGGCCGGTGTCCTCGGCGAGGGTGATGAACTCGTGCGGGTCGATGAGCCCGCGCGTCGGGTGCATCCACCGGATGAGGGCCTCGAAGCCGCTCACCCGCCCCGTCACGAGGTCCACGATCGGCTGGTAGTGGACGCGCAGCTCCTGGCGCTCGACGACGCGGTGCAGGTCCGCCTCGAGCTCGAGCGCCTCGACCGAGCGCTGGTGGGTCTGACGGTCGAAGCACTCGATGCGCGCCCTCCCCTGCCCCTTCGCCCCGTACATCGCCGCGTCGGCGTCGCGCAGCAGCGTCTCGGGCGACGCGGCGTTGGGCCCCGACACGACGACGCCGATGCTGGCGGTGACGAAGATCTCGCGCCGCGAGATGACCGCCGGGCTCGAGATCGTGGCCTCGATGCGCTGCGCGACGTACCGCACGGTGACCTCGTCGGGGACGTCCTCGCAGAGCACGACGAACTCGTCGCCGCCGAAGCGCGCCACGGTGTCCTCGGGTCGCAGCGCCCCGAGCAGCCGCTCGCTGATCGCCTTGAGCAGCTGGTCACCCGTGGCGTGCCCGAGGCTGTCGTTCACGACCTTGAAGCGGTCCAGGTCGAGGAAGATCACGCCCACCTTGTTGTTGTGCCGACGCGCCCGCACGAGGGCGCGGGCCAGCCGGTCGACGAACAAGACCCGGTTCGGGAGTCCGGTGAGCGGGTCGTGGATGGCGGCGTGCGCGAGGCGCTCGGCGGTCGCCTTCCGCTCGGTGATGTCCTCGATCTGGCCGATCGTGTAGGCCGGCTCACCGTCGGCGTCGCGCACGACCGACACGCTGATCGAGACCCACAGGGCGTGGCCGTCCTTGTGCACGTAGCGCGTCTCGATCTGGTAGCCGGGGACGTCGCCCTCGACCAGCCCGGACAGCTGGCGCCGGCTGGCCTCGCGGTCCTCGGCGTGGGTGATGTCGGTGACGCTCATGCCGCGCAGCTCGTGGGGCTGGTAGCCGAGCATGTCGGCGAGTGCCCGGTTGACCCGGAAGAGCCGACCGTCTCGGTCGGTGAGCGCCATGCCGATCGGGGCGTCCTCGAACGCGCCGCGGAAGCGCTGCTCCGCCTCGCGGAGCTCGTCTTGGGCACGCATCCGCTCGCTGATGTCGCGCAGGTTCACCACGACGCCCGCGACGCCCGGGTCGGTGATCAGGTTCATGACGCTCGCGTCGAACCAGCGCCAGGCGCCGGACCGCTCGCGGATCCGCACCTCCATCCGGGCGGCGGCACCGGTCGCGTCCTGCACGGTGCCGATCGCCCGTCGGGCGGCGTCGACGTCGTCGGGATGCGCCAGCTCCATCGCGGTCGACCCGACCGCGTCGGTCGAGCGGTAGCCGAGCAGGCGCTCGAACGCCGGGCTCACGTACTGGATGGTCCCGGTCCGGTCCACGACCATGATCACGTCGGAGGCGTGCTGGACCAGCGCCTTGAAGCGCTCGTCGCTTCGTCGGAGCTCCACTTCGGCCTTCTCCTTGGCTCCCGTGCTGCGCCCGAGCAGCGCGATCGTGAAGGCCAGCCCCATCGCGGCGAGCGCGGCGAGCCCGTGGACGAGCGGCTGGCTGACGAGCGTCGGCGAGAGGCCGAGCGCGATCGCGAGCTCGCCCGCGCCGAGACCGACGACGCTCCACACGATGCACGGCAGGGTGGCCTTCGAGCCCGACGCCTGCATGTTGTCGGCGACGCCGAACATCAGGCCGACCGCGAGCGTCGGGCCCCATCCGATCGCGTAGATGACGACGCTGATCGTGACGAGCTGGACGCCGGCGCGCAGGAAGAGCCGCCAGCCGACCTCGCCGCCCGGCCACACCGCGTACGCGAGCGCGGTCGCGAGCTGCGCGCCGACGAGCAGCCCGACCAGGATCCAGATCGGGACGCTCGCCACGAGCCCGGCCTGCCGGCCGAGCACCAGCGCGGGCGCGACGATGATCACGGCCGCCTGGCTGGGTCCCAGCAGCCGCGCCCGCAGCCGATTCGTCCACGGCCCGGCCGGCGCCTGCAACGCCATGCCAGAGCATCGACGGCTGCCCGGGAGGCCTTGACGGCCGTCGGGCGCCGGCCGCCGCCCGCGCCGACTTTTTGGACCCGGTCAGAATCGGGCGTGAGGCCCCAGGGCCTGGGTTGCCACGGCCGTCCCGCCGGGGAGGTAGGACTGACGCCGTGAGATACGTGGCGCTCCTCCGGGGGGTGAACGTCGGCGGCCGCAACAAGGTGCCGATGGCCGACCTGCGGGCTGCGGTCGAGGCGCTCGGGTTCGACGACGTGGCCACCTACGTCCAGAGCGGCAACGTCGTGTTCGGGACGGGCTCGACACCGGAGGCGGCGCTCGTGCGGAGGCTCGAGCGCGCCTTGCAGCGGTCCTTCGGCCTCGAGGTGACCGTGCTGGTGCGCACCGCGGCGCAGCTCACGCGCTTCCGCACCGACAACCCCTATCTGAGGGCGCGCCGTGACCCCGCGACGCTCCACGTCACGTTCCTCGCGGCGCGGCCCGCGACCGCCGCGGTGCGCGCGCTCCCCGACGGCCTCGGGCCCGACGAGCTCACGGTGCGCGGCCGGGAGGTCTATCTCTGGTGCCCGAAGGGGTACGGGCGCACGAAGCTCACCAACGCGTGGTGCGAGCAGCGGCTCGGCACGCGCGCCACGACCCGCAACTGGCGCACCGCCGTCACCCTCGGCGAGCTCGCCGCCACGTAGCGCACGGGACGCGACCGACCGGTTCGGCAGCGCGCGGCTACGTTGCGGACGGCCTCCGCGGCGCGGCGCCGCGAAATCGTCAGGAGTCTCGCCATGCTGGGTGTCGGAGCCGGTCGCCGCGCCGTCGCGCCGATCGTCCTCACGCTCGTGGTGCTCCTCCCCGCCGCCGCGTCGGGCGCCTCGGGGATCACCGCGACGAGCGACGAGCACCACCTGCCCGTCGGGGGCGCGCCCGTGTCGCAGCCGACGGCCGGCCGGGTCGACTCGTGTGAGACGACGTTCGGGTCGGGGGGCGGCGCCCAGTCGAGCAGCTCCGATCCCTGGTTCAACGGCGACGGCACCTTCGACGTCGCGAAGAAGCCGGTCGTGCAGGGCAGCGTCTCCTGGCCCCAGGCGACGATGACGGTGACCGTGCGGGGCTCCACCCGCGTCGTCACGAGCAACGACCTGCCGACCGACGCCACGACGGGCGTCTTCCCGATCTCGAGCAGCGACCCCGCATCCCAGTACGACCGCAACCCGAACTCGATCCGCGCCCAACAGATCAGCCTGTCGCTGCCCGCGAACCCAAAGGTGGCGTCGAAGCCGACGTGCACCTCGCTCGGGCCGGTCGGGATCATGCTGAACGGCGTCCTGCTCTTCAACGCGCTCGACGCCGAGGGCCGTGACGCGCTCGCCTACGAGATCCAGGACTCGTGCCGCGGTCACCCGATGATGGCCGGCGAGTACCACTACCACGCCCTGTCACCGTGCCTGGCGGCGCGCCTCGACGCGGGGACAGGTCACTCCCAGCTGCTCGGCTACGCGATGGACGGGTTCGGCATCTACGGCCCCCGCGGTGATCACGGCCAGGACCTCACCGACGCCGACCTCGACGCGTGCCACGGCCGCACCGACACCATCGTGTGGAACGGCCGAAAGGTGAAGATGTACCACTACGTCATGACGGCGGAGTACCCCTACTCGATCGGCTGCTTCCGCGGCACCCCGGTCTCGAGCGGGCGTTCCGGCGGTGGCGGGGGCAGTCCGGGCGGCGGCGGTCCCGGTGGCCCGGGCGGCGGCCCGCCCGGCCCGCCACCCGGCGGCTGACCCGGTCGCCCGACCGTCGCCGCGGCGACACCCGGGAGGCGCGACGCGCCTGGCGTTGCGACGCCCCGTGGTGCACGGCGCGCGCGTGATCCACGCCCCGGCTGACGGGGCGTCGTCGCCGTGGGGCGCCCTCGGCGCGCCTGGCCGGCGCCTGCCACAATTTGAGGGTGGCCGGCCGGGGGGCGCTCCCGGCCACGCCCCCCAGGCCGAGGAGACCTCGGCCGACCCGCGTCTCACCGGCGCAGGCGCCGCGCGTCCGGCGCGGCGCCTAGGACAAGACGTCCTTGCGGCGGAAGTACCACCACCCGATCGCGCCGAACACGAGCACGTACGGGATCTGGAGCAGCGTGCCGCGCAGCATGTCGCCCGTCGGGCCCGGCCCGGTGAACAGGTTCGTCCACGCGTCGTAGTAGTGGGTCGGGAACCCGTAGCGGATCACGCCGATCGATGTGATCGCGTCGAGGATCTGCGAGATGGCGTAGAGGCCGAAGCCGGCGAACACCGCGGCGGCGGGCGAGTCCGTCATCGTCGACACCATGAACGCCAGCGCGCCGACGCTCGCAAGGCCCCAGAACACGTAGCCGGTGGCGATGCCGAGGTTCCCGATGATGCGGGCCGCCGACATGTGGAAGCCGGGCAGCCCGGCGCTCGCGGCCACGCGGCCGGCGACGCCCCCGAGGTTCAGGCCGCCCCACCCGAACGCGATTCCGCCGGCGATCAGCGCGGCGATCACGGTCGCGAACGTCACGATGAGCGCGAGCAGCGTCGCCGATTCGACCTTCGCCAGGAGCAGCCGGCCGCGCCCGACCGGTCGGGTCAGCATGGCGCGCAGGTTTCCCCAGCTCGCCTCGGACGCGACGGCGTCGCCGGCGAAGAGCGCGACCAGGAACACGAGCAGGAAGCGGCTCATGAACCGGAGCGCCGCCACCGGGAGGAACAGCCCGGTGTGGGTGGAGAGGTAGGTGAACGCGTCGTCGCCGCCCCCCGGCGACGGCGGGTTGGCCTTAATGGCGATCGCGAAGATGATCGGGATGAGGATCGTGATGCCGATCGCGGCGTAGGTGCGCGTGCGGCGCCACTGCTTCGTCATCTCGGTGCTGAACAGCGACCCCATCAGCGTTCCTCGTGGGCGAGCAGTCCGAGGAAGGCGTCCTCGAGGCGGTGCGTCGACTCGACCGTGTCGACGCCGACGCCGGCGTGCACGAGCGCGGCAACGAGCACGGAGCGGGCGACGCCGTCGAGCTCGACGAGCAGGCCCGGTGGCTGCGACGTCACCGTCGTCACACCCGGGTGGTCGGTGAGAACCTGGCGGGCTCGGTCGACGTCGTCGATCCCGAAGTAGACGGAGGCCGTCGCGGCGGTGAGCTCGGCGATGGTGCCGGACGCGACGAGGCGGCCGCGGTCCATGACGATGACGTGGCTGCAGACCTGCTCGACCTCGGCGAGGAGGTGGCTCGAGAGGAGCACGGTGACGCCCCGTTCCGAGAGGCGCCGGAGGAGCTCCCGGATCTCGCGCATCTCCCCCGGGTCGAGGCCGTTCGTCGGCTCATCGAGCACCAGCAGCTCGGGGCGCCCGAGCAGCGCGCGGGCGACGCCAAGGCGCTGGCGCATGCCCTGGGAGTACGTCTTCACCTTGCGGTGCACGGCGTCGCCGAGCCCGGCGACGGCGAGCGCCTCGTCGACGTTCGCGGTGGCGAAGTTCCCGCCCGCCTCCTTCCAGTGCACCTCGAGGTTGCGCATCCCCGAGAGGAAGGGGACGAAGTCGGCGTGCTCGATCATCGTGCCGACGCGCGCGAGCACGGGGTTGCTCGGCGTCATGGACACGCCGAGCAGGCGCGTCGAGCCCTGCGTCGGTCGCAGCAGCCCGACGAGGACGCGGAGCGTCGTGGTCTTCCCCGCGCCGTTCGGGCCGAGCAGCCCGCAGACCTGGCCGTGGTCGACGCGGAACGTCAGGTCGTCGACCGCCCTCACCGCACCGAACTCCTTCGTGAGGTGGAGGATCTCGATCGCCGGTCCGTCGGAGGCGTCGGGCATTCGGGCGAGGCTACCCGGGGGCACGTGCGCTCCCGGCACCGCCCGGGCAAAGAGTTGGCCAAGGTCGCGCCGTGGATACGTCGGTCGGCGGCGCGACGCCGCTTCGTAGACTCGGCGCGTGATCGGCGTGATCGACTACCAGGCCGGCAACGCGCCGAGCGTCGGCTTCGCGCTGGCGCACCTCGGCGTCGAGCACCGCCTCGTCCGCGACGCGGCGGCCCTGCGCGACGCCGATCGGCTCGTGCTCCCGGGCGTCGGGGCGGCCCGGGCGACCGTGGACTCGCTCTACCAGGCCGACCTCGTGGACGCGCTCACGGAGCGGGTGCTGCGCGACGGCGTGCCCTTCCTCGGGATCTGCATCGGTCTACAGGTGCTCTTCGAGCACTCCGAGGAGGGGGACGTCGACACGCTCGGCTGGCTCCCGGGCGTCGTGCGCCGGTTTCCCGACTCGGTGCGGGTCCCCCAGATCGGCTGGAACGAGGTGACGACGACCCGCGCCCACCCGGTGACCGACGGGCTGGCCTCGCCGGCGCACTGCTACTTCGTCAACTCGTACTACTGCGAGCCGGCCGACCCGGACGTCGTGCTCGGCCTCACCGAGTACTCGGCGCCGTTCTGCTCCGTCGCGGCGCGCGACAACATCGTCGCGACCCAGTTCCACGCGGAGAAGAGCGGCCCGGTCGGGCTGGGCCTGCTCGAGCGGTTCGCGCGCTGGGAGCACCGGTGCTGACCAAGCGCCTGATCGCCTGCTTCGACGTCGTCGCCGGGCGGGTCACGAAGGCCCAGCAGTTCCAGGACAACGTGGACGTCGCCCCCGCCGAGGCGCTCGCGGCGCAGCTCTACGCCGACCAGATCGACGAGATCGTCTTCTACGACATTACGGCGAGCGCCGAGCGGCGCAAGATCGATCTCGAGACGGTGCAGCGCGTGGCCCGCCACGTGTTCGTCCCCTTCACCGTCGGGGGCGGGATCCGGTCGGTCGACGACATGTACGAGGTCTTGAAGGCCGGCGCGGAGAAGATCAGCGTCGACTCGATGGCCGTCCGCGACCCGTCGATCATCCGGGCGGGCGCCGAGGCGTTCGGTCGCCAGTGCATCGTGCTCAGCACCCAGGTCAAGCGCGTCGGGCGCCGCCACGGGATCCGCAGCGGCTACGAGGTGTTCATCGACGGCGCCCGCCAGGCGACCGGCAAGGACGCCATCGAGTGGGTGCGGGAGGGCGAGTCGCTCGGCGCGGGCGAGATCGTGGTCAACAGCATCGACCACGACGGCACCGCGAGCGGCTACGACCTCGAGATCACCCGGGCGGTCGCCGACGCGGTGAACGTCCCGGTGATCGCCTCGGGGGGCGCGGGCACCGTCGAGCACATCCGGGCCGGCCTCGTCGACGGCGCCGCCTCGGCCGCGATCATCAGCTCGATCCTCTACTCGCCGCGGATGGACAACGTGACGGTCGCGGAGCTCAAGCGGGGCCTCGCCGCGGCCGGCGTCGCCGTCCGCCCGTACCTGGACGGCTAGAGGCCGTCGGCCGCGACGGGCGCGGCGAGGTCGCGCTCCCAGTCGAGGCGCGGCGCGTCGGCCCACAGCCGGTCGAGGTCGTAGAAAGCGCGGGTCTCGTCGAGGAAGACGTGCACCACGACGTCGCCGTAGTCGAGCAGCACCCAGGTCGCATGATCGCGGCCCTCGACGCCGATCGGCCGGCCGCCGTCGAGCTCGGCGACCGCGGCGTCGACCTCGTCGACGATCGTGCGCACCTGCCGGGTGTTCGACGCGCTGACGAGCACGAAGCAGTCGATGATCGAGATGATCTCGCCGACGCTGAGGACGACGATGTCGTCACCCTTCTTGTCGGAGGCTGCCCTCGCCGCTGCGGCCGCTCGGCGCCAGGCGTCCGGCTCGGGGCTTCTCAACAGGCGATCCCGACCTGGTGCAGTAGGCGGGACGCCGGGGGCATCACGACCCAGTGTAGAGGCCACGCGCCCGGATCTCCCGGATCACCGGGACGGGGAGGAGCCCGTCCACCGGGCGCCCCGCCGCCAGGCGGCTGCGGATCTCGCTCGACGAGACGTCGAGACGCGGGATGGCGAGGCGCTCGTAACGCCAGCTGCCGCCCGGGGGCTCGGCGTGCGCGTCACCGGCCCGCTCGATGACCACGATCGTCGCGAGGTGGCGCGTCTCCTCGAGGCGCCGCCACGTCGGCATGTTCGCGACGGCGTCGGCGCCGAGCAGCAGGAAGAACTCGCGGCCCGGCGCGGCGAGCTCCTCGAGAGTGTCGGCGGTGACGGACGGACCCTCCCGGTCGACCTCCACGGCGCTCGCCTCGATGCCGTCCACGTCGGCGACGGCCGCTTCGGCGAGCGCGAGCCGGTCCCGCGCTGACGCGACGACGTGCCCGCGCTTCTGCCACGGGTCGCCGGCGACGACGAGCAGGACCCGGTCGAGGTGCAGCGCCCAGCGGGCGTCGCCCGCGGCCACGAGATGCCCGACGTGCACCGGATCGAAGGTGCCGCCGAGCACGCCGATGCGCTCCCCCACCGCGAGCAGTGTAGGAGCGGCGCGCGCCGTAACCGCTGCGTCATCACGCCGTCACACACGCGACATAGGGTGACGCGCCGTGGACACGTCGTCGGATCCGGCGCACGTGCTGGTGCGGGTGTGGCTGCCGGACCGCCCCGGGGCGCTCGGGCTCGTCGCGTCCCGCGTCGGCGCGGTCGGCGGCGACATCATCGGCATCGACGTCCTCGAGCGCGGCGTCGACGTCGCGGTCGACGAGTTCGCGGTGGAGCTGCCCAGCCTCGACCTCGTCGAGCTGCTCGTCCGCGAGATCGAGGAGGTCGACGGGACCTCGGTGGAGGAGGTCCGGGTCGTCGGCTCGTTCCCTGACCCCCGCCTCGACGCGCTCGAGTCCGCCGCCGCGCTGTGCGACGCCGACTCGCCCGCGGACCTGCACCGGCTGCTCGTCGAGCTGCTGCGCCGCGAGTTCCTCGCCGACTGGGCGGCGCTCCTCGCCCCGGGCCTCACCACCGAGGTCGACGGCACCGGCTACCCGAGCGGGGACCTCATGGCCGCGCTCGCCGCGGGCACGGCCGCGTCGCCCCGCGTCGCCGACGGCACGACCGGTCCCGACGACCTGGCGGTGGCGCGCCTCGAGGCGCACGAGGCGACGCTGCTCGTCGGCCGTGAGGGCCGCGGGTTCCGCCGGCGCGAGCGGGCCCAGCTGCGGGCGCTGGCGCGGGTCGCCGACCGAGCCTGGACGCTGCTCGGCGCGTGATCAGCTCTCGGCGACGGTCGTGACGAAGCGCTCGAGCTGGCGGAGGTTGCGGCACTCGTAGACGCCGTCGCAGTACGGGGTGTAGTCGGCCATGATCGAGTCGCCCGTGTCCCAGTAGCCGCGCGGCTCGGGGTTGAGCCAGTAGACGTGGCGGGCCCGCTCGCCGAGCGAGCCGAGCACCCACGCCTGGGACGCGTGGTAGTTGTTCCGGGCGTCGCCGAGGAAGATGAGCGAGGTCTTGTGCGTGACCTCGGTCTCGTGGCGGTCGTGGAAGGTCTCGAACGCGTGGCCGTAGTCGGAGTGGCCATCGACCCACACGACGTCGGCCTCGGTGTTCACGCGGTGGACCGCCTCGGTGACGTCGTCGGCCTCGGTGAAGAACCGGGTCACCTCGTCGATCCCGTCGATGAACACCCAGGACCGGACCTTCGAGAACTGGCTCGCCATCGCGTAGACGAACTGGAGGGTGAAGCGGGCGAAGCTCGCCACCGACCCGGAGATGTCGGCCACGACCATGATCTCGGGCCGCGACGGATGCGGGTGACGGAACTTCGGCTCGGCCGGCACGCCGCCGTAGGACAGCGAGGCGCGCACCGTCTTGCGGAAGTCGAGGTGGCCGCGGTGGCGGCGCCGCTGGCGCTGCGCCAGGCGGGCGGCGAGGGCGCGCGTCAGCGGGTAGATGGCGCGCTGGAGGGCGAGCATCTCCTCGCGGGAGGCGTGCATGAAGTCGACGTCCTCGGGGAGGGGCTTGCGCAGCGTCCGGGCCATCGCCTCGACGCCCCGGTCGGCGACGAGGCGGCGTCGGATCTCGGACTCGACGAGCTGGCGCAGCACGCGGAGGCGGCGCTGGAACTCCTCCTCCTGCAGGCGCGCCCCGAGCGGGTCGTCGGGCGCGTCGCCGTCCTCGCGGGCGCGCCCGACGAGACGCCCCGCCAGGTCGTCGAGGTCGAGCTGCCGCAGCGTCCGGTACAGGTAGTAGGTGCCGCCGACGGGCCGGCCGGGCTCCATGCCGGCGAACGCCTGCACCGCGGCGGCCGCGAGGCGCCGCAGCGCGTCGCGGTCCATGCTCATGAGCGCGTCCAGGAGCATCTGCGCGAGCTCCTCGCGGGTGAGCTCTCCGCCGGGCCCGCCGCCCGCCGCCTGGCCGTCCTGACCGGCGAGCTCGGCCCACTCGTCGGCGTGCGGGTCGTCGGCGTCGACGCCGTGCGTGTACAGGGAGAAATAGACGTCGAAGACGGTCTCGAACGCCGGCCAGTGGCGGTGGTGCTTCACGAGCGTCGCGCCGAGCGCGGTCCGGAACTCGTCACGCTCGGCGATGTCGACGTGCTCGATGGCGCGCATCGCGTCGAGGTTCTCGGTCATCGACACCGGGAGCCCGGCGCCGCGCAGCTCGTGGATGAAGCCCTGGAGGACGTCGAGCATCAGGTGGCGTCGGCGCTGGGCACGAGCTCCTTGCGGGCCTTCGCGATGTCGGACTGATACTTCAAGAGGACGTGGAGCGTCTCCCCGATGACCTCCGGCGAGATCTCGGACGTCCCGAGAAAGAGGAGGGTGCGGGCCCAGTCGATCGTCTCGGAGATCGATGGGGCCTTCTTCAGCTCGAGGTCCCGAATGGAGCGCACGACGCGGGCGACCTGGTCGGCGAGCTCGTCGTCGATCTCGGGGACGCGCACCCGCACGATGTCCTTCTCCCGGTCGATGTCGGGATAGTCGATGTGCAGGTAGAGGCAGCGGCGCTTCAGCGCCTCGGAGAGCTCCCGGGTGTTGTTCGACGTGAGCACCACGAGCGGCCGCTGGCGGCCGACGATGGTGCCGAGCTCGGGGATCGAGACCTGGAAGTCGGAGAGCACCTCGAGGAGCAGCGCCTCGGTCTCGATCTCGACCCGGTCCACCTCGTCGATGAGCAGCACCACCGGCTCGTCGGCCCGGATGGCCTCGAGCAGCGGGCGGGTCAGGAGGAACGGCTCGGAGAAGATGTCGGCCTCGGTGTCGGTCCACGACGTCTCGTGCTCGCGATCGGCTTGGATGCGCAGCAGCTGCTTCTTGTAGTTCCACTCGTACAGCGCCTTCGCCTCGTCGAGGCCCTCGTAGCACTGGAGGCGGATGAGGCGCGCGCCAGTGGAGCGGCTGAGCGCCTTGGCGAGCTCGGTCTTGCCGACCCCGGCCGGCCCTTCGACGAGGACGGGCTTCTCGAGGCGGTCGGCGAGGAAGACGACCCCGGAGATGTTGGCGTCGGCGAGGTAGTCCACGCCCCGCAGCCGGTCGGTGACGTCGGCCACCGAGGTGAAACGGTCGGCCACTACTCGACCACCTGCCCGTCGCCCCACACCTCGTAGCGGTAGGTGGTGAGCGCGCGCAGGCCCATCGGGCCGCGGGCGTGGAGCTTCTGGGTCGAGATGCCGATCTCGGCACCGAACCCGAACCGCTCCCCGTCGGTGAAGCGGGTGGAGGCGTTCACGATGACGACACCGGCGTCGACCTCGTGGGTGAAGCGCCGAGCCGCCTCGAGGTCGCGGGTGACGATCGCCTCGGTGTGGCCGGTGCCGTAGCGGGCGATGTGGTCGAGCGCGGCGTCGAGGGTCGGCGTGACGGCGACGGTCATGCGCAGGTCGAGGAACTCCCGGGCGAAGTCGTCGGGCGTGGCCGCGCCCATCGGCGCGAGCCGGCGAGCGGCGTCGTCGCCGAGCAGCTCGACGCCGTACTCGCCGAGGACCGCGGCGGCCCGCGGCACGAAGCGGTCGGCGACGTCGGCGTGCACGAGCAGCGTCTCGGCCGCGTTGCACACGGCGGGGCGGCTCGTCTTGCTGTTGACGACGATGGCGAGCGCCTGGTCGAGGTCGGCGGCGGCGTCGACGTACACGTGGCAGTTGCCGTCGCCGTCGATGACGACGGGGACGGTGGCGTGGTCGCGGATCGTGGCGAGCAGCGCCGGGCCGCCGCGGGGGATGAGGCAGTCGACGTCGGGGAGGCGCATGAGCTCGACCGCCGCCTCGTGGGAGGGATCGTCGAGGAGCTGCGCGGCGTCGGCGGGCAGCCCCACCTTCGTGAGCCCGTCCCGGACGGCGTCGGCGATGACCCGGTTCGTGCGCTGGGCGCTGGCCGAGCCGCGCAGCAGCACGGCGTTGCCCGCCTTCAGCGCGATCGCCGCGGCGTCGCTCGTGACGTTCGGCCGGTTCTCGTAGATGACGGCGACGACGCCGAGCGGGACCCGGACCTGGCGCAGCTCGAGGCCGTTGGGGCGCCGCCACCCGTCGAGGACCTCGCCGAGCGGGTCGGCGAGCCCGGCGACCTGGCGGAGCCCGTCCGACATCCCCTGGAGGCGGGCGTCGGTGACGCGGAGCCGGTCGAGGGGGGTGGCGTCGAGGCCGTCGGCCTCGGCGGCGGCGACGTCGGCCGCGTTGGCGTGGAGGAGCTCCGGGGCCCGGTCGAGGAGGAGGTCGGCGGCGGCGCTGAGCGCGGCGTCCCGTGCGCCGGACCCGGCGGTGGCGAGGCGTCGGGCCGCCGCGCTGGCGCGACGGCCCTGCTCGGCGACGGCGGACACGCCCGGAGTCTACCGGTGGCCTCGACGACACCCCGGGGAGATCCGGTCGGGGCGGCGCGGCTGCGGGAGGGCCGCGAGGCCGCGCCGCTGCGGTGGTCCGCCGGCGCGGGCCTCGCGCCTCACTCCCGCTACGCGCCGGCCGTGTGGACCCCCGAACGGTGGTCCTCCCCCCGTCGGCCGACGACGAGGGAGGAAGTGTGTCCGACGTCACGACCGGGCGCAAGAGCACCCCCCGGGATTTTCTTCAGAGCACGACGAGGTCGTCGCGGTGGATGACCTCGTGGGGGGCGCCGTCGGGCAGGTCGGTGGTGCGTCGGCCCGCGACCTGGCGGAGGGCGTCGCTGCCGTAGCGGACGAGGCCCTTCGCGAAGGCGACCCCGTCGTCGGTGACGACCTCGACCGCGTCGTCGGCGTCGAAGCGGCCCTCGACGGTCCGCACCCCGGCCGGGAGGAGGGAGCGGTGGTCGTCGGTGAGGGCCCGGCGGGCACCCGCGTCGACGACGACCCGGCCGGCGGCCCCGCGGGCGAACGCGATCCAGAGCTTGCGGCTCGGCAGGCGTGCCGGGCGGGGCACGACGACCGTGCCGACGGGCTCGGCCTCGATGGCGCGGCGGACCACCCCGGGCGTGTCGGCGGCGGCGATGACGGCGCGCACCCCGGACCAGGCGGCGATCTTCGCCGCGGCGAGCTTGCTCGCCATCCCGCCGCTGCCCCGGTCGCTGCCGGCGCCGCCGGCGACCGCCTCGAGCGCGGCGTCGACCTCGAGGACCTCCTCGATGAGCGACGCTTCGCCGTCGCGGCGCGGGTCGGCGGTGAAGAGTCCGTGGGTGTCGGTGAGCAGGACGAGCACGTCGGCGTGGACGAGGTGGGAGACGAGCGCCGCGAGGCGGTCGTTGTCGCCGTAGCGGATCTCGTCGTCGGCGACGGTGTCGTTCTCGTTCACGACGGGCACGACGTCGAGATCGAGGAGGCAATCGAGCGTCTGGCGGGCGTGCAGGTACTGCGCACGCTGCCCGAAGTCGTGGGGCGTGAGCAGGACCTGCCCGGTCACGAGGCCACGACCGGCGAACTGCTCGGTGAGGCGGGCCATGAGGCGCGGCTGGCCGACGGCGGCAATGGCCTGGAGGGTCCCGATGTCGCTCGGGCGGCGTGCGAGGCCGACGAGGGGCAGCCCCGCGGCGATCGCGCCCGACGAGACGAGGACGACCGAGTGGCCGGCGTCGTGGGCGTCGGCGACCTCGCCCGCCAGCTTGCCGAGCGCGGCCTCGTCGAGCTCGCCGGTGTCGCGGGTCACCGAGGAGGTGCCAACCTTCACGACGGCTCTCATAGGTCCTCGACGTACTCGAGCTCGACCGTGCCGACCCGGATGAGGTCGCCGTCGCGGGCGCCGGCGCGCAGCAGGGCGCGGTCGACGCCGAGGCGACGGAACCGGTCGCGGACGTACGCGGCCGCGTCGGTGTCGGTGAGGTCGGTGACGGCGACGACGCGCTCGGCGTCGCGGCCGACGACGCGCCATGCGCCGTCGTGGTCGCGCACGACCTCGAAGCCGTCGTCGCGGGGTCGCAGCACGACCGGCGCGGTGGGGGCGGGCGCGGCGGTGCGCGCCGTGTCGACGAGGCGACCGAGGGTGTGCACGAAGCGGTCGAGCCCCTCGTGGGTGACCGCGGAGATCGCGAAGCCGTCGTAGGGCGCGGCGGCGACGTCGGCCTTCGTGCCGACGACGAGACGCGGGCGGTCCAGGAGCGCGGGCTGGTAGCGCTCGAGCTCGTGGAGCAGGGCGCGTTCCTGGTCGGCCGGGGTGCGTTCCTCGACCGACGCAAGATCGAGGAGCACGACGAGCACCCGGGCGCGCTCGACGTGGCGGAGGAACCGGTGGCCGAGCCCGCGGCCGTCGGCCGCCCCGTCGATGAGGCCCGGGATGTCGGCCAGCACGAACTCGGTGTCGCCCTCGCGGACGACGCCGAGGTGCGGCTCGAGGGTCGTGAACGGATAGGCGGCGATCTTGGGACGGGCGGCGCTCACCGCGGCGATGAGCGTCGACTTCCCGGCGTTGGGGAGCCCGACCAGCGCGGCGTCGGCCACGAGGGACACCTCGAGGCGCAGCCAGCGCTCCTGGCCGTACTCGCCCTGTTCGGCGAACGCCGGCGCGCGACGCCGGTTCGAGAGGAAGCGGGCGTTGCCCCGGCCGCCT
>DATDGU010000153.1:0-10306 GCA_036521915.1 Acidimicrobiia bacterium | reverse complement strand
GGCTGCTGCCCTAGAGGTCGGGCGGGGCGGCGCTCACCAGTCGAGCCGGACGCGCACCGGCCGATGGTCGGAGCCGCACGCGTCGAGCACCACCGGGCGCGTCACGGTCACGTCGGCCGGACGGGTGAAGACGTGGTCGATCTGGCTGTGCGGGCGCGACGCCGGCCAGGTGCGACCCGTGACCCCGCGCCGCCAGCCGTCGCGGAGCAGCGCCGTCGCGGGCGGACCCCAGAAGTTGCAGTCGCCGGCCACCACCGTGGGCGTGCCCGGTGGGGGCAGGTCGCGCTGCAGGCGACGGAGCTGGATCATCGGGCCGTGCGGCAGCCGCGAGGTCAGGTGGACGCCGACGACGCGCAGGGGCCGGGCGCCGCCGACGGTCACCTCGACCTGGGGCAGCGCCCGCGCCGGCGCCGGGTCGCCCAGCGTCGGCCCGACCGGCAGCGACGGCAGCGGTCGAGCCGGGACGCGGGTCAGCACCGCGATGCCCACCGTGCCGCGCCCGGCCGGGTCGTGGTGCGGCCACCGCCCGGTGTCGGCGGCGTGGCCGGTCGCGACGTGGTGCATGGCGTAGCCCGCCTCCTCCACGAACGCGTCGACGACGCCGCGCTCGCCGTCGGGGCGCCACACCTCCTGGATGACCATCACGTCGGCTGCCAGGTCGGCGAGCACCGCCCCCAGGTCGTAGGCGCGCCCGGCCCGGCGCGGCGGCCCGAGCCCGTAGTGGGTGTTGAACGTGACGAGGCTGAGCGTGCCCATGCGGGCGGTCACCCTACGAGCCGCTCGCCTCCGCGCCCGGCAGGCGGACCACGAACCGCGCGCCGCCCAGCGGGGCCTCGTCGATGTGGACGCTGCCGCCGTGGCCCTCGGCGATGGCCCGGACCATCGCCAGCCCGAGGCCGGCGCCGCCGCCCGCCCGGCCCCGGCCCTCGTCGAGGCGGGTGAACCGGTCGAAGACGCGCTCGCGGTCCTCGGCCGGGATGCCGGGCCCGTCGTCGTCGACGACGAGCCACACCGAGCCCTCCCCGGTGCTCACGGCGACCGCGGCGCGGCTGCGGGCGTGGCTGGACGCGTTGTCCAGCAGGTTGCGCACGACCCGGCTCAGCTGCCGGGGGTTGCCGAGGACCCGTCCGGCCGACACGCGCGACGTGTCGATCGGCACCGGCCGCACCCGGGTCGTCTCCTCGAGGACCAGGTCGTCGACGTCCACCTCGACCGGGTTCGCCGGGGCCTCCTCCTCGACGCGGGCCAGCTCGAGCAGCTCGCCGACCGCGCCCTCGAGGCGCTGGTCCTCGTCGAGGACCCGGCGGGCGATTCGGGGCCAGTCCGCCTGGTCGCCGCGGCGCAGCGCGACCTCGAGCTGGGCGCGGATCGCCGCGACCGGGCTACGCAGCTCGTGCGACGCGTCGGCGACGAACTGACGCTGGCGCGTCGACGATTCCTCGAGGCGGTCGAGCATGGCGTTCATCGTGTGGGCGAGCCGGCCGACCTCGTCGCTCGTGTCCGGCTCCGGGACGCGGCGGTGGATCGTCGAGCCCGTGATCGACGCGGCCTCGGCGCGGATCAGCTCGACGGGCCGCAGCGCCCGGCCGGTCAGGTACCAGGCGAGCGCCGCGATCGCTGCGACCAGCAGCGGCACGCCGAGGAGGAGGTCGTCGGTGATGCTGTGGACGGTCCGGTTCACGTCGCCGATCGACCGCTCGGCGATCAGGGTGCTGTCGCCCTGCTGGGTGGCGATGCGCTGCTGGGCGCGCACCGACTCGTTGAACGACGGGAGGCTGTCGCGGGGCACGGGCACCTGTGCGACGCCGACACCCACGATCGTCCCGTCCGGCGCGACGAGGAACATCGACGGCGCGCCGCCCTCACCGGGGTCGGAGGGGAAGTTCACCTGGTTGGGCGCGCGCCCGGCCTCGAGCTGGCGGGCGACCATCGACAGCTGCTCGCGGTTCGTGTTCTCGATCCCGGACAGCAGGCTGGCGTGCACCGACCGCACGAGGCCGAACGAGGCGGCGGCGAGGCCGACGGCGACCAGGCCGGCCGCGGCGAACGTGATCCGGACGCGCACCGACCCGAAGAACTGTCGGGCCTGCTCCCACCCTCGCGCCATGTCAGTTGTCCTCGGCGCTGAGGCGATAGCCCGCGCCGCGCACGGTGCGGATGAGGCGCGATCCGTAGGGCTGGTCGATCTTGCGGCGCAGGTAGCCGACGTAGACCTCGACGACGTTCGGGTCCCCGGCGAAGTCCATGCCCCACACGTGGTCCAGGATCTCCGCTTTCGACGCCACCGTCCCGTCGCGGCGGAGCAGGAATTCGAGGACCGAGAACTCCCGCGTGGTGAGCCGGATCTCGTCGCCGTCGCGGGTGAGGCGCCGCGCGCCCGGGTCGAGGCGCAGCGGGCCGAGCTCGAGCATCGCCGGGCGGGGGGCCGCGCCCCGCCGGAACAGCGCCCGGAGGCGGGCGAGCAGCACCACGAACGAGAACGGCTTCGACAAGAAGTCGTCGGCGCCCGTGTCGAGCGCCTCCGCCTCGTCCCACTCGCCGTCCTTCGCGGTGAGGATGAGGATGGGTGTCCACACCCCCTCGTCGCGCAGCGTCTTGCACACCCGGTAGCCGTTCATGCCGGGCAGCAGCACGTCGAGCACGATCGCGTCGTAGGACCCCTCGCGCGCGCGCCACAGACCGTCGAGCCCGTCGTGGACGGCGTCGACGTCGAAGCCCTCGGCCTCGAGGCCCTCTCGGATCGCGTCGGCCAGGTGCACCTCGTCTTCGACGATCAGCACCCGCATACACCCGATTCTGCCCCGCGCCCGCGGGACAACCCGCGCCGACGCTGAGAGGACCCTCAGGAAGCCGGGCCGATGAGCTCCCAGAGGTTGCCGGCCGGGTCGGTGGCGAACACCTGGCGCCGCCCGTCGTTGGTGATGGTGAACGTCTCGCGCCCGCTCGCCTCCACCTGGGCGATCACCGGGTCGAGCTGGTCTCCCAGGTCGATTGCCGTGTGAGCGCGTTTGGACGGGTGATGCTCAGGGTCCTCGGTGAGGTGCACCTGGGTGCCGTCATCGGCCTCGAACCAATGCACGGTGCCGAGTCGGGCGATCTCCGGGCCGGGCTGCACGGTCCGGTAGCCGAGCACGTCGACGAGCCAACGCGTCTCGTCGGCCACGCCGTCCTCGGGGACGCACAGGTTGACGTGGTCGAGTCGCATCGCGTGAGACTATGCCGAGTGGCGCCCCAGATCCCCGTGACCGGCGACCCGGACGCCGATCGGCTGCTCGCCGAGAACCCGCTCGCGCTGCTCATCGGGATGCTGCTCGACCAGCAGGTGCCGATGGAGTGGGCGTTCAAGGGCCCGTACACGCTGCAGCAGCGCCTCGGTGGCCTCGACGCCGCGGCGATCGCCGCCATGTCGCCCGACGACATCGACGCCGTGTTCCGCACCAAGCCGGCCCTGCACCGCTTCCCCGGCTCGATGGCCAAGCGCGTGCACGCCCTCTGCCAGCATCTCGTCGACGAGTACGGCGGTCACGCCGCGGCCGTGTGGCGTGGCGCCACCAGCGGCGACGACCTCTACGCCCGCCTCGTCGCGCTCCCCGGGTTCGGCGCCGAGAAGGCGAAGATCTTCGAGGCGCTCCTCGCCAAGCGCCTCGAGATCCGACCCGACGGCTGGGAGCAGGCCGCCGCGCCGTTCTCGGACGACACGCCCCGATCGGTTGCCGACATCGACTCGCCCGAGACGCTCGCCCGGGTGCGGGACTGGAAGCGGACCCAGAAGCGCCGCGGCAAGGGCAAGGCGGACTGATCCGGACGCGGCGGGCGCGGTCGCGCCGCGGCACCCGAGCTCGCGGCCCCCCGATGCGTTGGGCCATGCGGTATCATGGACATCCGACGGCCGCCGACGGCTGCCGTCGGGTCTTCCTCGCTAGTCCGGACGGACCGGGTTGTGGGATCGAGGACGACCCCGCCGCCTCCTCTTGCGGCAGCCCGACCGACATCCGTGAACAAAGCGAGCACTTCCCCATGACGAACACCTCCACTTTCGAGGCGCTCGGCGTCGCGCCCGATCTCGTCGCGACCCTGGCCGCGCAAGGCATCGACGCCCCGTTCCCCGTCCAGGCGCTGACCATCGCCGACGGCCTCGCCGGCCGCGACGTGTGCGGCAAGGCCAAGACCGGCTCCGGGAAGACCCTGGCGTTCGGCCTCCCGCTCCTCCAGCGGGTCCGGCCCGCCGAGCCGCGCCGCCCGACCGGGCTGGTCCTCGTCCCGACCCGCGAGCTCGCCAACCAGGTGTTCGGCGTGCTCGAAGCGCTCGCCGCCGGGCGCGGCCAGCGGGTCGTCGCGGTGTACGGCGGCGTCGGCTTCGAGCACCAGATCGCCGCGCTCAAAGCGGGCGTCGACGTGATCGTCGGCACCCCGGGGCGCCTCATCGACCTGCTCGAGCGCCGCGAGCTACGCCTCGACCACCTCGACGTCCTCGTCCTCGACGAGGCCGACCGGATGCTCGACATGGGTTTCCTGCCCCAGGTGCAGAAGATCCTCTACCGCCTCGAGTCCAATCCCCAGACCATGCTCTTCTCGGCGACGCTCGAAGGTGCCATCCGCCGCCTCGTCGACCGGTACATGCGCGACCCGGTGTTCCACGAGGTGGCGTCACAGGACCCGACCGTCGACGAGATGGAGCACCGCTTCCTCGTCGTCCACCAGATGGACAAGCCCAAGGTCGCCGCGGCGATCTCGCGCGGGGTGCAGCGGACCCTCATCTTCTCCCGCACCAAGCGCGGCGCCGACCGGCTCGTCTCCGACCTGCGCCGTGAGGGCGTGCGGGCCGCCGCGATCCACGGCGATCTGCGCCAGCAGGCCCGCGAGAAGTCGCTCGCGGACTTCATGGGCGGCAAGGTGCCCGTCCTCGTCGCCACCGACGTCGCCGCCCGCGGCCTGCACATCGACGCCGTCGACGTCGTCCTGCACTACGACCCGCCCGAGGACAGCAAGGCCTACCTCCACCGCTCCGGCCGCACCGCCCGGGCCGGCGAGACCGGCTTCGCCGTCACCCTCGTGCTCTGGAACCAGGAGAACGAGGTGCGCGCCATCCGGCGGCCGCTCGGGCTCACCGAGCCGTTCATCGAGGTCTTCTCGAACGATCCCCGCCTCGCCGACCTCCGCGACCTCGTCGACGACGAGGCGACCGTCCCCGCCTGACCAAACCATCCCAGCGGGCGCGCCTCGCCGTGCGAGGATGAGGCCATGGCCCGCGTCTCGCGCAAGGTCGGCGCGATCACCGAGTCGGCGACGCTCGCCGTCGACGCCAAGGCCAAGGCGCTGCGCGCCGCCGGTGAGCCGGTCATCGGCTTCGGCGCCGGTGAGCCCGACTTCGCGACGCCGTCCCACATCGTCGACGCGGCCGTCGAGGCGTGCCGCGACTCGCGCAACCACCACTACACGCCGACCGCCGGGCTCCCCGAGCTGCGCGCCGCCGTCGCGGTCAAGACGAAGCGCGACTCGGGGTACGAGTGTGAGGCCAGCCAGGTCGTCGTGACGAACGGCGCGAAGCAGGCCGTCGCCGAGACATTCCAGGCGCTGCTGGACCCGGGCGACGAGGTGCTGCTCCCCGCCCCGTACTGGACGACGTACCCCGAGGCGATCAGGCTCGCCGACGGGACGCCGGTGGTGCTCCCGACGACCGAGGCGAGCGGCTTTCGCGTCTCGGTCGAGCAGCTCGAGGCCGCGTGGACCCCGCGGACCAAGGCGCTGCTCTTCGTGTCGCCCAGCAACCCCACCGGCGTCGTGTACCCGCCGGGCGAAGTCGAGGCGATCGGCCGCTGGGCGCTCGAGCGCGGGGTCTGGGTCGTCACCGACGAGATCTACGAGCACCTCACGTACGGCGACCACCGGTTCACGTCCGTGCCCGTCATGGTGCCCGAGCTCGCCGACACCTGCGTCGTCCTGAACGGCGTGTCGAAGACCTACGCGATGACCGGGTGGCGTCTCGGCTGGATCATCGCTCCACGGGACGTCGCGGCCGCGGTGACGAACCTGCAGTCCCACGTGTGCTCCAACGTCGACAACGTGGCGCAGCAGGCCGCGCTCGCCGCGGTGACCGGCGACCTCGACGCCGTCGCGACGATGCGGCGGGCCTTCGCGGAGCGCGGCCGGATCATGCACGAGCTGCTGACGCTGATTTCCGGCGTTCGCTGCCTCCCGCCCGAGGGCGCGTTCTACTGCTTCCCGTCGTTCGTGGCGCTGCTCGGCCGGGAGCTCGGCGGGTCGACCCCGGCGACGACGCTCGAGCTGTGCGAGCTGGCCCTCGACGAGGCGCGGGTCGCGATCGTGCCCGGCGAGGCGTTCGGCGCGCCCGGCTACGCCCGCCTGTCGTTCGCGCTGTCGGACGAGCTGCTCGTCGAGGGGCTCGAGCGGCTCGGCAAGTTGCTGCGCTGACCCCCGACCGAACGATCATCGGGGTGCCAGCCCCTCGCCACTATCTTCGAACGTGATGACCCGCGTGCTCGTGACCGAGGAGCTCGCGGCCCGCGGCCTCGACGCCATGCGCGACGCCGGCCTGGAGGTGGACGAGCGCGTCGGGTTGAGCGCCACCGAGCTGCTCGACACCGTGCCCGGCGCCGCCGCGCTCGTGATCCGCAGCGCGACGCAAGTGAATGCGCACGTGCTCGAGGCCGGCCAGGACCTCGTCGTCGTCGGACGGGCGGGCATCGGCCTCGACAACGTCGACGTCGACGCCGCGACCCGGCGCGGCGTCATGGTCGTCAACGCGCCCCAGTCGAACGTCCTGTCGGCCGCCGAGCACACGGTCGCGCTCCTCCTCGCGCAGGCGCGCAACATCCCCCAGGCCGACGCCGACCTCAAGGGCGGGGCCTGGAACCGCTCGCGCTGGGAGGGCGTCGAGCTGCACAACAAGACCCTCGGAATCGTCGGGCTGGGCCGCGTGGGGGTCCTCGTCGCCCAGCGCACCTCGGCGTTCGGCATGCGCCTCCTCGCGTACGACCCCTTCGTCAGCGCGGACCGGGCGCGCCAGCTCGGTGTGGGTCTGGTGGGCGCGCTCGATGAGCTCCTCCGTCAGGCCGACTTCCTCACCATCCACCTCCCCAAGACGCCTGAGACGCTCGGGCTCCTCGACGCCGAGATGCTGCGCCACGCCAAGCCGACGCTGCGGCTCGTCAACACGGCGCGGGGCGGGATCGTCGACGAGGCGGCGCTCGCGGACGCGCTGCGGGAGGGCCGCGTCGCCGGTGCCGCCCTCGACGTGTTCGCCACCGAGCCGACCGTGGAGTCACCGCTCTTCGGGCTTCCCAACGTCGTGGTCACGCCGCACCTCGGCGCGTCGACCGTCGAGGCCCAGGACAAGGCCGGCCAGACCATCGCCGAGCAGGTGGTGCTCGCCCTCCGCGGCGAGTTCGTGCCCTACGCGGTGAACGTCGCCGCCTCCGAGGCGAACGCGACGGTGGCGCCCTTCCTGCCCCTCAGCGAGCGCCTCGGCGGGCTCTTCACCGCCCTGGCCGGCGGCGTCGTCGACACGCTCGACGTCACCTACGAGGGCGAGATCGCCGACTACGACTGTCGCGTGCTGACGCTCTCGGTCCTCAAGGGCGTCCTCCAGGGCGTCGTCGACGAGCCGGTGTCGTTCGTGAACGCGCCGCAGCTCGCCGAGAGCCGCGGGCTCGCCATCCGGGAGACCACGTCGTCGGCCGCGCTCGACTACGTGAACCTCATCACCCTCCGCGGGACGCGAGACGCTCGGCCGGTGCACGTGGCCGGGACGCTCTTCGGGAAGCGGGCGGCACCGCGCATCGTCGGGATCGACGAGCACAGCGTCGACGTCCCCCCCACCCGCCACATGCTCGTCGTCTACAACGCCGACGAGCCCGGCATGATCGGCACGGTCGGCACGATCCTTGGCGAGGCGAGCGTGAACATCGCCGACATGGACGTCGGCACGAACGCCGAGGGCGCGCCGGCGCTCATGGTGATCGCGACCGACATCGCGGTGCCGCGCGCGGTCGTCGACCGGCTCCGGACGGAGGCGGGAATCCTCGAGGCCCGCGCGCTCGAGCTCGACCGGTGAGCGCCGCGATCGAGCTTGTCCTGGACTGCGCTGATCTCGACGCGCAGGCCACGTTCTGGGCGGCGGCGCTCGGCTACGAGCCCGCGGGCGCGGCCGGCCAGTACCGCCTGCTGGCCCCGCCGGCTGGTGCATCGGGGCCGCGCCTCATCCTCCAGCAGGTCCCCGAGCCCCGCACGACGAAGAACCGCATGCACCTCGACATCGTCACCGACGACGTCGCGGGCGAAGCCGACCGGCTCGAGGCCCTGGGCGCGCACCGCCGAGGGGACGCGATCGAGGAGCACGGGCACCGCTGGCTCCCGATGGCCGACCCCGAGGGCAACGAGCTGTGTGTGTGTGCCTGCTAACGGCGAGAGACCCGGAGGCCGTCGGCGGCCGCGGCCGTCGGGTCGGCGTAGCAGCGATCGGGGATGGTCCGCTCGTAGCTGGCCCCGCCGGGGAGGTGGAAGATGCCGCTGCGCAGCTTCGCCTTCACCGGGTGTGTGATCGGGCAGGATCGACCGTCCGGGTCGACCCAGGCGGGTGCCGCGGGGACCGGGCGTGACGCCGGCGCGACGACACGGAGCGCGGCGCGCGGCGGCTCGAGCGTCGGACGGGCCGCCGGCTCAGAGTCGTCGAGCGCCCGGCTGGATTCGACGACGCGCCACAGCGCGTACGCCGTGACCATGAGCGTCCCGATCCCTACGACACGCCAGAGGCCGCGTCTGCGCACGACACGAGTGTCCCATGCGACCGGAACTGACTTGTGTTTTTCGCGCCGGCCCGTCATCATGGTCGGCGATGACCGAGCAGCCTTTCATCCGCTTTGACCTGAGCCTGCTCCTTACGTAGCGGCGAGCACACCCGTGCTCGCGGACGCCTCCTCGTGCCTTCGGGCCGAGGAGGTTTTTCGTGTGCCAAGCAGGCAGGACGACAGGAGCCAGCCATGAGTGACCATCTGCGGATCTTCGACACGACGCTGCGGGACGGCGAGCAGTCGCCGGGCATCTCGCTCGACGTCGCCGAGAAGCTCGAGATCGCTGAGCAGCTGGCGCGGCTCGGGGTCGACATCATCGAAGCCGGGTTCCCGATCGCGAGCATCGGCGACTTCGAAGCCGTCGAGGCGGTCGCCGCGGGAGTGCGCGGGCCGGTCATCACGGCCCTGTCGCGGACCGGCTTCGAGGACATCGACCGGGCCTGGGAAGCCGTCCGTCACGCCGAGCGCCCGCGCATCCACGTGTTCATCGCGACGTCGCCGATCCACATGAAGAAGAAGCTGCGCATGACCGAGGACCAGGTGCGGGCCGAGGTCGTCGCCGGTGTGGGCCGGGCCCGCTCCTACTGCGAGGACGTCGAGTTCTCGCCCGAGGACGGGAGCCGCTCCGACGTCGACTTCATGTGCGACGTGCTGCAGGCGGCCGTCGACCAGGGCGCGACGACCCTGAACATCCCCGACACCGTCGGCTACGGCGTCCCCGAGGAGTTCGGCGCGCTCATCGCGCACATCCTCGAGGCCGTGCGGGGCGACTTCGTCGTGTCGACCCACTGCCACAACGACTTGGGGCTGGCGGTCGCGAACTCGCTCGCCGGCGTGCGGGCCGGCGCCCGCCAGGTCGAGTGCGCCATCAACGGGCTGGGGGAGCGGGCCGGCAACGCCGCGCTGGAGGAGATCGTGATGGCGGTGCGCACCCGCCCCGACTACTTCGGCGACGTCGAGACGAGTGTCCGCACCGAGGAGCTGGCCCGCACCTCGCGGGTCGTGTCCCGCCTCACCGGCTACCCCGTCCAGTACAACAAGGCGGTCGTCGGCCGGAACGCGTTCGCCCACGAGGCCGGCATCCACCAGCACGGCGTGCTCGAGGACCGCGAGACCTACGAGATCATCGAGGCGTCGACGGTCGGCCAGGAGGCCGCCCAGATCGTGCTGGGCAAGCACTCCGGGCGCCACGCGTTCGCCGACACGCTCGAGAAGATGGGCCTGCGCCTCCAAGGTGACGCCTTGAACCAGGCGTTCGTCCGGTTCAAGGAGCTGGCCGACCGCAAGGTGCAGCTCACCGAGGCCGACCTCGAGGCGATCGTCGCCGAGGAGCTCGGCACCGCCGCGGTCCACCGGTACGGCATCGCCAGCCTGGACGTGCACGGTGGGACCCAGGCGACGCCGTCGGCCACGGTCGTGCTCACCGACGGCGACACCAAGGTCGAGGGTCACGGCGAGGGCAACGGCATGATCGACGCGGCGATCGAGGCGATCAG
>DATDGU010000152.1:0-2271 GCA_036521915.1 Acidimicrobiia bacterium | reverse complement strand
GGTGGTTTGGGCAGGTCCGCGAGGCGTCGGCATCAGAGACCCGTCGTCAGGCGCCGTGCGTTCCGGCCGCATTCGCTCCGACCGATAGAGACACGTAAAGACACGTCGGAGAATGCGATCTTCTGGGGGATCCGACCTTGGCCCTCTGACCTGGGCTTTTGGTGGAGGTGAAGGGACTCGAACCCTCGGCCTCTACATTGCGAAAGTGTGGCTCTCAGTGTTTTGACCAGGCTCCTTCTGAGGAGATTCCTGGTCGCGGCGTTGCGATCCCCTCAGGCTCCCTCACGATCCCTCCCCTTCCCTCTCGATAAGGTCACGTAAGGTCACGCCCGAACGGAGTTGGGGCGTGCCCACAAATCAGTACTCACGTCCGATCGGCAGGCTCTCTCCATGCGCAGCAAATGCTGCTCTTGTCCTCTTGACGACGATCACATCCCTAAGCGAGCGAGCCGACATCACCGGCGCTGACGCGACGTTGCTCTTTGCCGGGCAGACGAGGGAAGACCAACGTTCTGCCCGCCACCAGCCAGTCGACGACCTGTCGGGGCACGCCCACCAGGTCAACCTGTCGACCGTCGCTTAATCCTTGGTCAACGGCGGTGCCCGCACCGATAGGTGACGCCCACCGTTCGTGACACCCGCGTGATCGGCGTCATCAGCCGGACCTCAGAGATCGAATTCGTCAACCGAGTGCCATTCTTCGACGAGCTCGGGCTCGAGGCGCCCAAGGCCGATGTGCTGGACGAAGATGGCCAAGACGTCGCCTACCCCGGTCGCCGAAGGAGCGTTGACACCTCTGACGCCAAGGGCATGCGCGGCAACGCCCAGCTCCTGGCACGTCGTCCAATCGGGACCGGTCAGGACGTCGAGGCCGAGGCCGATCTGGGCGCGTACCTCGCCATCGGTGAGATCGAGGATGTCGTCGAGAGCGATCTCGTAGCAGTACAGCGTTCGGGGTAGCAGTCCTTCTACCCCGATCGCCTGGCGTTCGCCGAACCTCTTCAGCTCTGCGACCGCGCACGGGCGGCTCTGACAGATGTAAAGCACGGGGAAGCTCCCGGGCGGGTTAAAGCGTCCACCATGAAGACGCGCGCCCTCGCCGCTCAACGGGTCGTAGCGCGGTGCGAGCTGTCGCCAGCCCTGACCGCTGAAGGCCGAGAGTGGCGCGGCGGCCACCCGCCCGGCATCGATCGCCACGCCTCTATGCCGTCACGCCTTCGGCCATGGCGAGGACCGCAGCGATCACTCGGCGGTACTCACCGTCGGCGATCAGCTCCAAGGGCTTGCGCCAGTCGAGGTCGGGATTCGGGCTGCGCAGCCACAGCCGGGCCGGCTCGTCCCGGAGGACGGACCTGAGCTGATTCACTACGGCCTTGAGCTCGAGAAGGCGGTCCTCGGCGTCACGCCGGGGCATCGCCTTGGCAGCCGTCCACCGGCTGACACTTCGTGGGGTGGTGCCGGTGATCTGGGCCAGGTCGCCGGCGTCGACGACGTGGGTGTCGATCAGCTCATCGAGAACCCCGCCCAGAATGGTCATCTCGCTCCTTACAGTCGTGTGATTCGACATGTCTATGTCCAGTAGAACGTCGCTCAAACGTCAGATCACCGGACACGAGATGTCCATAGGCGATCAGAAGACCGCCGTCCGGCGGTGCGATTCGGCGGGTCTGCAACAAGAACGGCCGGCCCAGAACGGCTGTGCGAGAGACGCCGTGGCCCGCCCGAAGTATAAGTGCGCATTCTCTAGGCTGGTGTTGGGTGTCCGCGGGCTTGGTCAGCCTCCGGCTGCCCGGCCCCCGTCTATACGGAGCGTCGCCCCGGTGACGAACGTGGCGCGTTCGAGGTAGAGAACCCCGTCAACTACGTCGCTGACCTCGCCCACGCGTCCCAGGGGATGTCGTTTCGCCAGCTCACGGTACGAAGCCGGGTCGTGAAGTGGGGTCTCGATGATGCCGAGCGCCACCGCATTGACGCGGACGCCCCGTCCGGCGTACTCGGTGGCCAGAGAGCGTGTCACCGCCTCCAGCCCGCCCTTGGTCAGGGAGGTAAGGGCCGACGGTTCCCTTGCGTCCGCGTGCTCCACGAGACTGGTGCTGACATTGACGACGTGGCCTCCACCCTGGGCGACCATCTGCGCGATGGCCCGCTGGGTCATGTGGAAGAACCCGGTGAGGTTGACCGACGTGATCGCCAAGTAATCGTCGACGGTGTAATCGGTGAACGGCTTCCCGATATAGATCCCAGCGTTGTTGACCAGCGTGTCGATCCGTC
>DATDGU010000151.1:0-2928 GCA_036521915.1 Acidimicrobiia bacterium | reverse complement strand
GCAGTCCAGTGCGGCCGGGGGGCGGCACAGCCAGGCGCCGCGCCCGGGGCCGGGGCCGAGCGCCGGTCGGCCGTCCGCGTCGACGGAGAGCCGCACGAGCGCTGCGGGGTCGGCGACCCGTCGGCAGCCCACGCAGGTGCGCCGGCGGTCACGCGGACTCGTCCGGCCCCGCCTCGGCGGCGGCGTTCGGGGTGGGCACGGCCTCGGCCGGCGCGTCGGCCGGTGCGGCCGGTTCGGCGGCGGGCTCCGCAGGGGCCTCGGGTGCCGGGGTCTCCGTCGTCGGCGTGTCCGCCGGGGCGGCCGGCTCGGTGGCGGCCTCCGCGGGGGCCTCGGGTGCCGGGGTCTCCGTCTTCTTCGCCGCCTCGGACGCGGCCGCGACGCCCGCCGGGGAGGCGTAGCCGGCCTCGGCGGCCGAGATGGCGTCGCCGCCCTCGGCGGGCTGCCACAGCAGCTCGCCGCTGTCGCTCCGGACCCACTCGCCCTCGGCGTAGTCGACGCCGCCGCCCGCCTCCTCCTCTTGGAGCTGGGTCTCGCTCTTGATGTCGACCCGCCAGCCGGACAGGCGGGCGGCGAGGCGCGCGTTCTGGCCCTCCTTGCCGATGGCGAGGGACAGCTGGAAGTCGGGGACGATGACCTCGGCGGTGCCGGTGTCCTCGTGGATGCGAACCTCCCGTACCCGCGCCGGCGCGAGCGCCTTCAGCACGAACTCGGAGGGGTTGTCGGTGTAGGGGACGATATCGACCTTCTCGCCGTGCAGCTCGTTCACGACCATGCGGACCCGCGAGCCGCGGGCGCCGACGCACGCGCCGACCGGGTCGACGTTGTGGTCGTTCGACGCGACGGCGATCTTGGTGCGGTGGCCCGGCTCGCGGGCGATGGCGCGCAGCTCGACGACGCCGTCGACGATCTCGGGGACCTCGAGCTCGAAGAGGCGCTTCACGAGGCCGGGGTGGGTCCGCGACACGACGATCTGGGGGCCCTTCGCGGTCTTGCGGACCTCGACGATGTAGGCCTTCAGGCGGCTGCCGTGCTCGTAGCGCTCGTTCTGGACCTGCTCGGCCTGCGGGAGCAGCGCCTCGACGCGCCCGAGGTCGAGGAGGGTGTAGCGCTGGTCGGTCTGCTGGATGATGCCGGTGACGAGCTCGCCCTCCTTGCCGGCGTACTCCTCGTACTTCGACTCGCGCTCGACGTCGCGGATGCGCTGGAGGATGACCTGCTTCGCGGTCTGCGCGGCGATGCGCCCGAAGTCCTTCGGGGTGTCGTCCCACTCGCGAACGACCTGGCCTTCCTCGTCGAGCTCCTGGGCGATGACGTGGATGTCGCCGGTCTCGACGTCGATCTCGACGAGGGCCTCCTCGGCGGCGTTTGGCATGCGCTTGTACGCGGTGACGAGCGCGTTGGCGAGGGCCTCGAGCATGATCTCGACGGAGATGCCCTTCTCGCGCTGGATGTTCTCCAGCGCTTCCATCATCTCGGAGTTCATCGGCGGGCCGCCTCCCGGGTCCGTCGCCCCGTGCTGCCCCACTCGAAGACGGTGCGGGCCTGGGCGACGTCGCCGTAGGCGAGCCGCTCCCGCCCGGTGTCGAACTCGACCTCAATGCCGTCGTCGTCGGCGGCGGTGAGGACCCCGCGACGGCGCAGCCCCGCCCCGGTGGCCGTGGTCTTGACCGAGATCGTGCTTCCGAGGGCCCGCTGGAAGTGCGCTGGAGTGCGCAGGCGGCGCTCGAGGCCCGGGCTCGTGACCTCGAGGGTGTAGGGGCCGGGGCAGGCGGCCTGCACCGCCGGGTCGTGGTCCAGGACCGGGGAGAGGTCCTGGCTGGCCGCGGCGATCGCGTCGAGGTCGACGCCGCCGTCACGGTCGACGACGATGCGGACGGTGCGGGCGCGGGCCGGGCCGGTCGCGTCGAGGTCGTAGAGCTCCAAGCCGAGCGCGCCGAGGACGGGCTCGACCGCGCGGGCGATCGCTGCCACGTCCATCCTCAACCTGTCCCCTCGCATGAAAAAACGTGGCCTACGGCCACGTTCGCCGGCGACCAAAGGCCGCACACCAACCGGTACAGACAAAGGATACCAGGTCGTTTCCGGACGTTCGCTTGCCCTTGCCCCGGCGCGCGGGGCGCGTCGGCGCGGCTTAGGCGGGCTACGCGGCGAGGGCCGTCGCGGCGCTCGAGATGTCGGCCGCGGGCGCGGACGGTCGGCACGGCGAGGCCCACCCCGGCGAGGTGCCGTCAATTTGGACTGTCTCACTCCAGTTCTACCGTCAGGTTGCGAGAGCCGTCGGTCCCTCGGTAGGAGGGAGCGTGAAACTGCCCTCGGGCTGCCGACGTAAAGCCGAAATGTACGCAGAGGGCCGAAAGTGACCCACTACCCATCATGTGGGTGTCGAGGGTGCCGTCCCGGACCCGGCCGCGTGGCCAGGCGACCCCACTGAGGGCTAGCAGCTCCTCGCCGAAGTAGGCGAGGAGCCGGCTGGCGACCACGACCTCCTTCGGGGTGACCTTGATCGTCTGTCGCCGACGCACAGGCGGCGTCTGACGGGAGGGTTACCGTGCGAGCGCGCCGCACTTACGACCGAGCGACCGCCTGCTGACGGATTCGTCAAAGGCGCCGCTCAAGGCCTCGTCAGACGCCGAAGACCTCGTGCAGCTCGATGGGGATAGGGGTCTCGAGCTGCGCGTACGTGCAGGACGCGGGGTCGCGGTCGGGACGCCAGCGGACGAAGCGCGCGGTGTGGCGGAACCGGTCGCGCTGGAGGTGCTCGTAGGCGACCTCGGCAACCAGCTCGACGCGCAGCGCCTCCCAGGACAGGTCCTTGTCGGCGTTCCAGCGGCTCGCCGCGCCCGGCATGCGGGTGGCCTCGCCCTCGGCGCCGCCCCACTCGCGCCACGGATGGTCGGTGAGCGCGTCGGCGCGGTACGGGGCGACCTC
>DATDGU010000150.1:0-16976 GCA_036521915.1 Acidimicrobiia bacterium | reverse complement strand
GCGGATCCAGCCCGCGCAGTAGTTCATCGCCACGCCGACCCGCTTCGCGTCCGTCCCGTTCGCGCCGCCGCCGTGCCAGAGGCTCCCGTGCCAGACGAGCACGCTGCCCTTCGGCATCTCGGCGGCGATCGAGTCGTACGGCGCGCCGTAGTCCGGGGAGGAGTCCGCGGTGTGCGTCCGCGGGATGAGGCGCGTCGCGCCGTTCGCCTCGGTGAAGTCGGTGAGCGCCCACATCGTGTTGCACACCGTCGGGACGTGCGGCTTGGGGAGCGGGATCAGCTGGTCGTCCGCGTGGATCGGCTGGGCCGTCTCGCCCGGCAGGATCGTGATCGACGACAGCGAGGAGACGAGACAGCCGGGGTCGAGCACGCCCTCGACGATCGGGAGCACGTGCTCGTGCACCGGGACCGCCTCGAAGCGTTTCCCGAAGGCGAGCAGGTTGTAGATGCGCAGGGTGTGGCTGCCCTCGAAGCTGTTGGCCGACGGCTGCACGTCGAAGAACGCCTCGAGTCGGTCGAGGTCTGCGGCCAGCCCGTCGACGACGTCCGGCTCGATGACCCCCTCGAGGATCGTGTACCCGTCGCGCTGCACGGCGGCGACGTGCGCCTCGATCGTGGTCGAGTCGAGCACACGCCGAGGCTACCGTCGCCCGGCGTGGCCATCTACCGGCTCGGTGAGGCCGTCCCCGACATCCACCCCGACGCCTGGGTGCACCCCGACGCCACGGTGATCGGCAACGTGACGCTCGGCGCCGACACGACGGTCTGGCCCCACGCGGTCCTGCGCGGGGACTACGGCTACATCCGCATCGGCGCCCGCACCTCGATCCAGGACGGCACGGTCGTCCACTGCACCGCCGAGCTGCCGACCATCGTCGGCGACGACTGCGTGGTCGGCCATCTCGCGCACCTCGAGTGCTGCGTCGTCGAGGACCGCGCGCTCGTCGGCACGAACGCCGTCGTGCTGCACCGGGCCGTGGTGCGCACCCACGCCCTCGTCGGCGCGAGCGCGCTCGTCCCGAACGGCATGGAGGTGCCGTCGCGGGCGATGGCGCTCGGCGTGCCGGCGCGGCTGCGCCCGGACAGCGTCGACGCCGCCGACATCGAGCGCAACGCGGCGAACTACGTGCGCAACGGCCGCCGGTACCGCGACGCCATGCAGCGCCTCGACGAGTCCGCGTGAGCTACGTCGGGTCGCCGCGGTAGACGTCGGGCTCGAGGTAGATGACCCGGGCGTGCGGGACGCGCGCGCGGATCCGGGCCTCGATGCGGTCGATGGCCTGCGCCGTGTCCGGCTCGGCGTCGGCGGTGAGGTCGATCTTGGCCGCCACGAGCAGCTCCTCGGGTCCGAGATGCTGGGTGCGGAGATGGATGAGCCGCTCGACCTCGGGGCCGTTCACGATCGCGGTGCGGATGTCGGCCTCGTCGTCGGCCGAGGCCGTCTCGCCGATGAGGAGGCTCTTGGTCTCGATCGCCAGGACCGTGGCGAGGATGCCGAGCAGGACCCCGATCGCGACGCTCGCCGCGGCGTCGTAGGTCGGGTCGCCGGTCGCGACGGTGAGGCCGAGCCCGGCCCCGGCGAGGAGCAGTCCGACGATCCCGCCGAAGTCCTCGATCAGCACGACGGGGAGCTCGGGCGCCTTCGTCGAGCGGATGAAGCCCCACCAGCCCAGGTCGCCGCGCACCGCGTTCGCCGCGCGGCTCGCGGTGCGTAGCGAGAGGCTCTCGAGCACGAGCGCCACGCCGAGCACGACGAAGCCCACCGCGGGCTGGTCGACCGGCTCGAGGTGGGCCAGCTTCGTCACGCCCTCGTAGATCGCGAACAGTGACCCGAGGGTGAAGAGGACCAGCGCGACGACGAACGCGAAGAAGTAGCGCTCCCGCCCGAACCCGAACGGGCGCTCCGCGGTCGGGGCGCGCTCGGCGCGCCGGCCGCCGACGCCGAGGATGAACTCGTTCCCCGAGTCGGCGACCGAGTGGATCGCCTCGGCGAGCAGCGCCGTCGCCCCGGTGACGGCGAACGCGACGAACTTGGCGACCGCGATTCCGAGATTCGCGGCCAATGCGGCGACGACCGCGCGGCGGCTGCTCTCCTCCACGGCTACGCCGCGGGTTCCACGGACCACACGGCGGTCGTCTCGATGCGGTGCGTCGAGTCGCCGGCCCGCACCACGAGACGCGCCTCACCCTCGATCGCCTCGAGGACCCCTGTGACGGTCGGGGCGGCGCCCGCCCGGATCGCCACCGCGCGCTGCAGCGAGAGGCGGAGCCGTTCGTCCCAGCCGTAGCGCCACCGCCCGTCGGGCCCCTGGCGCGGCGGCGCGCCGACCCGGACCCGCTCGGCGCGGTACGCGCCGGTGAGCGCGTCGGCGCGCTCGGGACCGCAGAACTCGGCGGTGGCGTCGAGCACGAGGCGCGTGAACGTCGCGCCGTGCGTGGGGAGGTCCCGCTGGTCCGCGAGGGCCCAGTGGGCGAGCTCGTGGAGCACGATGCCCTTCGTGCGGTAGCGGCGGGGGAGCGTGATCGTCCAGTCGTCGCCGACGTCGGCGTCGGTGAAGTAGGCGGTGCGGGCGCCGTTGCCGGGGCGGAACCGCGGGATCCGGTCCTGGGTCAGCGCCGGGAATCGGCCGTCCCACCACAGCGTGCCCACGACGCGCTCCGCGAACCGGGCGCACGCCGGCAGGCCGGGCAGCGGGCTCGCCGCGAGCGGCAGCTCGGCGCGGTACACGCGGGCTCGCTGGGAATCGCGCGGTCTCGGGCTCGACATCGCGGGCCAGGGTAGGAGTCGCCGCGCGCCGGGCCGCGGCAGTGTCAGCCGAGATGCAGGTCGGTGCCCGGCGCCATCGGCGTGGTGCCCCGCCCGCCGCCCATGATCCCGTGCTCGGCGCGCAGCGCCGCCATGCTGTCGTTGTGGCCGGAGTAGCTGTCCGGCTGGCGCACCATCCAGATGATCCCCTCGGCCGCGATCTCGCTCGGCTCCCAGCTGGAGTGATCCTGTCCGGGCGTGTTGGCGACGAAGCCCTCGGACGCGACCGGCACGTCGATGCGGAACGTGTTCACGGCGATCGCGTCGTGGCGCAGCTGCTCGGCGGCCGCCACGGTGAGGTGCTCGAGCGCGATCTTCGCCATGCCGTACGCCATGAGGCCCGGGTAGTAGTTGAGGGCGGCGGCGGAGGAGACGTTCACGATGCGCCCGCCACCTCGCGCCCGCATCGACGGGAGCGCCGCCCGGATCGCGAGCAGCGGGGCGCGCAGGTCGACGTTCATCGTGAGGTCGAAGCGCTTCATCTCGAGCTCGAGATCACCGGGAAACGTGATAGCGGCGTTGTTGACGAGCACGTCGACGCCACCGAATGCGTCGACGGTCTGGTCGACCAGCGACTCGACGTCGTCGTCGTTCGCCAGGTTCGTCGGCACGGCGATGGCGTCGCCGCCCGCGTCGGTGATTCGGCGCACGGTCGCGTCGATCGTCCCGGGCAGTCGGAGCGGCGCGTCGTCGGTGGCGCGGGCGGCGCACGCGACGCGCATTCCCTCGGCTGCGAGGGCGACCGCAGTCGCGGCGCCCACCCCGCGGCTGGCGCCGGTGACGATCGCGACCTTGCCGCCCAGGTCCATCGGCGGAGGTTATGCGCCCGGCTCGGTGGCGCTGAGGGCCGGCAGCTCCTGGTCGGCGTCGAGGTTCGTGGCGTACGGGTCACCGAGCCGCTCGACGCGCGCCAGCACCTCGTCGGCGTCGAACGCCAGCGCGCCCGGGTCGCCGGCGTCGAGGGCGTCGGAGACCTCGTCCCAGGTGACGGGCGCCGACACCATCGGTCGCGGCTGGGCCCGCAGCGAGTAGGCGGCGACCGTGGTCTTGTGCCGGTCGTTCTGGCTCCAGTCGACGAACACCCGGTTCGGGCGCTGCTCCTTCGCCATGTTCACGGTGACCCGATCGGGCGCCCGCTTGGCGAGCAGCTGCCCGAGCCCGAGCGCGACCGCCTTCGTCTCGTCGGCGGTGGCGCCCCGCACGGGCACGGCGAGGTGCAGGCCCTTGCTCCCCGACGTCTTCGCCACGCTCCGCAGGCCGAGGCTCGTGAGCGTCGACTGCAGCTCGAGGGCCACGCGGGCGCAGGCGAGCACGTCGGCCGGTGGCCCCGGGTCGAGGTCGAAGACCATCGACGTCGGGTGGTCGGGGTCGGCGACGCGGGCCTGGAGGGTGTGGAGCTCGAGGGCCGCCAGGTTGGCCATCCACACGAGCGTGGCGGCGTCGTCGACGACGCACGCGATGAGCCCGGGGTCGACCTGGCCGGTGTGGACCCACCGCGGCGCGTGGGAGGGGCAGCGCTTCTCGAAGAACGAGTTGCCCTCGACGCCATCCGGGAAGCGCACCATCGTGACCGCCCGCCCGGCGAGGTGGGGGAGCATCGCCGGCGCGACCTTCGAGTAGTAGGCGATGACGGTGGCCTTCGTCGCCCCGGTGGCGGGATAGAGGACCTTCTCGAGGTTCGAGAGGGTGAGGTGGTGGCCCTCGACGTCGATCACGGCTTTGGATCCGGCCGCCACGTCTGCGAACCTAGTGGCATGCCCAGCGCCATCTGGACGGGGAGCATCAGCTTCGGGCTCGTCGCCGTGCCCGTGAAGGTCGTGTCCGCGACGAAGAGCCGCGACGTCCGCTTCAACCAGCTCGAGGAGGGCACCAACGCGCGCATCCGCTACCGCAAGGTGTCGGAGGTGAGCGGCGACGAGGTGTCGAACGACCGGATCCGGAAGGGCTACGAGATCTCGCCGGGCCAGTACGTGGTCGTCGACGACGAGGAGATGCGCTCCCTCGCGCCGAGGGCGAGCCGGATGATCGAGATCGAGGACTTCGTGGACCTCGACGACATCGACCCGCTCTTCTTCGAGCAGCCCTATTACCTCGCGCCCGACAGTGCCGCCCTGAAGCCCTACCGGCTCCTCGTCGAGGCGATGGCGGAGCTGCGCAAGGTGGCGATCGGCCGGGTCGTCATGCGCTCGAAGGAGAGCCTCGTGGCGATCCGCCCGCTCGACGGCGTGCTCTGCCTGGAGACGATGCGCTACGCCGACGAGGTGCTGCCCCGGGAGGGCCTGCTCCCCGAGGACGCCGCCCCGGCCGAGCCGTCCGAGAAGGAGATGGGGATGGCCCGCCAGCTCATCGAGGCGCTCGCCGGCCATTTCGAGCCTGAGCGCTACCACGACGAGTACCGGGAGCAGCTCCTCGGACTGATCGACCGCAAGGCCGCCGGCGAGGAGATCGTGGCCGAGCCCGCGGTCGAGGAGCCGGGGAAGGTCGTCGACCTGATGGCGGCGCTGGAGGCGAGCCTCGCTCGGGCGGGTGCCCCGGCCGCCGAGGCCGAGCCCGCGAAGCCCGCGAAGCGGCGGGCGGCGAGGTCGCGGAAGTCGGCTTAGCTCACGCGGCGCGCCGAGGGGCCGCCGCGGCGGCGTGGTCCTCGACCGGCCAGCCGCAGGCCTCGCAGACCGGGCTGTCCTCGTCGGGCGCGGCGCACGGCTCCCAGCGCACCGGCGCCGCCGGCTCGTCGTCTCGGATGAGGGTGGTGGTGTCCATGCCGTCCTCCCTGCGAATAACACCAGTGTAATTTTGGGCGTCCCCGGGCCCGGTGACCCTCGGAGGGGACCACGGGGGTGTGACGGGGGAGTGGGCTCAGTCGGTGACCTGGGCGCTGTGCCCGTCGACCCAGGTGCGCAGCACCAGGTAGTCGCCGTGCAGGGCCCCGTGGTCGAAGTAGCCGAACGTGAGCGTGGTGCCCTCGTGGCCGCACGTCGCCGGGAGCAGCTTCACCCGCTCGAACGCGTCGCGGATCCCGAGCCGGGTGAGGTGGTCGGCCCGGGCGAGCGCCTCGCCGAGGAGGCGGCCCATGTCGAGCGCGGCGCAGCCCATCGGGCCGACGACGAGCTTCGGGAAGCGCTCGCCGAGGCGCCGCCGCCGGTCGTTGTCGTCGGCGACGACGTCGACGTACTCCCAGCCGGCCCAGCCGTCGCGCCAGTCGGGGCGTGCGTAGCCGAACAGCAGCGCCGAGTTGGCGACGACCGGGACGTCCCAGCCGAGCGACGCGAGCGCGAGGGCGACGGCGCGCGACGACACGCCGAGGCCGAGGTAGACGAGCGCGTCCGGCCCGGCCCCGCGGAGGCGCTCGATGACCGGCGTGAGGTCCTCGGCGACGGGTGAGACGGTCGCCGCCCCTGCGATCTCGATCCCGGCGCCGACTGTGCTCGCCTCGAACCACTCGGCGTAGCGCCGACCGACCGGTGAGCGGTCCGAGACGACGGCGGCGCGACGCAGGCCGCGCGCCGCGAGGCGCTGCGCGAGCAGGACGGGCTCCTCCTCGAGCGAACCCACCTGATAGTGGAAGCCGAAGTGGCCCCGCGTGCGCTCCCCGCCCGTGTAGTTCAGGCAGCTCAGCCCGGCCGCGTCGGCGAGCGGCGCCACGATGAGCCCGTTGTCGCTGATCGAGGGGCCGATGATCGCCAGGCATCCCGCGGCCTCGAGATCCCGGAAGCCGCCGACGACCGCGTGCTCGGTGCCGGCGGGCAGCCCGGTCGCCTCGGCCCGCAGGAACTCGAGGTCGCGGTCGACGCGCCCGCCACCGCTCGCCTCCTCGACGCCCAGGCGGACGTTCGACTCGAAGTCCTCGCCGCCGTCGGCCTGGGGGAAGTCGAAGAGCAGCCCGATCCGGGCAGGCGCCGCCTTGAACATCTACTTCGCGAGGTCCGTGCGCGTGTAGTCGACGACGGCCTTGAGCTGGGCCGGCGTGAGCGACGTCGCGAAGCCCGGCATGATCCCGCGCCCGTTGGCGACGAACGTGATCTGGTCGGCCTCGTTCGGGAAGTCGTGGAGCACCGCGCCACCCGAGAGCTGGGGGCCGACGGCGCCGCCGCCGGTGACGCCGTGGCAGCTCGCACAGTTCGCGGAGAAGAGCTGCGCGCCGACCGAGCCCGCGGCGGGCGCGCCGCCCGGGTTGTTGGCGAAGAGCAGGATCACGAACGCGACGGCGCCGATCGCGGCGAAGATCTCGACGGCGTTGACGACGCGGCGGAACATCGGCTCAGTAGAGGGCCTGGCCCGACGACGTGAAGAACCACACGGCCGAGGTGAGGTACACCCCGACGAGCATGGCGAACACGAGCCCGCCGGCAACGGGCAGCACCCAGCCGGGCAGGCCCTTCCAGCGCACGCCGAGCACCTTGATCACGAACGCGCCGTAGAAGGCGCAGCCGAAGATGCCGTGGAGCACCACGCGGGTGTTCATGGTCTCGAACCCGAGGCCCCAGAGGCACTGGTAGGCGACCGGCAGCGTGACCGCGAAGGCGAGCGTGCCGGTGAGCCGATGCGCATCGCCCAGCCACGCCGGCTCCTGCTTCGGGATCGAGATCTTCCCGTAGAGCCGGGCGGCCAGGAGCAGCTGGAGGCAGGCCAGCGCGAGGGCGAGCGTCGCGAACCACACCTTCAGCTCGATCATCCCCGAGAAGAAGAGTGGATAGGGCTTCCGCCCGGTCGGCGTGTGCTGGTTGGCGTAGACGCCGAGCGCCACGGCGACCGCGGCGCCGAGCACCAGCATGATGAGCAGCTTCGTGGCGGTCGAGAGTCCCGCGCTGGGCTCGGCCGTCTGTGCCGGTGCGGTCATGCCCCCTCCCCGTGTGCGGGCATCCTGCCCCGCGCCGGCGGGCGCCACAAGGTCCTCGACGGCGCTGCGGTCGGTGCCGCCTAGTGTCCGACGCATGGCGGAGCTCGCGGCGGCGGCGCAGCGCATGGACCCCGGGTGGCCGCCGGTGCTCATCGCCGCGGTCGTCGCGGTGCTCGTGCTGGCCATCGTGGTGGTGACCGTGATGTTCCGGCAGCTGCACGCCGCGGTGCGCGACCAGCGGGCGCGTCCCCCCGGGGGGGAGTGGTGAGCGAGGTGCCGGGGAGTGGGCCGCCCGCGCTCGGGCTGGCCCGCCGGGTCGTCGCCGACCTCCTCGACGCCTCGTGGTCGACGCTCGTCGACTGGTCGACGATCCGGCCGGGGACGCGGCGAGCGAGCCGCTTCCGGGCCTTCGGGGCGGGCAGCGCGATCTGCTTCCCGGTCGCCGCGCTCTTCGGCGAGCGCTACATCGAGCTCGGGGCGGTGACGGTCGTGGGCCCGTACGCGACGCTGTCGGCGGGCGTGTCGCCGGCTCACGACCTCGGGGACGAGGCCGTGGTGCGCATCGGCGACGGCTGCCTCATCGGCAAGGGCAGCGGCATCGTCGGCCACGAGCGCATCGAGATCGGCGACGACGTCTTCACCGGCCACCACGTGTACATCACCGACGCGAACCACGGCTACGAGGACCCGCGCCTGCCGATCGGGCGGCAGTTCGCGCCCTCCAAGCCCGTCAGCATCGGTGAGGGTTCCTGGCTCGGGCACGGCGCGATCGTGCTGCCCGGCGCCGACATCGGCCGGCACGTGGTGGTCGGTGCGGGCTCGGTCGTGACCGGCACGCTGCCCGACTACTGCGTCGCCGTCGGGAACCCGGCGCGGGTGGTGCGCGAAATGCGGTGCGATCAGCCGCGCGCCGACGCCGGCGACGGATAGCTCGGGGGTCGGCTGCCCGGCGGCAGGGACCCGAAGATCGTCACCGAATGCGCGGTGTCGAAGAGGCCGACGTTCGCCGGCCACTGGCCGGGCAGGTAGCGGCGACCGTCGAGCGCATACCGGTACATCCCCTTGCCCACGTCGCCGACCTCGTCTGGGCCGGTCGCGTTGGGATCCCACCAGATGACGGTGAGGTCGTCGCCCCACGTGTAGTCGGTCCCCGGCCAGATCCCGTGGTGGCCCCACGAGGTGTGCAGCACCGTCGGCGACGTCGTGGGCGACGACGGATAGCTGAAGAGCCCGTCACGGAACGTCTGGGCGGTGAGGTGCGGCCCGGCGAGGTGCACGCCGGTGAAGAAGATGAGGGGTGACTGGACCAGCACCTGGTAGGTCTTGGCCTCCGGCCCGACGCCGAACTGCCAGCGCAGGACGTTGGCGAACTCGTTGGCCGCGTCGGTCGTCCGGGCGGGGAGCAGCGACACGCCGAAGGCGTGCGCCCACTGACGCTGGTCGTAGGTGCGGCCGAACACGGCCGTGTCGGTGTACGCGTATCCGAGGACGACCCACTCGGGGAAGTAGTTCTGCGCGGTGGCCTCCTGGGTGAGGAACGACGGGAAGATCGGGTCGCCGGCGAGCACGACGCTCGTCACGTGGGCCTTCTTCAGCGCCGCGATGAGCGTGCGCGCGATCTCCTGGGCCTGGTTGAGGTCGAGCTGGTACTTCAGGTCGATGGCGATCTTGGTGCCCGAGCGGGCGAGCACCGACGCGAACTGCTTGTACGTGGCGTCGAAGATCCCCGTCCCGTCGTCGAAGCGCACGACCCCGAAGCGGCGGACCTGGCGGCGCAGCTTCGGATCCCCGGCGCGGGAGGCGTCACGGCCGGCGAGCTGGGTCTGCACGAACTGTGCCCACGACACCGCGGCCTGATCGGGCGCCGCGAGCGTGGGCCACACGTACGGCGCGTTGGTCTGCAGGAACCCGTTCGTCTCGGCGAGGACGCAGTCGCCGAGACACATGACCCCGCGGGCTGCGAGCTCCTGGGCGTACGCCGCCGTCTCGCTCGGCCCGCCGAACGAGGCGAAGGCGTGGAGCTGCGTCGCGGCGCGGATGGCGTCCGCTTTCGCCGCGACGTCGTCGTCGGGCGAGCCGCTGGCCCGCAGCGGGACCAGCTTGATCTTGCGGCCGTACGTCTCGTAGTGCGACTCGAAGAAGTCGACGTAGGCCTGGGTGGTGCGCAGCTCAGCGCCGAGACTGGCCTCGCTGTCGCTGTTGTTGAAGAAGGTCTGCTGCAGGATGTCGGGCTGGGTCTGGTAGACGGCGATGGTGATCGTCGTCGCGGTGACGCCTGGCGCGGTCGCGCCGCCGTTGTTGCCGTGGAACGGCGGCACGCACGGCGGTGCGTACGTGAGCGGCACGGCGACCCGACCGGTCGTGGTGTCGCAGTTCGGCCCCCAGTTGACATGCAGCCCCCGCGCCTGGGCCTCGCTGAAGGTGAGGGGCAATGCGCTGGCCGACGGGCGGGGCAGGCTCGACGACGAGCCGGTTCCCGGCGCGACCGCCGCGATGATCCCGATCGCCGCGACGACGGCGACGAACGGCGCGTAGCGGGCGAGGACGGTGGTGGGGGACGGGCGAGCCCGGCGACGCGGCGCAGTCACGGCGATGCGGGCACACGATCGAGGCGCCCGGACGAGCGGCGGGACGCGAAACCCGTCGCGTGATCATACGAAGACGCGGCGCGCGTGTCCGCGCACCGGATGAATCCGTCGGCGCTCAGGTCGTGGTCACGCCGCGCCGGTTGGCCCGGCCCAGGTACGCGTCCACGACGGCGGGATCGTGCGCCACGTCGTCGGGTGCGCCGGAGGCGATGACGGCGCCGAGATCGAGGGCGATCCATCGTGGCGCGAGCCGGCGGAGGAACCCGAGGTCGTGTTCGATGACGACGAGGCTCGCGCCGAGGTCGTCACGAATCCGTTGCAGCAGGGGCACGAGCGCCTCGCCTTCCGCGTGCGTGATTCCGCTCGATGGCTCGTCGAGCAGCAGCACGTCGGGGCGCTGGGCGACGACGGCCGCCAGGTCCACGATCCGGCGGCTGCCCGTCGACAGCTCGCGCACGAACTTGTCCGCGTAGTCGCCGAGGCCGAACACCTCGATCAGCTCGGAGACTCGGTCGTCCACGGCACGCTCCGACTCGGCGGCCGCGGGCAGCCGCAACGCCGCCGCGATCGGATCCCGGACGTCGACCCAGTCCTCGAGGGCGACCGCGATGGTCTCGGCGACGGTGAGCGCCGGGAACAGGCGCGCGTCTTGGAACGAGCGGCCCAACCCTGCGTGGGCGCGGGCAGCCGCACCGCGTCGGGCGAGCGGTACACCCCGCCCGGCGTCGTCGACGAGCGAGACGGCGCCATGGTCCGGGGCCTCGAAGCCGCTCACGACGTCGAACAGAGTGGTCTTGCCCGCCCCGTTTGGTCCGAGCAGCCCGACGATCTCGCCGCGGCCCACGGTGAACGAGACGTCGCGGAGCGCGAGGTTGCCGCCGAAGCGCTTCGAGACGCCGTCGACGATGAGCCGGTCCCCATTCCGCTCGGCGCGGCGTGCGGCATCCCCGGCGCCGGTCGTGCGCACGGCGGACGAGCCCGCGACCCCCTCGAGGAAGACCGACCGGAGCAGGTCGGGTCGGTCGAGCAGCTCGGATGCCGGGCCGTCGAAGCGGATCCGCCCCTTCTCCATGAACGCCGCCCGGTCGGCGACCTCGAGCGCCAGATCCGCCGACTGCTCGACGAGCAGCACGGCCGTCCCGGCGGCGGCCAGCGCGCGCACGACGTCGAGGAGGCTGGCCACGACTCCCGGCGCCAGCCCGAGGGACAGCTCGTCGATGAGGAGGAGGCGGGGCGCCGCCACGAGCGCCATCGCCAGGGCCAGCATCTGCTGCTGGCCGCCGCTCAGCGTGCCGGCGGTGTCGTCGAGCCGTTCGGCGATCATCGGGAACTGCTCGAGGGCGCGCGCCGTCGCCGCCCGAGCATCGGCCGGTCGACGCCGCTGCGTCCACGCCGCCAGGCGCAGATGCTCGGTCACCGTCAACGAGGGGAACGTCGCGGCACCGCCCGGGACCGACGCGAGCCCCCGGGCCGCGATCTGGTCGGCGCGCCGACCGATGAGCTCCTCGCCATCCAGGCACACGCTCCCGCTCCGGGAGCGCACCACGCCCGCCACTGCGCCGACGAGGGTCGACTTGCCCGCGCCGTTGGTCCCGAGGAGGGCCACGATCTCACCGGGGTTCACGTGCAGCGCGGCGCCGACAACGACGGGCACCCCGTCGTAGCGCACCTCGAGGTTGCGCACCACGAGCCGCGCGCCCTCGGCCGGTGTGTCGCCGACGGGCTCGGGGGCGGGCGCCGCCTCGTCGGCCAAGGACCCGACGCGCAGGCCGCGGCGAGCCGCGACGCGGCGCAGCACGAGGTCTCGGACGTCGGCGAGCGCGCCCCCCAGCCCGCCGGGGAGCACGAGCAGCACCGCGAGCAGTCCCGCGCCGGTCGCGAGGATCTGCCACTCCGGCGCGAGGAAGTACTGCGTCCCGTACAGGTACGTCGCGCCGATGAGCGCGCCCGGGATGGACCCGAGCCCACCGATGACGGCCATCGCGAACACCTGCAGGCTCGCTTGGGGCTGGTAGGGGCCAAGGTCGAGGCCCGACTGCTGATACACGAAGAGCGCGCCGGCGAACGCGGCGAGGAAGCCTGAGAACCCGAGCGCGAAGAGCAGGAGTCGTCGGCTGCCCACCCCGTAGGCCTCGGCGGCGCGTTCGTTCTCACGCACGGCCACGATCGCCCGACCGGTGCGGCTGCGCCGCACGCCGTAGGCCATCACCATCGCGAGCGCGAGCCCCGCGAGGCAGAGGTAGTAGAAGCGCGTGTCGGTGTCGACGGCGATCACGCCGAAGAGCGGCGGGCGCGCGATCCGCAAGGGCGGCAGCCAGCTGAGCGGATGACCCGGCCCGAAGTAGCTCGAGTTCAACAGCCAGTCCGACGTCATGAGCGCGAACGCGAGGGACGTCACCGCCAGGGTGAGGCCCTGGCGGCGCAGCGCGGGCAGGCCGATGAGCAGCGCGAGCAGCGCGCCCACCGCGCCCGCCAGGACCAAGCCGAACGAGAGGTCCCAGCCCAGGCGCGCGGTGACGGCCCCCGACACCGCGGCGCCGACCCCGACGAACGCCATCTGGCCCAGGCTCACCTGCCCGGCCCAGCCGGTGAGCACCACGAGCGAGCAGCCGATGATCCCGAAGATGAGGATCGCCGCCGCGAGGTTCAGCTTGCTCGCTGGCAGCGCGACGGGGACCACGAGGAGCACCGTGGCGACTGCGGCGAACACGATCGCGTGGATGGCGCGCACCTCGGGGACGCGGCGCAGCGCCGACGGGATCGGCCGGACCTCCCGCGCCGCCTGCCAGCTGGACACGTCGCCTTCGCCGACGCGACCCGTCGCCGTCCCGCCGGTGACGAGCAGCCCCACCACCACGACGACGAACAGCACCGGATCGACGTATGCGGTCTGGTGCCAGTGCCACACCACCGCCTGCTCGACGATGCCGAGCACGATCGCCGCGCCGACCACGGTGGGGAGTCGCTCCATGCGACCGATGACCGCGGCGGCGAGGGCGCGCAGCAGGATGGCCGGTCCGAGGACCTGACCGATCGGCAGGCCGACGATCCCGGCCCGGAGGAACACCGCGAGGAAGGCCAGCACGGTGGCAATGACCCAAACGACGGTGTGGAGCCGCCGGACCGGGATGCCGAGCGACGCGGCCCGGTCGGCACGCTCGGCGCCGGCCCGGATGGCGATGCCGATGTCGCTGCGCCGAAGGAACAGGGCGAGCGCCACGAGGACGATCGGGACGATCACCACCGCGACGATGTCGGTGCCGCCGAACACGATCGGGCTGATGGTGACGTGCAGGTCAAATGGCGCGGGCACCGCGGCACCCGTGAGGTTGAAGTAACGGGGGAGGAGCAGCGCGCCGGCGGCGAGCACCTGGGCGATCCCGATCGTCGCGACGCTGAGGATCAACCGGGGCGAGTTCGAGAACCGACGCACGAGGAGCAGCTCGACGGCCGCGCCGACGAGCAGCGCCGTGGCCAGGCCGACCACGAGCGCCACCCACCAGCTCAGCGCCAAGGTGCTGACCATCAGCAGGACGGCGAGTGTCGCCGGGACGGACCCGAGGTCCCCCGCCGCGAAGTTGATGACGCGGTTGGCTCGCCACACGAGGGCAATCCCGAGCGCGACGAGCGACGTGAGCGAGCCGACGATCGCACCCTGCACGAGCACGCCCGCCGGGACGCGCCAGGCCGCGACCGCGAAGAGCAGAACGGCGAGCGCCGTCGCGGCGGGACCGGAGCGCCGCACGGCGGTCACGCTCCGCGAGTGTAGGGAGAACCGTCCGCGCGTGAGCTCAGGTCGCGGCGACGAACGCCGCGACCACGCGCGCCAGCTCCTCGCCCGCGTCCTCCTGCAGGAAGTGACCGGCGCCGGTGATCGTCGTGTGCGGCTGCCCTTGGCATCCCGGGATGTCGCTGCGCAGCACGCGGTCGGCACCCTTCGTGATCGGGTCGCCGTCGCTGAACGCCGTGAGGAAGGGCTTGGTCCAGGACCGCAGCTGCTCCCACGCGGCTCGGTTGGCGTCAGACGCCGGGTCGTCCGGGCGGCTCGGGACGAGCAGCGGGAACTGGCGCACCCCGGCCTTGAACGAATCGTCGGGGAACGGCGCGTCGTACGCGGCGATGACGTCGGGCGCGAGCTCGGTCGTGCAGCCACCGTCGACGATCCGGCCGACGTCGAACGTCGGCGTCTCCTGGGAGAAGCGCTGCCACGCCCGAAAGGCGTCGCCCGGGTCGCGGTCGCCCGTCGGCAAGAAGGTGTTGGCGGCGACGACCCGTGCGAAGCGATCTGGGTGCTCCGCGACGAGGCGGAGCCCGATGAGCCCACCCCAGTCCTGCCCGACGAGCGTCGCCTCGCGCAGGTCGAGCGCCGCGAGGAGCGCGGCCATCCAGTCGACGTGGCGCTGATAGGTGTAGTCGTCACGCGCCACGGGCTTGTCGGATCGACCGCACCCCACGAGATCGGGCGCGACCGTGCGTAGCCCCGCGTCGACGAGCACCGGGATCATCTTCCGGTAGAGGAAGGCCCAGGAGGGCTCGCCGTGCAGCAGCAGCACCGCCGGCGCGTCGGGGCGCCCCTCGTCCAGATAGTGCACCCGCAGCTGCCCACCGTCACCGTTCGGGACCGAGGCGTAGTGGGGCGCGTACGGGAAGCTGGGCAGCCCCACGAAGCGGTCGTCGGGAGTCTTCAGCACGTCCATCACGGCGCCTCCTGCGGGCGAACGTCGCCGGGGCCTGGCCTGGTCGGCGGGACCGCCGACGTTACGCTCCGCACGTGGTGGACGAGCCCGATCGTCCCGACCCCACCGCGCCCCCGCCGCTCGACGGGCCGGCCGGCGATCCCGTGCCGTCGGCGGTGGTGCCGGGGACCCGCGCCGCGCGCCGCAACGACCGCCTGCGCCGGCTGCGGCGACGCCGCGTGCTCCTCGGTCTGGGCGCGGTCGCCGTGCTGGTGATTGGTGGCGGTGCCGCGGCGTTCGCGCTCACCGGCGGGGGCTCGTCGAAGCCGGCGGCCCATCGCACGCGGCGGCCGGTGGCCGCGGTCCCGACGACCGTGACGACCAGCCCGGTCCCCACGACCGCCGTGCCGAAGTCGTCGAACCCGAACGTCGCGCTCGCCCAGCAGTACGACGGCGTCTACGTCGGGACGTACACGAACGTGACCGAGCACACCTCGGGGATGGCGACGCTCGAGCTGCGGGTCGATCCGAATGCCGGCACGCTCGCCGTCAACCTGAACCTGACCGGGGACCTGTACGGCTCAGAGGCGACCACGCAGGTCCACTCCATCCAGGGGACGATCCAGCTGAGCAACCCGTCGGCTCCCGTCGCCATGCAGACCCAGAACTTCGGGCGGGTCACGGGACAGCTCTCGGGTCTGTCCATCGTCCTCACCGCCGCGGACGTCCCGGACCTGCAGGTGCACACGTTCCAGCTGAACGGCCAGCTGCGGTCCGACCACAAAGGCTTCGACGCGACGTTCATGATCGGCTATCGGGACGGGCGAACGGCCCAGGGCACGGCCAGCGTGTTCTGCGCGGTGACGGGGAGCCGGCCGAGCCAGGTCAACACGATCTGCGCCAGCGCCTGACGGCGCGCCGGCGCCGCGCCCAGGAGGCCGCGCCTAGGGCTTCCGGTTTACAGGTTGAGGTTGCACATCCACCTTCGAAGGGGGTGGCAGTGGACCCTGTGGTTCCTACCAAAGAGCCAGAGGAGCCCACTGCCGTGACCCCTTCGGAGATCATCTTCCATCGTCGTGTCCGGGTCTTGGAGCATGCCGCCAAGACCTCGGTGAGTGAAGCGCACCGGGTCTTTGGCGTGAGCCGCAAGACGATCCATCACTGGAAGCGTCTGTCCGAGAGCTATGGGCTCGACGCGTTGATGCCCAAGGCCCGCCGAGCCCCGGCGATGCCGAACGCGACCCCGACCTGGGTGGTCGAGGAGCTGTTGGCGGAGGCGGTGGTGCGCCCCACGCTGGGTGCCGCTCGCTACGCCGAGCATCTCGAGGCGAGGGGCTTTGTGATCAGCCCCAGCGGCGCCCAGAAGCTCTTGCACCGCTCCGGGTTGGGGCGACGACGCCAACGCGTCGCCGCGCTCGCCCAGCTGACCGCAGCGACGACGGGCCTGGTGACCGAACCGGCGCGGGAGGGACCGTTCGGGTTCTGTCACTTCGCCGCTCGCCCCGGGGACCTGGTGGCCCTGGACAGCTTCTTTATCGGCAAGCTCAAAGGTGTCGGGGCGGTCTGGCAGCTCACCGCGGTGGACACCGCGACCCGCTGGGCGATCTGTGAGGTCTTCATCGGGCCGAGCACCGGCCAGGCCGCAGCCGGCTTCGTGGATCGGGTGATCCGCAAGCTCAAGCGTCTGGGCGTCACCGTCACCGGGGTGCTCAGCGACAACGGGCCCGAGTTCGCCGGCAAGGACTTCACCCGCCACGTCGCAGCGCTCGGCCTGCGCCATCACCGCACCCCGCCTCGCTCCCCGAACCACAACGCGGTCTGTGAACGCTTCCAAGGCACCGCGCTCCAAGAGTGCTGGCGTCCAGCGTTTCATCGTCGACGCTTCGAGCGGCTCTCCCAGCTGCGCGCCGAGCTCGAGTCCTGGCTGATCACCTACAACACCCGCCGACCCAACCGATCCGACTTCATGCGCGGACGAACACCCCGCCAAGTCCTCGACAGCCACCGTCACAAACGAGCAGCATGACCATCATCCACACCGTCCACCTGTCACCTCGACCCGTGGCCCGGAAG
>DATDGU010000149.1:0-3413 GCA_036521915.1 Acidimicrobiia bacterium | reverse complement strand
GCTTTCGTGCTCGGCTCCGACTTCGTCCGCAACTCGACCTCGACACTGAAGGCGAGATTGCTTCTGATCCTGGCCGTAACTCAGCTCGGCGCCATGGTTCTCTACGAGATCAGCCCGGTGACCATGCGGGGCTGGGCGGAGCGATTGGTCACCGCGTTGGCGGTGGCTACCTTGGAGTTGTTACAGGTCCTCTCTCGCACGAACGAACGGGCCGGCCGACCGCGGACCGCCGCTCAACAATCACCGACTGTGGCCCTGTCTTCGGTCTTTCGCCGGCCTCGACAAGCGGCTCTGCCACATGGCGCAACTCGACCTTGAGGTGCTGGCGGACCTGCCACAAAGAAGATACGCCCTAGCCAAAAACCGGTACGCCACCGAACCAGCCGCTAGCTACTCAAATCCACCGATAACTGGGGACTGACGCTCTGTCGTCCCGTTCTGATCACTGAGGGCCGTCGAATGATGGACCAGCGGTATCCGCGACGGCCCGAAATCGACCTGGTGATCCCATCGGACGTCGTCGAGCTGCACGAGGACGTGCAAGGTCAAGGGCTCACCCCATTTGCGATCTGGTTCGGGGTCAGGCGGGAGGAGGCCTGAGGAGCTCGAGGCGGTTGAGTGCCGCCACGAATTGCTCCATGTAGGGGTAGTCGCTCTGAAGGCGCAGCGTGAAGCGCCGCCCGCTGCGGACCACCATGGCGGGGACGGCGAGATAGCGATAGCGGAGTCGCTTGGCGCGCAGATCCCGGCCATCTCGTCCGGCGCCGAGTCGTCCAAGCTGCTGGGTCCAACAGCACAGGTTGTGACCAAGGCAGACCAGGAGCAGCCAGGCCCAGTTGGCCATGAACCCGTGCTTGCGGAAGGCGTGCAGCCCGAAGTTCGACTTGAGCTCGCGCATGCCCGACTCGACGTCGGCCTTGTGCCGGTGCTCGGACTCGAGGGCGACGGCGCTGCGCTCGTGGTCGTTGGTCACAAAGATCCAGTAGCGATAGGCCCCGCCGTCGAAGCTGAGCTGCTGCCCCTCGTCGAGGGCGATGCGCTTGACGATGTAGCGGCGGAACCGAGCGCCACGGTGACGCATCCGATAGCCGAACTCGGCCACCTCGCCCTCGTCCTTGTCCAGGCAGGCAGTCCACGATTCGAGGCCGATTCTCGTGGCGATCTCGTACATGACGGGGATGAGAGGGACCCCGCACAGGTAGGTGACACCGGCCCGCTCGAGCTGTTCGAAGAGGGCGCTCGAGTAGAACCCTGAGTCGAGCCGGCTGCGCACCGTCACCCCCGGTGGCACCCGGCGAAGCGTCTCGGTCACGAACGCGCCGATCCCACTCGACGGTCCCGCCTTGCCCCGCCGGAGCCGGGCGTGGACCGCCACGCCCGACGATGCCTCGAAACACAGCATCGGGTGCAGGGCGTAGCCGCGCTTGTAGGTGCGGTCGACGCCCTGGCGCCTGGTCGAGCGGCTAAAGACGTAGGTGGAGTCGAAATCCAACGTCACCTCCGTCGCTCCCGAGGCAGCAATCGCGTTGCGCTGGACGATCTCGAGTGCCTTGTTCAACTGGCCGATGTGGCCCAGGGTGAAGCGCCGCAGCCAGGTGCCGGCCGTCTGGGCGGCCGGCACCTCATAGCCCCGCAACATGGCCTGGGCGGCGTCGGCCCGGGTCACCGCCAGGTCGTCGAGGCAACGCACCCCCAGTGCGATCGACTCTGCCATCGAGGACACGAACTCGGATTCGGACAGACCACGAGCCCGCGTCTTGAGGTGCAAGCAGCGCCCCACGGCGTCATCGAGACCAACCGCACGAGCCGTTTCTCGCAACAACTCGGCTCCGCCATACGAGGTAATCGCCCGCGACGTGGTGCCGACGCGTATGCTCATCTCAGAGATGCCTCCTGTGCCAGGGAATGGGACCTTCGAACAGCCCCATTTTCCTGGACCAGGGGGCATTTTCCGCGGATGCGCGGTTGCCCTATTGGCGTGTTATCGGTGGATTTGAGTAGCTAGGCTGTTCCCGGCTCATCTCATGCGTGACATCTGCCGAGTTCCGACGACGTCGTGAGAGTGAGTGAACCATGACCGCCATAACGAAGACGGTGGTCCTCGATGACATCGGACCGGTCGAGATCTCGTTAGACGAGGTCGGCGCGGGTAAGTCCTTCTTGCTGCTCCATGGCGGTGGTGGGCCCGACACCATGACTCCGTTCGGTCAGCGGTTCGCCGAGTCCCATCCAGCAGGGGTGCTCGTTCCGACTCACCCGGGCTTTGCTTCCACTCCCCGACCGGAGAAGCTCGACACCATTCGCCGTCTCGCTGCGCTGTATGTCGCGCTGCTCGAGGACCTTGACTTGAGTGACGTGACGATCGTCGGGAACTCCATCGGCGGGTGGATCACCGTCGAGATGGCTCTCCTGGAGCCGCCTCGCGTTAGCGGTGTCGTCTTGCTCGATGCGGTCGGCATCGACGTCCCAGGCCAGCCGGTCGCCGATTTCTTCTCTATGGGCTACGACGAATTCCTCGAGCGAGCCTTCAGCAATCCGGACCCCTTCCGGATCGATCCAACGAACCTGTCGCCCGCCGCCCAGACTGCGGCAGCCGCGAATAGGTCCGCTCTCGCGACCTACACCGGAGGGAAGATGAACGATCCCACACTCGCGAAACGTCTCGGAGGTTTGGAGATTCCGACGCTCGTGCTCTGGGGCGACCGCCACCGTATCGCGAGTCCCGAGTACGGACGGGCCTACGCCAACTCCATACCCAGGGCCCGCTACCAGGTTCTCAGCGACGTAGGACATCTTCCCCAGGTTGAGAAGCCCGACCTCGTGATTCACGCGGTTTGGAACACAGCAGACAACGAGCCCGCCCCGCCAGACGGTGACTGAGTCACTAACCGCTCCCGGCAGGACTCAAACTGGGCCACCGGCTCCTGAGGGTTCGGTTTCCAAGCAGTCCGGCGCGTAGTCCCCAGTGCTTCTAAGTAGGGTCTCCAGTCCAGCCGGTTCCTAACCGTCGTCGGAGCAGAACCAATTCGGATTGCCAGCGAGACAGCTGGCCTCCGTTTTGGACAGCGTCGTCAGGATCGGGGCCGATCGCGGTGGAGGAGGGTCGACCGTGGCGCGATGACGACCGGCGGCCGTTCGTACACGAACGGTTTGTCGCCGCCAGGGCGACGCTGAGGTGGGCGCCGGGGTTCGACCGGACCCGATCGCATGTGACGCCGCGGACCCGACCAGGGAGCCGGCGGTATCGTCAGGCGGTCGGCCAGTTTGTAGGCGACGCTCTCGTAGTTAACGCGCCAGCCGCGAAAGTCCGCCCATGCGTCCTCAGCACTTCGCTCGGTGGCGAACCCCACGCCCACGAGCATCGCCACCGCTCGCTCGAACTCAGCCAACGTCAAGTCGATGGGGCCTTCGGG
>DATDGU010000148.1:0-6665 GCA_036521915.1 Acidimicrobiia bacterium | reverse complement strand
GCCGACGAGTACTACCTGCTCGCCGGCGTCCCGTTCCCCGACGCCGACGCCTACGACGGGTTCGCGCAGCACGAGAACGGGATCGGCATGGCGCGCACGTTCCTCGCCGACGCCGAGGCCGCCCTCACCGGCCGCCCCGGCCCCGGCACGGGGCCGCGAGCCGGGTTCTTCGCGTGGGTCGACGGCGCGCCCCCCGACGGCTACCGGGCGCCGCGCGGCACCGCCCCCCGCCCGGCCGGGGACCCGTCGGCCCCGATCGGCATCGTGACCGGCGAGTACGGCGCGGCCGTGCTCACGCCGCTGCTCCCCGCGCTCACGCGCCACGCGGGCGTCCCGGTGCGGCTCGTCCCGGTCGCCAACCGGTTCTTCGGCGGCAACATCGCGGTCACCGGGCTGCTCACCGGCGCGGACGTCGCCGACGCGCTCGCCGCCGAGCCGGCCGGGCACCGTTACCTGCTCCCCGACGTGGTGCTGTCGCGCGACCGCTTCCTCGACGACCGCACGCTCGACGACCTGCCGCGCCCGGTCGAGCTGGTCGCGACCGACGGGGCGTCGCTCGTCGACGCACTGCCATGACCCTGCCTGCGGTCGCGGTGATCGGGCGACCCAACGTCGGCAAGTCGACGCTCGTGAACCGGCTCGTCGGCGGGCGTCGCACGATCGTCGAGGAGCGCCCAGGGGTCACGCGCGACCGCAAGGAGCTCGACGCCGAGTGGCGCGGCCGACGGTTCGTTCTCGTCGACACCGGGGGCTGGCTCTCCGAGGGCACCACGGAGGGGGTCGGCTCGCTCGACCGGCTCGTGAGCGCGCAGGCCGAACGGGCCGTTGCGCTCGCCGACGTGCTGCTGCTCGTGCTCGACACCACCGTCGGCGTCACCGAGGAGGACGCGCACGTGGCGCGGCTCCTGCAGCGGGCGAGCAAGCCCGTGTTCATCGTCGCGAACAAGGTCGACGACGAGCGCCGCGAGGCGGACGCGTGGGCGTTCACGCGGCTCGGGCTCGGGGACCCGATCCCGGTGAGCGGCCTGCACGGCCGGGGGAGCGGCGACCTGCTCGACCGCGTCGTCGCCGCGCTCCCGCCCGAGAGCGAGACGACCGACGCCGACGACCACCATCCGTTCTCCGTGGCGATCGTCGGGCGGCCGAACGTCGGCAAGTCGACGCTGTTCAACCGCCTCGTCGGCGACGACCGGGTGATCGTCCACGACGAGCCCGGGACGACGCGCGACGCGGTCGACACCGTCGTCGACACGCCCGACGGGCCCCTGCGCTTCGTGGACACGGCCGGGCTGCGCCGCCGCAGCCGCGTCGACGAGCCACCCGAGTACTTCGGGAACGTGCGCGCGCTCGAGGCCGTGAACCGCGCCGACGCCGCCCTGCTCGTCATCGACGCGGCGGCGGGCGTCACCCATCAGGACCAGCGTCTCGCCGAGCGGATCGACGCCGCCGGCACCGCGATCGTCGTGCTCCTCAACAAGTGGGACGTCCTCGACGGCGACACCGAGCGGCGCCGCGACGTCATCACCGACGTCGGCGACCGGCTCGGCTTCCTCGGCTACGCGCCCGTGCTGAAGACCTCCGGGCTCACCGGCCGCAGCCTCGTGCGCGTCCTGCCCGCGCTGCGGGAGGCCGAGGCCGCGTACCACCGGCGCATCCCGACCGCCGCGCTCAACCGCGTCGTGCAGGAAGCGCAGGCCGCGCACCCGCCGAGCACGGTGCGACGGCGCCGGCCCCGGATCCTCTTCGCGACCCAGGGCGCAAGCGAGCCGCCGACCGTCACCCTCTTCACGACCGACGCGCTCCAGCCCACCTACCTGCGCTACCTCGAGCGCAAGATCCGCGAGGCGTTCGCGCTCGGGCCCGCGCCGCTGAAGCTGCGCGTCCGGCGGCGCACGCCGTGACGCCGGCCGTGCCCGGGCCCCGGCGGCTGCTCTAATCGGGGCGTGCCCTGGTGCCTGCACTGCGACCGGTACCTGACGCCGCCCACAGTGCGGGCCGACGGCACCTGCCCGACATGCGGGCGGCCCGTCGACGCCGGTCGGGCACGCGCGCCGCGCCGACGGGTCCTCACCCGCCGGGTCGCGAAGCCCGACCCGGGACCCGGGACAGAAGAAGAGGATGAGGCCCCGCCGGTCCCGTGGCACCTCAAGCTGCTGCTCGTCGCGCTCGCGATCTACCTCAGCTACCGGCTCTTCCAAGGGGTCGCGTGGGTGGTCGCCCACGTCTGAGCCGGCGGGCCCCTCGATACGATCAACACCTCGGGCTGTGGCGCAGCTTGGTTAGCGCGTCGGTCTGGGGGACCAAAGGTCGCGGGTTCGAGTCCCGCCAGCCCGACCACCATCACCGCAGGTCAACGCTCAAAACCTTGCCCCGACGCGACCCGCCCCTGTTTGCAAACGGCCCCTTGTAAACAGATTTGTAAACAAGGCCCGTCGGAGATGTCCACCGTGGTGGACATCGGGGGTCCTGTCGTCACCCGAGGATGACCCGAGCGACCCGGGCGGCCGCCTGGTCGTCCAGCTCGGGCATCACATGCTGATAGGTGTCGCTGGTGATCGAGATGCTTGAGTGCCCCAACCGCTCCGAGACGACCTTCGCCGCCACCCCGGCCTCGAGGGCCGCGGTGGCGTAGCTGTGACGCAGGTCGTGCAGCCGGATCGGCGGTAGTCCGGCCGCCTTCGCCCGCTTCTCAAAGAACTGGCTCAGCGACTGCGGGTGGATCGGCGTCCCATCCTCACGCGTAAAGACGAGCCCGCAGTCAGTCCACGCCCCACCCCACGCCAGCCGCTCCTCGGCTTGGCGGGCCCGCCAGGAACGAAGCCCGGCGACAGTGGCCGAGTCGATACCGATGCGCCGGCGTGAACGCTCCGTCTTGGGCTCCGAGATCTCCACCCGGTACCCAACAGCGATGAGCGTCTGACGCACGGCAAGCTGGCCGGCGTCCAGATCAACGTCCGACCAGCGCAGCCCGAGCACCTCGCCGCGACGCATTCCCGTTGTCACCAGGAGAAGCCACGCCGCGTAGAGACGGTCCGCCTCGACATACTCGAGGTAGCTGCGAAGCTGCTGAGCTGACCAGACCTGCATCGGAGCCCGCTTTGGTTTGGGCGGCTCAGCTCGGCTGGCCGGGTTCCGCGCGATCCGGTCCCATCGCACCGCGTCGTTGAGGCATCCGTACAGAGCCCGGTGGACGTGTCGAACCGTTTGGGCGGAGAGCCCACCCTTCCCGTCGCGGCGTCCGTGAGCGAGAAGGCTCGCGTAGAGCCGGTTGATCCGCTCGGGGGTGATATCTGCGAGCCGCAAGGTTCCGAGGTAGGGAACCTCACCTTCCTCGCCTTCCCGACCAGCGCCCAGAACGTGAAGCTCAAGCTTCTCTCGGTAAGAAGCCAACGTCGATGGTCGCAACGTCGTAGCGATTGCCGGTAGCCAGTCGTCGCGGACGAAATCGGCCAGCGTCTGCTTCTGGGTGCTGCGGTCCAACTCGACGTAGTGTCCGGTGTCGAGGTTCCGCAGGACTTTCGTCAGGTGGCGTTCCGCCGCGTCAGCTGTCGCAAAGCCGCCTTTGCTTCGCAACAGGGAGCCGCCCTCTTGCGATGCGACCCGCCAATACGCGGTGAACGTTTTTCCTCGCTGTCGAACATGACCCCGCCGAGTCTTCATGCTTTTCTCCTTCGAGCTGTGTGCCTTGCCTTCCTGATTGGGCTGAACGCGACCGGATCACCGCCAGGCTCGACCGCTATCGGGCACGCGCATGGGCGCTCGCATCGCGGGGTCGCGGACATCGTGGCTGACGATAAGCAACCGTCTTCGGACGACGAGAACCTGGGACGCCTGGCCGGCTGGGTCAACGACTTCAAGCAGACGTATGCCGCCGTCAACCAGATGCCGTCCGAGCGACGACTCGACCGCCTGTCACTCTGGCTGCAATACAAGGAGCCCTTGAAGCAGCTCGACGACGCCGAGCTTGAGCAGTTGCACGCGCTGGCTGTCGTCTCCTGGTACGAGGACCTAAGCGATGACGAACCCGACATCGGCCGCATTCTCTGGCGCCTCGCTGGCCGGTCGGCCGATGAACTGTCCGAGCGGCGCGAACGCTGCAGCAAGTAGAGGATCCGAACAGCCGTCCCGAGTTGCTGCTTGAAGTACCGCATTGCCGTGGCATCGCCGAGTCAAGGCAAAGGCAAACCTGAGCCACGCCTGCATTTATCCAGTTCGTTAGCAATAAATATTCAGTCGTGGCATGACCAAACGTTGAGGCGATGTCAACACAAAGCCCGCCCTCAACAACCCTTACAACACAAGGCGACTGACAAGCCTTACACCGCAACGGTATCCAACCTCGGTACTAGCCCAACCTCAGTCAAGCCGACAGCCCGGCAATGGCAGCCACCCCCCGTCACCTCAGTGGTCAAGCCCACCTCGGTACTCCACCAACCTCAGTGGTCAACCAACCTCAGTGGTACCTAACCCCCCCCGACCCATCTACCAACCTCGGTACTCCAGGTGTAGGTACTGCCCGGTACCTACAACCCCGCAGCAATGCGACCTGTAGCGCAAGCCGGCGGGGAAGGGGGGGTAAAGAGTTGAAGCCGGCACTGCCGGGACCATCGTCCCGCGCATTATTTTTTGGATTACTCAGGCCGTAACTGCGTAGACGGCGGCCGGATGTGTTGTTTTTGAAAGGTTTTCGCCCTGATGCGTCAACATGACCCTGAAACCTGCCCGTCCTGCGGGTCGGCGATTGCGAGCAGTGACGGCCGCCGTTGGTGCCGGGTTTGCTTGCCGCCGCGGTCTGAGATTGGCGCGGCAGAGTGGCAGCGCCGGTACAGGGCTCTGAACGCCGCGACTGTGCTCGAGCCCGGCGAGGGACGCCACCTAGCAGCGTGTCGCGAATCCATCGAGGACCTAGCGCCGAGTCCACGGCTCACGGCAGTCGCTGAGCTTGCCCTGTCGCTCGCTGAACGGCTCGACGAGAAGCCGTCGACGGCGACAGCCGCCGAATACCGCCTCAGCTGGAGTCTCCTGTTGGACGCCGCGCGGGACGAGGAGAACGAGACCGCTGACGAGATGATGGAACAGGCAGCGTTTCTCAAGGTGGTCTCCACGCCGATCAGGCCTGGTGAGGAAATGCCTGAGGACTATCGGCAGGCGGTGGCTATTCTCGACGCCGCGCGTAGCGGCGAGCGTGCTTTGCCGTGACCGCTGGGAGCACCGACCCCGACGCCGAAGACTTGCTCGACGTGGCCGCGCCGCGAAACACCAAATGTGCCGACCGGCTATGCGGCCACGTCGGACCCGACCGCCCTTCCTAACGGAACGACTGGAGCCTGCAACGGACCGAACGAGGCTGCCAGGGCGCAGGCTCAAGGGGTCGCCGGTGCTCGGCGTCGCCCGGACCGTGACCGACTGGTGTCGATTGCTGCGCACCCGGCCGGCCGCTCTTGCCGGGGGGTGGATAGGTTGTCGCCGAGAGGATCGGTCGGTCGGCGGGGCGGTACCGCCCCGCGGCGTTACGCTTCGGACGGGCCGTGACTGGCGCTTGGGTGGAGCACCACCGGGGAGCGGCCCGCCGGCGACGAGCCGGTCGAAGCCGTGCGCCTGGGCGATCAGCAACTAGCTCGCCGTAGGAGCACGACATGTCTGCTTCACAAGAGGCCGTGTCGTACCGAGCAGCCCTCGAGGTGGTGCGGGCTGTCGAGCCTCGCATCGCCGAGGCGATCACCGACGAGCTGGATAACCAGCGGCACCAGCTCAAGCTGATCGCCTCCGAGAACTACGCCTCGCCGGCCGTGCTCCTCGCAATGGGCAACTGGCTGTCCGACAAGTACGCGGAGGGGACGCCTGGCCATCGCTTCTACGCGGGATGCGAAGTCGTTGACCGTGTCGAGGCCATCGCGAATGAGCATGCCCGTGCCCTCTTCGGCGCTGACCACGCCTACGTGCAACCACACTCCGGCATCGACGCCAACCTGGTGGCGTTCTGGTCGATCCTCGCTAAGCGGGTCGAGTTCCCCCGGCTCGAGGCGCTTGGTGTCTCCCATGTCAACGATCTCACGCCAGAGCGCTGGGAGGAGCTTCGGCGGGAGATGAACGATCAGCGGATGATCGGCATGGCGCTGGACGCAGGCGGCCATCTCACGCATGGCTTCCGCCCGAACATCTCCGGCAAGCTCTTCAACCAGCGCAGTTACGGCGTCGATCCTGTCACCGAGTTGCTCGATTACGACGCGGTCCGCGTGCTTGCCCGCGAGTTTCGCCCGCTCGTGATCGTCGCGGGCTATTCCGCGTATCCGCGTAACCCGAACTTCCGCGTGTTGCGCGAGATCGCCGATGAGGTCGGCGCGACGCTCATGGTGGACATGGCGCACTTCGCTGGTCTGGTGGCGGGCAGGGTTCTCACCGGCGACCTCGACCCGGTTGGTCATGCCGACATCGTTACGTCGACGACCCACAAGTCGCTGCGGGGTCCCCGCGGCGGCCTGGTGCTGTGCACAGCCGAATACGCCGAGTTTGTCGACCGTGGCTGCCCGATGGTGCTCGGCGGCCCGATGCCCCATGTCATGGCTGCAAAAGCCGTCGCCCTCGCAGAAGCCCGCACGCCTAACTTCGCCAACTATGCCCAGCGAATCATCGACAACGCTGACGCGCTCGCCCACGGCCTGATC
>DATDGU010000147.1:0-4706 GCA_036521915.1 Acidimicrobiia bacterium | reverse complement strand
GAGATGCCCTGGTGCTTCGGCGCGTCCGGGTTGGTGCGGGCGAGCAGCATCCCGAGGTCGGCGACCGTCGCGCCCGAGGTCCAGACCTTCTGGCCGTTCACGATCCACTCGTCGCCGTCGCGCTCGGCGCGGGTCTGGAGGCTCGCGAGGTCCGAGCCCGCCCCCGGCTCGCTGAACAGCTGGCACCAGCCCTCGGCGCCGGTGACGATCGGGCGGAGGTAGCGCTCGCGCTGCGCGTCCGTGCCGTGGGTGAGGATCGTCGGGCCCGCGAGGAGGAGCCCCAGCCCGGACGGCGGCCCGATGGCCCCGCCGTCGCGCAGCTCCGCGCTGACCACCGGCGCGAGCTCGCGCGGGAGGTTGCGGCCGAGCCAGGCGGCGGGCCACGTCGGCACCGCCCAGCCCGAGTCGGCGAGGACGTTCCACCACTCGCGCACGGTCAGGTCGGGGTCCCAGGCGTCGGCGACGAAGGCGCGCACCTCGGCGCGGACGGACTCGGCGGTCGGCTCAGCCATGGTCGGCCGTCGCGTCGAGCAGCTCGAGGACGCGCTCGGAGGGTCGGGCGATGAGCCCGCGCCCGTCGCGGATCACGACGGGGCGCTGCATGAGCTCGGGGTGCTCGAGCAGGAGCGCGACGACCGCGGCGCGGTCCTGGTAGCCGTCGGGGTCGAGGCCGAGCTCCCGGAACCGGTCGTCGTGGCGGACGAGCCCGGCCGGCGCCTCGTTGATCGTGTCGAGCATCCACTCGAGCGTCGCCCGGTCGGGTGGCGCCTGCAGGTACTCGACGACGTCAGCGTCGAGGCCGCGCTCGGCGAGCAGGTCGAGCGCCCCCCGGGACTTGGAGCAGCGAGGGTTGTGGTACACGAGCAGGTCGCCCACGCCCCGCAGGGTACCGTTTGTGTGGACGACGAGCAGCGGGGGCAGCGATGACCATCGATCAGGCCGAGTTCCAGGCGCTCGGACGCGACAACGTCAACGACGTGGCGTCGATCCTGGCGGACGACGGGCGCGACTTCGGCACCGTCGCCCACGAGACGCCCGTCGGCGGCGACGCCGTGTTCACTTGGGACTACGAGCGCAGCCGCGCCGGCCTCTCGAAGCTCTACGAGCGGGCCAAGACCTCGCAGTGGAACGCCACGACCGACCTCGACTGGTCGACCGAGGTCGACGTCGAGGCCGTCGCCACGACGATGCAGGCCGCGGCCGGGCCCCTGCTCAACCGGCTCAGGGACCTGCCCAACTCGCCGCTGCAGACGTGGGGACCGAAGGAGTGGTCGACCCTCGGGGTCGAGGCGTTCCGCTGGCGGATGAGCCAGTTCCTCCACGGGGAGCAGGGCGCGCTCATCTGCACGGCGAAGATCGTCGAGACCGTCCCCTGGATCGACGCCAAGTACTACGCCGCGACCCAGGTCGTGGACGAGGCCCGCCACGTCGAGGTGTTCTCCCGCTACCTCGACACGAAGCTCGGTGGGGGCTTCCCGGTGAACCCGAACCTGCAGCTGCTCATCGACGACGTCATCGGCGACACCCGCTGGGACATGACCTACATGGGCATGCAGATCATGATCGAGGGGCTCGCGCTCGCCGCCTTCGGCTTCATGCACGCCGTGACCGAGGAGCCGCTGCTGAAGAAGCTGCTCCGCTACGTGCTGAGCGACGAGGCGCGCCACGTCGCGTTCGGTGTCCTCTCGCTGCAGGAGTACTACGGGGGGCTGAGCGGCCCGGAGATCCGCGAGCGCCAGGAGTTCGCGTTCGAGGCGGCCCTGCGCATGCGTGACCGGCTGATGATGCACACCGTGTGGGAGCGCTGCGGGGTGGACCGCGAGACGATCACCAAGATGCTCTTCGAGCTGCGCCAGCCGGGCGTGAACCCGTTCCAGGCGTCGCTGTTCGCCAAGATCGTCCCGAACTGCAAGAAGCTCGGGCTGCTCGACGCCGGTGACGGCTGGCTGCGCGACCGCTTCACCGAGATCGGCGTCATCGACTTCGAGAACGCACCGGACACCGAGACGGAGTACGAGCTGCTGGACGCGGTCGCGGCCGACCGCGCCGCGACCTAGCGGAGGCGCAGCGCCGGCCGGCGGACCGCGTCGGCGAGGCGGGCGAGGTACTCGTCGCGAGGCAGCGCGACCGCCCCGAGGGTCTCGAGGTGCGGCGTGCACCACTGGACGTCGAAGAGGCGGCCGCCCGCCGCGGGGAGGGACTCGACCAGGTGGAGCAGCGCGACCTTCGACGCGTCGCGCGCCCGGTGGAACATCGATTCGCCGGCGAAGAAGCCGCCGATCGCCACGCCGTAGAGGCCGCCGGCGAGCCGCGGCGACCCCTCGCCGGTGGTCCACACCTCGACGCTGTGGGCCCAGCCGAGCTCGTGGAGTCGCGCGTAGGCCGCCTGGAACGAGTCGTCGATCCAGCCGTGGGGTCGCGACGGGTCGGCGCAGCCGGCCACGACCGCCGGAAATGCCGTGTCGACGGTGACGTTGTAGCGGCGTGCCGAGCGGCGGAGCGAGCGGGCGGCGTGCCCGCCCTCGAGCGGGATCACCCCTCGCGGATCGGGCGACCACCAGCCGATCGGCCCGCCCGGCTCGACGCGCATCGGGAAGAAGCCCGCGCGGTAGGCGGCGAGCAGCGTCCCCGGCTCGAGGTCGGCGCCCAGCCCCACGAGGTCGCCGTCGGCCGCCCTCGGGTCGGGTAGCGCCCAGCGGGTCGGCGGCGGCTCCCGCGGCGGGCCGGCGCTAGGGCGGGTCTCGGGCCGTTCGGGCATGCCCTGCACCTCCCGGGCGCCGGTGAGCGTACGCGGCCGAGCCGTCGTCCCACGCGATCCGGCCACTAGGGTGAAGGCTTCCCTGGCGGCGGGTGCCCTCAGACCGGCTCGTGCGCCCGTTGGCCGAAGGGTGGAGCTGACCTGACCGAGATGCTCGATGCTGGCGTGCGCCCACCTCTCCTGACGGCTCGTCGCCGCCTCGGCCCGGCCCAGGCGCTGGGCGCCGTGGTCGCCGCGGCCGCGGTCCTCGCGCTCGGCGCGGCGCCACTCGGCGCCCAGACGACGGGCAACGGCGCCAGCTCCGACCCGAGCGTCGCGTCGCTGCGCCAGCAGGCCGACCAGGCGTCCACCGCCTACTTCGGCGCCCTCGACCACTATCAGGCGCTCACCGCGCAGATCGGCGCGCTCCAGGCCGAGCTGCCCGCGCTCCAGGCCGAGGAAGCGGCGCGCACCAAGACCGCCCTCGCGCGGGCGGTCGCCGCCTACGAGGGCGCGGGCTCCCAGCAGCTCGGCGCCCTCATCGGCAGCGGCAGCGTCCTGGCCGCCGCCCAGCAGGCCGAGTGGCTCAGCGTGCTGAACGGGCAGGACAACCGGGCCCTCACCGCGCTGCGCCAGTCGGAGACGAAGCTGCGCGGCGACGAGAAGACGCTGCAGGCGGCACAGCAGGACGCGGCCGGGGCGCTCGCGACGCTGCAAGCCCAAGGCGCGGCCATCGAGGCCAAGCTCACCGCGGCGCAGACCCAGGCCAACCAAGCCGCCGCCGCGGCGGCCGCCGCGACGGCGGCTCCCCAGGGCGGGGGTGGAGGGTCGGCACCCGCGGCACCCGCGGGTGGGGGCAACCCGAGCTACGCGCCGAGCCCGGGCGAGAACCCGCACCACAACGACCCGTTCCTCGTGTGCACCCGGGACCGCGAGAGCGGGGGCGACTACGGCGCGGTGAACCCGTCCGGCCCCTACCTGGGTGCCTACCAGTTCCTCCAGGCCACGTGGGACAGCACCGCGAACCACGCCGGGCGCGGCAACCTCATCGGCGTCCCGCCCAACACGGCCTCGGAGTACGACCAGGACGACATCGCCTGGGACCTCTACCAGTGGCAGGGCACGGCGCCCTGGGGCGGTAACTGCGGCTAGGAGGTCAGGACGCCCCGGTCCACGCCGGCAGCATCGAGCGCTGGAAGGTCTCGTCGGACTGACCGCGCCACGCGTCGATCATCCCGACCGCCATCGGGTCGCAGCCGACCCGGAGCGGCGCGTCGTCGTCGAGCACTGCGTCCGCGACGGCCCGCGCCGCGTCCTCGACGCTCGTGATCATCGGGCCGATGCCCTGGCGGCCCTCGAAGTAGCGCTGCGCCATGTCCCGGTACTCGGGCCGCTCGACGGCCTCGGGCGCCCGGTCCGATCCTTCGAGCATGTCGGTGGCGATCGGCCCCGGCATGATCTCGAGCACCCGGATGCCGAACGGCGCGAGCTCGGCCCGCAGGCTCTCGCCGATCGCGCTCACCGCGGCCTTGCTCGAGCGATACGGCGCGTAGAAAGGGACGGGGGCAAGGATCGACGACGAGGTGACGTTGCACAGCACGCCGCCGCCGCTCGCCCGCAGACGCGGGATCGCCTGCCGGGTGACCTCGATCAGCCCGAACACGTTCGTGTCGAACATCTCGCGCCACAGGGCGGCGGGGGTGTCCTCGAACGCCGGGTGCGGCTTCTCGACCCCGGCGTTGTTCACCAGCACGCGGAGGCCGTCGGGCAGCGCGATCGTCTCGGGCTGCGTCACGTCGAGGCGCGCGACGCGGAGCCTGCCACCGACGGCGGCGGCCTCGTCGGGGAGCGCCGCGCCGGCCGCCGGGTCGCGCATGGTGGCGACGGTGTCGAAGCCGCGACGGGCGAGCTCCAGCGCCACCCCGCGCCCGATGCCGCGGCTGGCCCCCGTGACGTACGCGATCCCCTC
>DATDGU010000146.1:0-2474 GCA_036521915.1 Acidimicrobiia bacterium | reverse complement strand
GTGCGGGCCAGCGTCAGCGCGGACGCGGCCGGCGCGCGCAGCGTGCCCTGCACCGGCGTGGCGAGGTGCAGCACCGACGCGAGCGTCGTGAGCGAGGTCTCGGCAGGGACGGCGAGCTGCTCGCACACCGGGTCCAGCGTGGCGACCACGTCGTCCACGACGAGTCGGTGCTCCCACGCGTCCTTCGCCGACGCACGCAGCCGCGCCGCCGCGTCGGGGTCGAGGGGCGCGGTCCCAGCGAGGGGGCACGATTCGACCCGCCGCCCCACGCGGCGGACCAGCAGCTCGGGGGTCGCGCCGACGAGCCCGTCGGTGTGATACAGGAAGCAGCCGGGCTGGCGGGCCCGGAGGTGGGTGAGCACGTCGGTCACCGACGGGGCCGTGTCGGTCTCGACGACGACGGACCGGGCGAGCACAACCTTCGTCAGCTCGTCGCGACCGATCGCGTCGAGCGCGACGTCGACCATGTGGCGCCACCCGTCGCGGTCCGTGTCGGGGGTGACGGTCCATCTCGACGGCGCGGCGGTCCTCGACGAGGCGTGGAGGCAGGCCGGACGGTCGCCGACCTCGGTGACCCAGCAGCGGCCGTCGGCGCGGCGGCCGATCACCGTGCTCGGGATGACGAGCTCGCCGGCGTGCGTGCGATCGAAGGGGAGCGCGCCGACGGCGAGGGGGCCGGTGCCCGACCAGTCGAGCGGGTTGTCCGACTCGATCTCGGCGAGCGCGGTGTCGGCGTCCTCGGCCGGGACACGGGCCGCGACGCCCGCCGTGACGATCCCGGCGCCGTCGCGCAGCCACGCGAACCCGTCGTCGCCGCGCGCCTCGAGCAGGTCGGGGTGCTCGGCGATCGGGCGCGTCACCGCCGCGAGCCCCGGGCGCGCCGCGGCGAGCGACGTCATCGGCGGACCCCGGCCAGCAGCTGCACGGACCCGCCCGTCATCGTCTCGTGGCGCACGTCGACGAGGCCGAGGTCCTCGAGGCTCGCCGTGAGTGCCGCGCTCGGCGGGAGGTAGGCGGTGGAGCGGGGCAGGTACCGGTAAGCGTCGGCGTCCCGGGCCAGTACCCGACCGAGCAGCGGAACGACGCCGCGAAACCACACGGCGTTCCCGACGCGCCACACGAGCCGCTCGGGCACCGCCGTGTCGAGGGCGACGAACCGGCCGCCGCGGACGAGCAGGCGGACGCAATCGCGCAGCATCGCGTCGAGGTCGACGACGTTGCGGAGCGTGAACGCCGTGATGACACCGTCGAACGTCGCGTCGGGGAACGGGAGGCGCTCGGCGTCGGCTCGCACGAGCGGCGCGTCGACCCGCGCGGCGGCGAGCATCCCCGCCGAGCGGTCGACGCCGACGGCGCGCAGGTCGTGGCGTACCAGCTCGCGGCACAGGTCGCCCGTGCCGCAGCCGACGTCCAGGATCTGCGCCCCCGGCGGTGCGTCAAGGGCGGCGATGGCCCGCCGCCGCCACCGCTGGTCCAGCCCGAGCGAGATGACGCGGGTGGTGCGGTCGTAGGTCGGCGCGATCCGGTCGAACATCGCCTCGACGGCGACACGTTTCTCGTCCCCTTCGGGCAGCGTCGTCGTCGAAGTCCTCGCGGTCACGGTGCGCCCTGACCGTCGGCGGCGCTCCACCCCGGCTCGGCGCGCGCCGCGTGGAGCTCGGCGGGCTCGCCGACCGCCTCGAGGTGCTCCTGCGCGACCTCCAGCAGCACGCTGCGGAAATGGTGGGCGACGAGCGTCGTCACCGCCGGCAGCAGCGTCCGGAACGCGTCGACGAGGTGCTCGGCCTGGTCGGCCTGGTTCGCGGGGCTCCCGCGCAGCGGCTCGCGGACGTGTGTGTCGAAGAGCTGCACGGCCTCCTCGGCGATGTCACGGGTGGCGTCGTGTTGCCGGCGCGCCAGCGAGAGCAGCGCGGGCAGCGGCAGCCCGACCTCGAGGAGCGTCAATCCGGCCGTGACGATCGCGCCGTCCGACGCCGCGAACCGGGGATCGCCGTCGCGGGTGCGGGGCACCAGCAGGCCCTCGCGCACCGCGGTCTCGAGCAGCGCGGCCGGCACCGCGGCGCGCGCCGCGAGCTCGTCGAGTGTGAGCAGCTCCTCACCCCCGGCGTCGGCGACCGCGGCGGCAAGCGGCTCGTCCACGGCGTCGAGCTCCCCGTCGAGGAGCCGCCGGATCACCGCGAGGGAGAACCCCAGGCCCTGCAACTCGCGGATCCGCTCGAGGCGCGCCACGTGCTCCGGCCCGTACCAGGCGACGCGGCCGACCCGGCGCGGCGGGGCCAAGAGCCGACGCTTTTGGTAGAAGCGGATGGTGTCGACGGACGTGTCGGTCCGTCGGGCCAGCTCCTCGACCCGCAGCTCCTCCACGCCCCCAATGTTAGGAGCGATCACTCCCAGAATGGGAACGGCGGCCCGAGGGGGCTACCCGGGGTCCCGCCAGACCGGGTCGCGCTTCTCGATGAACGCCGTCGCGCCCT
>DATDGU010000145.1:0-9183 GCA_036521915.1 Acidimicrobiia bacterium | reverse complement strand
GCACTACCGATCGCATACGACGTCGAGGCGCGGCGAGGCGCCGAGACGTGGCGAGAGCATGCACAGTGCAGGGGCAGCACGCACCTCTTCTTCGCGTCGCCGCTCGAGCGGCCGGGCCGCAAGGCGCGTCGCGAGCGCCTGGCCCGCACCCTCTGTGCGGCCTGCCCGGTGCAGCGCCCGTGCCAGGCGTGGGCCCGGGAGCACCGCGAGTTCGGGCTGTGGGGCGGCGAAACCGAGGACGAGCGGGCCGACGCCGGCTACCGGCCGTCGCTGCGCAGCTCCGGCGGGGTGGGCGCCGACGAGGTCCGGGACCTGCGCGTCCTCGCCTGACGCCGCTACGCGCGGGCCGGGACGGACTGCTTCGTGAGATGGAACTGGCGCGTCTGACCGTTCGTCGAGACCTCGTGGGCGTCGGCCACTGCCGCGACGATGGACTTCGAGATCTCGGTGAAGTCGGTCTCGAGCGCCGGGGGGCCGACGCCGTCGATCTCGACGAGTCCGGGCGAGATGGCGAACGTCAGCGACGTCGTGGCGTCGCCCGGGCCCATGACCTGGACGCAGAGCTCCCCCACCGCGATGCGCAGGTCGTCGATCTCCTCGAGCGTGAGGCCGGCCCGGCTCCCCGCGTCCGCGGCGGCGAGGCGGGCCAGGCGCACGAAGCTCGCGTCGGCGGGCACCGTGAGGACGACGCGCGCCGCTTCGACCATCCCCTACCCCCTCTGCGCCCGCGACGCTACCGAGCGGCGACGGGCCGGCGGGGCATCCGCCCCGTGAGCGGCGCGGATCACGGCACGCGTCCCTCACCCGGCTCGTCCGCCCCGCGGCGGTACATCGCCTCGGGGCGGACGAGCACGTCCGGGTCGAGCGGGCGCCCGTCGGCGGCGTGGGCCTCCTCGGGAGTCGGCGCGCGGTCGGGTCGCGCGGTCACGGCCGCGTCCTTGCGCTCCTCGGCGCGGGTGCGACGACTGGGTCGGGTTCGCTTCATCGTGACTCCTCGCGCGGCGCGGCGACCGCAACGAGGCTTACCCGGTTCGCGTGCGCTTCAAGCAGCGCCCGTGGGAACGCATACGCGCCGACCGGTCTGGGTACCGTCCAGAGGGTGGCTGACGCCTTGGAGATTGACGTTCCGCTCGACCTCCGCAGTCTGCGGACGGTCCGTCTCGCCGCCCTCGACGCCGCGGCACGGGCCGGGCTCGACGTCCCCTCCGCCCACGCCCTCCAGGCCGGGATGGACGAGCTGTGCGTCGCCGTCGTCGAGGCCGCGACCGGGACGGGCGGCGCGGGCCGCCTCGTCGTCCGCCTGCGGTTCCGGGCCGGCGAGGTGAGCGCCCGCGGCGTGGCCCGCCTCGACCACGATCGGCCCCCGGTCCTGCTCGGGCCGCTCGCCCGATCGATCCTCGCGGCGAGCGTCGACGACTTCACGATCGTCGACGAGGCCGACCTCGTCTGCTTCGAGGTCTGGAAGCGCTCGAACGGCGACGGGGCATGACCGACACGCGCTTCGAGGAGTACGCCCGGACGCACGACACGACGCTGCGCGACGAGCTCGTCGAGGACTTCGCCGGGCTCGCCCATCACCTCGCCCGGCGCTTCGTGCACCGCGGCGAGCCGCTCGACGAGCTGCAGCAGGTCGCGATGGTCGGCCTCTTCAAGGCGGTCGACCGCTTCGAGCCCGACCGGGGGATGCAGTTCTCGACGTTCGCCGTCCCGACGATCCTCGGGGAGCTGAAGCGGCACTTCCGCGACACCGGCTGGGCCGTCCGGATCCCCCGACGGCTCCAGGAGCTCTATCTCCAGTTGAACCGCGTCGTCGCCGAACTCACCCAAGAGCTCGGTCGGTCGCCGACGCCGGCCGAGCTCGCCGCCCGGGCCGACGTCGACGAGGAGGAGGTGCTCGAGGCGATGGAGGCGGGGAGCCTCTACAACCTGGCGTCGCTCGACGCGCCCCCGACCGCCGACGCCCCCACGCCGGACGCGCCCGCCGGGGCCGACCAGTTCCGCGACGTCGACGAGCGCCTCGCCCTCGAGCGGCTGCTCGCGGCGCTGCCGGAGCGCGAGCGGGTGATCGTCGAGCTCCGCTTCTTCGCCGGCCTGACGCAGTCCGAAATCGCGGAGCGGGTCGGCCTGAGCCAGATGCACATCTCACGCCTGCTCACCCAGAGCCTCGGCCGCTTGCGCGAGGCCTCGACCGCACCGACATGAGTGACGACGCCATGAGCTCCTGGTTCGAACCCGCCCCCGACAGCGCCGCCGGCGCACGCGACTTCGTCCAGCGCACGCTCGCCGAGTGGCAGTGCCCCCCGAGCGTCATCGACCAGGCCCGGCTGCTCACGAGCGAGCTGGTCACGAACGCGATCTGCCACGCCGCGACCGACAGCCGCGTCTCCGTCATGTGCGACGGGCGACGCATCCGGGTCGAGGTGGTCGACGGCGGGGTCGGCCGCGCCATGCTGCTCCCGCCTTCCCCGGACGCGCCGGGCGGTCGCGGCCTCCAGATCGTCGACACGGTCGCCGACCGCTGGGGCGACCGGGCAGCCTCCCCCGGGTACGCGGTGTGGTTCGAGCTGCTCGCCGGCGCATGACACGACGAAGGGACCGATGACGATGGACGACACCTCAGGCGCCTTCCGGGTGCAGGCGACGACGCACGACGGGCGCGCCGAGCTCGTCCTCGCCGGCGAGCTCGACCTCGCGACGGCGCCGGTGCTGCGCAGCGAGCTCCAGGCGGTCATCGAGGGCGGCGCCGAGGACGTGGTGATCGACATGGCCGACGTCGGGTTCGTCGACTCGGCCGGCCTCGGCGTCCTCATCGGCGCCGTGGGGCGCCTCCGCGAGCGTGGGGGCCACCTGGCGCTCCGCCACCTCCAGCCGGCGCCGCGCAAGGTGATCGACATCACCGGGCTCCAGGACGTCTTCGAGCTCGACTGACGCCCCCCGCGTCGGAGCACTGCGTTCCGTCGCTCGTCCCGGGTCCGGCCGGCCCGTGACGGGCCGTCGCTTGACGACCCGCGTGGGGGGCGCCAGGATCCAAATCTCCCCTTCCGACCCCTCTGGCCGGCCCGGACGAAACGGACTCCCCGTGGAGACCTTCTCGATGCGCACCGAGCCGGGCCGGGTGGCGGTCGCGGGTGAGCTGGACCTCGCCGCAGCGCCTCGCCTCGCGGACGCCCTCGCGTCCCTGGACAAGCACGGGACGGTCACGGTCGACCTCGCCGAGACGACGTTCGTCGACTCGCGGGGCCTCGCCACGCTCGTCGCCGCACACCATCGGCTGGGCGGCCACCTGCGGGTCGTGAACGTCCGGCCGGAGGTCCGGCGCGTCTTCGAGATCACCAAGCTCGACGACGTGCTGCTGCGCGACGACTGACTCGCCTGCGTTTGGCCGGTCCGGCGCGGCTCGCTACCCTCCCGGGCGCCCACGCCCCGATCGGGGGTGGTCGCGGGAGCGGACGTGGACTTCGAGTTCTCGGCTGAGCAGGAGGCGCTGCGCGAGTCCGTGCGGAGCTTCCTCGTGGCGCGGGCGCCGGTGCGCGAGGTGCGCGCCTGGTACGGCTCCGAGCGCGGCGTCCCCGACGAGGTGTGGCGCGGCCTCGTCGAGCTCGGCGTCGTCGGGCTCCTCGCGCCGGCCGAGCGCGGTGGCGCGGACGGCGGTCTCGTCGACGCGGCCGTCGTCCTCGAGGAGCTGGGCCGGGCCGCCTGCCCCACCCCCGACCTGGCGTCCGCCGTCGGCGCGGTCAGCCTCGTCGGCGCGTTGGACGGCTGGGGGGCCCACGCGGCGCTGGGGGCCCTCGCCGCCGGGGAGGCGCGCGGTGCCGTCGCGCTCTATGAGCCGGCGCGCCGGGTCGCCTGGCGCGAGCCCGCCACCCGGGCCGCCCGCGACGGCGACGGGTGGCGCGTGACCGGCACGAAGGTCCACGTCGACGGCGGGCCGAGCGCAGACGTGCTGCTCGTCGTCGCCGACGCCGGGGCCGGCCTCGGCGTGTTCGCGGTCGAGCGGGGCGACGCCTCGGTGACCGCGACCCCGACGGTCGACGGGACGCACGCCGAGGCGACGGTGGTCCTCGACGCCAGCCCGGCCCGCCGGGTCGGCGCCGAGGCGTCCGACGCCGTGGGCGCGACCCTCGACCGGCTCGCCGCCGGCGCGGTCGTCGACGGCGTCGGTGCGGCGCAGGCCGCGCTCGACCTGTCGGTGGCGTACGCGCAGCAGCGCCACCAGTTCGGCGTGCCGATCGGGTCGCTGCAGGCCGTGCAGCACCTGTGCGCCGACATGCTCCGCGCCGTCGAGATGGCGCGGGCCGCGGGCTACTACGCGTGCTGGGCGGCGGACGCCGCGCCGCCCGCGGAGCGGCACCGGGCCGCAACGATGGCGCTCGCGTTCGCGGCCGACGACCTCGCCGGGGTCGGCGCGTCGGCCATCCAGGTTCACGGGGGCATCGGCTTCACGTGGGAGCACGACGTCCACCTCTTCTACAAGCGGCTGCTCACCCTCCAGCGCACCGGGGGCGGCACCGTCGACCAGCTCGAGGAGCTGGCCACGATCACGCTCGACTAGCGGTGCGTGAGGAGCAGCGCGCCCGCGAGCGGGCCGCCGCCCGCGCAGGCCACCCCCACTTCGGGTTCGCCCGGGACCTGGCGGTCGCCGGCCTCCCCCCAGAGCTGGGTGCAGGCCTCGTGGAGGAAGCCGAAGCCGTGGAGGCGTCCCGCCGAGAGCTGCCCGCCGTGGGTGTTGAGCGGCAGCTGGCCGTCGCGGGCGATCCGCTCGCCGCCCTCCACGAAGGGTCCCGACTCCCCCTTGCCGCAGAACTGCATCGCCTCGAGCCAGCACATGGTGATGAAGGAGAAGCCGTCGTACATCTCGGCGACCTGCACATCCGTCGGCTGGAGGTCGGTGCGGGTCCACAGCTGCGCGCCCGCGTCCTGGCAGGCCATCGTCGTGAGGTCGTAGTAGTCCTGCCAGCTGGGCCGACCGTGGAACGCCGTGCCGACCGCCTCGACCGCGACGGGCGCCTTGCGCAGGTCGGGCGCCGTCTCGGCGCGCGACACGATCATCGCCGTGCCGCCGTCGCAGGGCACGTCGCAGTCGAAGAGGCACAGCGGCCACGAGATCATGCGCGCCGCGAAGTAGTCGTCCATCGACATCGGGTCGCGGTAGATCGCCTTCGGGTTCACCTCGGCGTTCTTCCGCGCGTTCAGCGCGATCTGGGCCAGTTGCTCGCGCGTCGTCCCGTACTCGTGGAAGTGCCGCGACGCGTACATCGCGATCCAGATCGCGGCGGACGGGGCCGAGAACGGCAGCAGCCACTCCATGAACCCCGTCGCGCGGAACCCGCCGCTGCGGCTGTCGCCGCCGGGCATCACCGCGGCGCGGCCCTTCGTCCCCTGGGCGCTGCCCTCGTACACGGTGCGGAAGCACACGACGTGGCGGGCCAGCCCGGCGGAGACGGCGAGGATGGCGTTCACGACCGCGCCGAGCTGGCCGGGCAGCTCGAGGCCGCCCGCGTACCAGCTGAGGTTCAGCCGCAGGGCCTCCTGGACGTCGGTCACGCCGGCGCCCGAGAACCCGGACGGGTTGTCCATCCCGCCGGGGTAGGTCGAGATCCCGTCGATGTCGGCGGTGGTCAGCCCGGCGTCGCGGATGGCCTCGAGACACGCGTCGACGGTCAGGTCGAGCGGGTCACGGTAGAGGCGGCGGCCGATGTCGGATTGCCCGACGCCGCTGATCACGGCGCGGCGCTCCCCCACGAGGTCGACGTCCATCACCGCGCCCCGCGGGCCGGACGGTCGGACGCGCCGCTCATGGCGCGGGCTCGAAGAGCGGGATCCACACTTCCTCCTCGACGTGGGGCTCGAACAGGACCTGGACCGGCATGCCGATCCGGACGTCCTCGGGCGGGCAGTTCACGATGTTCGTGGTGACACGCAGGTCGTCCTGCTCGACGCAGCCAACGATCGCGAGCACGAAAGGCGGCTCGAGACCGGGCATCCAGGGCTGGTGGTTCACCGAGTAGGCGAGCACCTCGGCGCGCCCCGACACCGCCTCGACCCCGATGCGCTTCGACCAGTCGCGGGGGCAGATGACCGCCGGCGGGTGCAGGTAGTAGCTGCAGTCGAGGCAGCGCTGGAAACGCAGCTCGCCGTCGCGTCCGCCCTGCCAGAAGTGCGCGTTGCGCTCGGTGAGCTTGGGCAGGATCCGGAACGGGACCTCACTCGTCGTCATCGCCCTCCAGTTCGGGGTCGCGCGCGGCCGTGAAGCCTCGCTCGGCGTGCGGGATCGCCTCGACCGCGGGCAGCAGCCCGAAGCCGGGGCACGTGAGCATGATCGAGCCGAGGATCTCCTCCCAGGAGGCGCCCACCTCGGCGGCGAGCCGGGTGTGGCGCTCCACCCCGGCGGGGTTGCGCAGGATGACCGTGCACGCCAGCCGGATGAGCTCGTGGGTGCGCCGGTCGGGCGCGGGCAGCGAATCGAGCTGGCTCATCCACGCGTTCTGCGCCTCGTGCAGCGCGGGGAAGACGTCGTGGAGCGGCGCCTCGAACGGGAAGTTCCAGTCGCCGAGCTCGTCGGCCATCAGGCGGGCACGAACACCGGGATCGTGATCTCCTCGTCGAGCTCGCGGTACGCGACCTGCAGGTCCATGCCGATCGCGAGGTCGGCGGGGTCGCAGTCCACGACCGTGGTCATCACCCGCGGGCCCTCGGCAAGGTCAACGACCGCGGCCACGTAGGGCAGACGCTCGCGGAAGGGCGGGAGGTCGTTGTGGTGCACGACCGACCAGGTGTACAGCGCGGCCCGGCCGCTCGCCGCCTCCCAGGACACCCGGGTGCTCCAGCACCGGGGGCAGAACGGGCGGGGATAGAAGTGCGCGGCGCCGCAGTCGGCGCAGCGCTTGATGAGGAACTCGCCGGTGCGGGCGGCATCCCAGAACGGCTGGCTCTCGTCGTCGGGGGACGGGAGATCGAAGCGCACGCGGCCGCTAGGCGGTGGGCAAGGCGGCCACGGCCACCCCGCTCACCTTGGTCTCACCGCCTTCGTTGACAACCGAGCAGTCGAGATCGACCCGGTGCTCGCCGTTCTCCTCATACTTCTTCTTGACCGTGATCTTGGTGCTGAGCGTCTCGCCCGGCCAGGTCTGCTTCGTGAAGCGCACCTTGTAGACGCGCAGGTTGCCCACGCCGACGTAGTCGGTGAGCGCCTTGCCGAGCAGCCCCATCGTGAACATGCCGTGCCCGAACACGCTCGGCAGCCCCGACCCGGTCGCCGCGACCTCGTCGTGGTGCATCGGGTTGAAGTCGCCCGACGCGCCCGCGTAGCGGACGAGGTCGGTGCGGGACAGCTGGTGCGAGAACTCGGGCGCGGCGTCGCCCTCGTGCACGCCGTCGAACGTCAGCGACTGCTCGGCCATGTCGCGCAGCGTGGCCGGTCGCCGCGCGGGCTGTCAAACCCGGCGGCGCCGCCGGACCGGCGGTCTCGGCGGCCTCTCGGCGACGGAGCCCGGGGCCGCGTCCGGCGCGTAGCGTCGCGGGCGTGGCGATCGACCTCGCCGAGCTCCTCGCGCCGGCGACGACCGCGGTGCTCACGATGGAGCTCCAGCGCGGCGTCGTCGGCGACCGCGCCGCCATCCCCGCCCTCCGCGACGAGGTGGCCCGGCGCGACGTGGTGACCCAGGCGGCGCGTGTCGTCACCGCGGCCCGCGGGGCGGGCGCCCGGGTGGTGCACTGCGTCGCCGAGTTCCGCGCCGACCGAGCGGGATCGAGCGAGAACGCGCCGCTGCTCCGCGCCCTCGCCAAGGGCGAGGCCAACCTCGTCGTCGGCACGGACTCCACCGAGCTGGTTCCCGAGCTCGGCCCGGCATCCGGTGACCTCGTCTCGGGGCGCCGTCACGGGCTCACCCCGTTCCCGGGCACCGAGCTCGACCAGACGCTGCGCAACCTCGGGGTCCGCACGATCGTGGCGACCGGTGTGTCGGTCAACATCGGGATCGCCGGCCTCGTGATGGTCGCCGTCGACCTCGGGTACCGCTGCGCGGTCGTCACCGACGCGGTGGCGGGCGTGCCCGCCGACTACGCCGAGGCGATGGTGCAGCACACGCTGGCGCCCCTCGCCACGCTCGTCACCGCCGACCAGGTCTGCGACGTCTGGGAGCAGCGCTGATCGTTCCCGCGTCGCCTCGGCCCCCGCGCGGGTCGCCTCGGGGCGGACGGCGCCGCGCGCATCGGCGGTGCCCACGCCTCGCGTCGGCTGCCCTGCTCGTCGCGCTCGGCGTCGTCGCCGCGGCGTGCGTGCCGCTCGCGCCGCCGCCGGCCCCGCTCTACGGCGCGCAGCCGCCGGTGTACGGGCAGGACTTCCCCGACCCGACGGTCATGAACCCGTGCGCGGCCGGGCAGGTGTGCGCGACCGGCGCAGAGCCGTACTTCGCGTTCTCGACGAACTCGTCGTACGGCGGGCTCGACGTCCCGCTCGTGCCGACGGCGATCAGTCCCGATCTGCGCTCGTGGTCGCGGAGCACGCCCGCCGACGCGCTGGCCCGCCCGCCCGCGTGGCAGGACTACTTCTTTCTGCAGAGCAAGAACTGGGCGCCCGCCGTCCACCAGTTCGGCGCGACGTGGGTCCTCTACTTCACCGCGCCGTATCCGGCGACCGGCGACCAGTGCATCGGCGCCGCGACGTCGTCGCTTCCCCAGGGCCCGTACCAGCCGGTCGACGCGGGCCCGATCGAGTGCGACTTCGGGATCGGCGGCTCGATCGATCCCAACGTGGTCGTCGACGGCAGCGGGCAGGCTTGGCTCCTCTGGAAGACCGACGGGAACTGCTGCGACCTGCCGGCCGTGATCCGCTCGCAGCCGCTCTCGGCCGACGGGCTGTCGCTGGTGGGGAGCCCGCACGACCTCCTCGGCGTCGACCAGGCGTGGGAGGACGGCAGCGGCGGCGGCGGCGCGCAGCCGTGGAAGAAGGTCGTCGAGGGCCCGGCGATGGTGGCGTCCGGGGGGACCTACTACCTCTTCTATTCAGCGAACTGGTACGACAGCGCCTCCTCCGCGATCGGGTACGCGACCTGCAGCTCACCGGCCGGCCCCTGCATGAAGCCCCATGACGGGCCGCTGCTCGGCAACGGGCCCGACGGCGCGGGACCGAGCGGGCCCGACACGTTCGTCGACGCGTCGGGCCAGCGCTGGCTGGTCTACGCC
>DATDGU010000144.1:0-4575 GCA_036521915.1 Acidimicrobiia bacterium | reverse complement strand
CCGCGTCCGCATGGACCAGCGGGTGCGGGCCCGCCGCGCCGCTGTCCAGCGCGCCAACGGCCGCCGCCGCCTCCACCGGCTGGTGCTCGGCGCCGGCATCCTCACGGTGCTGCTCGTCGCCGTCGCGATCGTCTACTCGCCGCTGCTCGCCGTGCGCACCGTCGTCGTCGACGGCGCGGGCACCGAGCAGGCCGACGTCGCGCAGGCCGCCGGCGTCGCCGGCAAGCCGATCGTCCTGCTGAGCGCCGGCTCGGTCGCCGCCGCCGCCGAGTCGGTGCCCGGGGTCGCGTCCGCGACCGTGACCCGCCACTTCCCCTCCACCGTCGTGATCCACGTGACCCTCGAGCCGACCGTCGGCAGCGTCGCCGCCGGGCCCGGCAAGGTCGCGCTCATCGACGGCGACGGCCAGGCGACGGCGATCGTCGCCCGCGCGCCTGCCGGGCTGCCCGTCCTCGCCGGCGCGCCTGCCGCGCAGGTCGGCAGCCGCGTCCCGTCCGCGCTGGCCCGGCTCGCCGCCGCGCTCCCGGCGACGCTGCGGGCAAGGGTCAGCACGCTCCTCTCGCTGCCGAGCGGGCTCACCGCGCTGGTCCCCGGCGGGCCCCAGCTTCTCTTCGGCAACGGCACCCAGCTCGCCGCGAAGGCCCAGGCCGCCGCGGCGGTGCTCGGCGCGCTCGTCGCACCCGCCACGTACATCGACGTGAGCGTCCCGGGCGCACCGGTCGCCGGGTAGGGGACCGTGCTCGACACCGCGCGGCCCGGCGACGCCGCGGCCGACGACGAGTCGCGCCTACCGGGCGACGCCGCGGCGGACGACGATGGGGTCATGGCTGACGACGCCGCCGACGACGCCCTCGAGGAGCAGGCGCGGGACGCGGCGCTCGACGAGGAGCTCCCGCCCGACGAGCCGCCCGACGTCGACCGGGAGCCCGAGGGCCTGCCCGGCTTCGACGTCGACGTGGAGCCCACGGTCACCGCCGACGAGCCCGCCGCTGGGGACCGCGCCGACGCGAGTGACAAGAGAGAGGAAGGGGAGGAACAGGAGGGCGACGACGCGCCGGCCAGCGGCTGGTCGCTCCTCGGGGGCGAGGACGGCCTGCCCGCCGAGATCCACGAGCCTGACGAGGCTGACGAGGCCCAGGGTGGGCCTGAGGTCGCCGATCCGCTACCCTCGGTGGCTACCTCGCCGCCGGAGGTGCCTGCCCCGGCGGTGCCAGCTGCCGATGAGGCCGGGTCGACAGCACCGCACGCCCCCGAGCCACCAGCGCCGACCGGCGCGATCCCGCGCTCACCGACCGCCGCGGGCGACAATAGGGGGTCGAGTCGGTCCGGGCAGGGGCCGACCACCGAGGGGAGCCGCTCGCAGAACCTCGCGGGAGGCCCGACGGGAAGGACGACCGACATGTTGGGCGACCCCCAGAACTACCTGGCGGTGATCAAGGTCGTCGGCGTCGGCGGCGGCGGCGGCAACGCCGTGAATCGGATGATCGACTCGGGGATCAAGGGTGTCGAGTTCGTCGCGGTGAACACCGACGCCCAGGCGCTGCTCGTGAGCGACGCCGACGTCAAGCTCGACATCGGCCGCCAGCTCACCCGTGGGCTCGGCGCCGGCTCGGACCCCGAGGTCGGCCGCCAGGCCGCCGAGGACCACCGCGACGAGATCGAGGAGGTCCTCAAGGGCGCCGACATGGTGTTCGTCACCGCCGGCGAGGGCGGCGGCACCGGGACCGGCGGCGCCCCGATCGTCACCGAGATCGCCCGCAACCTCGGCGCGCTCACCATCGCCATCGTCACCCGCCCGTTCGGCTTCGAGGGCCGGCGCCGCTCGGTGCAGGCCGACGCCGGCATCTCGCGGGTGCGCGAGAAGTGCGACACGCTCATCGTCATCCCCAACGACCGGCTGCTCGACGTGGCCGACGAGAAGGCGTCGCTGCTCAGCGCGTTCCGACTCGTCGACGACGTGCTGCTCCAGGGCGTGCAGGGCATCACCGACCTCATCACCACCCCGGGGCTCATCAACACCGACTTCGCCGACGTGCGCGTCATCATGCAGAACGCCGGCACGGCCCTCATGGGCATCGGCGAATCGTCCGGAGAGGGGCGCGCCATCGGCGCGGCCCGGGCCGCGATCTCCAGCTCGCTGCTCGAGGCGAGCATCGAGGGCGCCCGCGGGCTGCTCCTGAACGTCAGCGGCCCCGCCGACCTCGGCCTCTTCGAGGTCAACGAGGCGGCCGAGATCGTCAAGGAGACCGCGCACCCCGACGCCAACATCATCTTCGGCGCCACGATCGACGACTCGCTCGGCGAGACGGTGCGCATCACCGTCATCGCCGCCGGGTTCGACCGCTTCGAGGGCGAGCGCCACCCCGAGCTGCGCCGCCCCGGCGCCGCGCCGACGCGCCGCTCCGAGCCGGTCGGGCTCGTCACCGGCGACGACAGCGAGCCCGCATCGGAAGGGCGCGACGAGGACGACGAGTTCGACGTGCCCGAGTTCCTGCGCTGATCCAGCTGCGGCTCGGCCCGGTCCGAGCCGTCTGGACGGACCGCCACGGCGGCGTGTCCGCCGGGCCGTTCGCCACCGCCAACCTCGGCACCCGGAGCGGCGACGCCCCCGACGCCGTCGCGACGAACCGACGCCGCCTCGCCGACGCGCTCCAGCTCGGCGATCCGGCGGGCTGGTGCTGGCTCCGCCAGGTCCACGGCACGAGCGTCCTCGACGCCGACACCGCGGCCGAGCCCGACCCGCCGGCCGACGCGGCGGTCACCCGCACCGCCGGCCGCCCGCTGACCGTCCTCACCGCCGACTGTGCCCCCGTCGTCCTCGCCTGTGACGATGCCGCCGCGGTCGCGCACGCCGGCTGGACCGGCCTGCTCGCCGGCGTCCTGGAGGCCGCCGTCACCCGCCTCCGCGCGGTCGGCCAGGGGCGGGTGCGCGCCGCGCTCGGCCCCTGCATCCACCCCGCGCACTACGAGTTCGGGCCCGACAACCTCGCCCGCCTCGTCGACGCCTACGGGCCGACGCTCGCCGCCACGACGCACGACGGTCGTCCCGCGCTCGACCTGCCCGCGGGGGTCCGGGCGGCCCTCGCCCGGGTGGACGTCACCGACCTCGAGGACGTCGACGTGTGCACCGCGGCGTCGCCCGACCACTTCTCCTACCGGCGCGACGGCGAGACGGGCCGCCAGGCGCTCGTCGCCGTCCTCGAGTGACCGACGTCGCGGCGCGCGCCGACGCCGTCCGGGGCCGCATCGCCGCGGCGGCCACCCGGGCCGGGCGCGACCCCGGCGCGGTGACGCTGGTCGCGGCCACCAAGCTCGTCGCACCGGACCGGATCGCGGCCGCGCTGCGGGCCGGCGTCGGCGACGTGGGGGAGAACCGGGCGCAGGAGCTCCTCGCCAAGGCGCCCGCGCTCGCCGAGCTGACCCCGCGATGGCACTTCCTCGGCCCGCTGCAGCGCAACAAGGTCAAGGCGCTCGCCGCGTGGGTCACCTGCTGGCAGAGCCTCGACCGCCTCGCGCTCGGCGAGACCCTCGCGCGCCACGCGCCGGGCGCGCGGGTCCTCGTCGAGGTGAACCTGGCCGACGAGCCGCAGAAGGCCGGCTGCGCGCCCCGCGACACGACGGCGCTCGTCGACGCGCTGCGCGGACTCGGGCTGGCCGTCGTCGGGCTCATGGCGGTCCCGCCGCACGACGACGACCCGCGTCCCTGGTTCGCGCGCCTGCGGGCCCTCGCCGCGGCCGCCGCCGTCCCCGAGCTCTCGATGGGGATGACCGACGACTACGAGGTCGCGGTCGAGGAGGGCGCGACGCTGGTGCGGGTGGGCCGAGCCCTCTTCGGCGAGCGTCCCCAATCACAGGCGCCTCAGCAGTAACCTCGACGCGTGGAGGGCGTGCCACCGGTGCACGCGTCGTAGATGGCTTCCCTCTGGCGACGAGCCATGGTCTACCTGGGCCTCCAGGATGACGACGAGGAGTACGGCTACGACCCGTACGGCAGCGGCTACGAGGCCGGCGAGTACGGCGACGAGACCCACTACGCGGGCCACGATCAGCCCCCGGGCTACGCGGCCGAGCAGCACCGGGTGCCCGAGTACGCCAACGCGGGGCACCCCGAGCAGGTGCGCCCCGTCGAGCCGACGCCGCCCGCGCACGCCCAGCCCGAGCACGGCGAGCCCGCCGTGCGCGCCGTCCCCCGGGACGCCGCGGCGCCTCGCGAGGAGCCCCCGTCGGGCGTGTCGGTGCCGCGCTCGCCGGTCGTGCGCAGCGTCCCGACGTCGGCGGCGAAGGTCCATGTCGTCGAGCCGCTGAACTTCAACGACGCGCAGGAGATCGGTGACCGGGTCAAGGGCAACCAGGCGGTGATCCTCAACCTGCAGGGCAGCGGCCGGGAGCTGCAGCGGCGCATCATCGACTTCTCGAGCGGCCTCGCCTACGCCGTCGGCGGGTCGATGTCGCGAGTCGCCGACTCGGTGTTCCTCCTCACCCCCATGAACGTCCAGCTCTCCGAAGAGGAGAAGGAGCGACTCGAGGCTCGCGGCCTCTACCGGCGCTGACCTTGGGCATCCTCTGCGCCGTCCT
>DATDGU010000143.1:0-2575 GCA_036521915.1 Acidimicrobiia bacterium | reverse complement strand
CTCGTCTTGGAGCAGGCGCTTCGACGCGCGCACCACGACCTCGGTCAGCGGCGTGAGGACCTCGTCGCGGCGATGCCGGATCGCGTCGTCCGGGTCGACCGCCGCGGCGGGGGGCGGCTCGGCCGGCGGGGCCGGGGTGGGAGCTGCGAGCTCGGGCTCCGCCTCGTCGGGTGGTGCTCCCGCGGCGTCCCCGCCATCGGCCTTCCTGCGCGGCGACGGCGCGGGAGGCGGCGCCGGGGCAGCGGCCGGCGCGTCCTGCTCGGCCCGGAGTCGGGCGAACACGTCGCCGGGGGCGTCCTCCGCGTCGGCCGGCGGCGACGACTCGGCGGACGCGGGCGTGTCGGGCTGCCCGCTCTGCTCGGGGCGCCGCAGCGGTGCTGCCAGGTCCTCGGCGAGCTCGTCGACCGCCGCGCGGACCCGCTCGAGCTCGGCGAGCAGGGTGGCGCGGCGGCGCTCGAGGTCGTCGAGCATGCGCTTGCGCACCGCGCGGGCCTCGTCGACCATCGCGCGGCCCTTCGCCGCGGCGACGTCCTCGGCGTCGCGGAGCAGCGCGGCGGCTCGCGTCTCGGCGTCGGGCTCGGGCGTGCTGTCGTCGGGTTCAGAGGGGTCGGGATGCGCGTCGTCGCCCGACGAGGAGCCTTCCACCCGCTCGATGCTATTGGGCAGACGGCGACGCCAAGGGCGTCCCGGTCGCGACCGGCACGCCGCCGAGACGGCGGAGCGCGGCGAGCGCGTCGTCGACGGTCTTCACCGCGATCACCTGCAGGTGCGGGGCGGCGCCGCGGGCGTCCCGCTCCTGCCCCGATGGGACGAGCATCGCGACGGCCCCGCTGCGCTGCGCGGTGATCGCCTTCTGGGGGATGCCGCCGACCTGCCCGACGGTGCCGTCGGGGTTGATCGTGCCGGTCACGGCGACCGGACGGCCGCCGGTCACGTCGCCCGGCGACAGCGCGCTGATGAGCGCGAGGGTGAACGCGAGTCCCGCCGAGGGCCCGCCGATGTTCTGGGTGTTGATCCGCAGGTCGAGCGGGAAGTGCCACATCGTCAGCGTCTGGGTGATGATGCCGAGGAAGGCGGTGGTGCCGTTGCGGCCGCTGTGCACCGTCACCGGCACGGTCTGCGTGCCCCGTCGCACCGTCAGGTGCACGACGGCGTGGGGCGCCAGGCCCACCACGGCCTGATGGACGTCGTCCGCCGAGGCGACCGGGTGCCCGTCGACCGCGGTGATGATGTCGCCCTCCTGGAGGTGGTGGTCGGACGGGCCGCCGCACTCGATCTCGAGGACGAGGGCCTGGTCACCGGTGGGCGTCACCGGGTAGCCGAGGCGACGCAGCGCCACCTCCTTGGCCGCGTTCTGCGAATCGTCCATCAGCAGCGTGTTGAGCCGGGCGTCGGCTGCGTAGGACGCGCAGCCGAGCACGTCCTGCTTCCCGACCACGGCGTCGTCGCTGCTGAGGCTGGCGAAGGCGTAGCTGTACAGGTTCGGGTCGCTCGTCGTGACCTGCACCGTGAGAAAGAGGAGCTGGCCCCGGTGCGGGTAGGTGCGGGCCCCGCTCACCGTCACGACCTGGGACGTGAGCGGCGTCGCGGCGCCCGGCGACTCGATGACGTAGGGCACGTGGATGACCGCGGCGGCGACGGCCGCGACGACGAGCAACGTGCCGACGACCGTCGCGATCGTCTGGAGGACGCGGCGGCGCCGGGAGCGCCCGGGCGGGTGCGGGGGAGGCTCCGCCGACGAATGGGACACTGCGTCCCCGCTCCTTGCGTGATGACCGATACTGGTGGGGTGGAGAACCCCCAGCCTGCCATCCGGGGTCCGCAATCCTCCGGGCAGCCCCCGAGCCGTCCTCCCATGCCTGACTCGCCGACTGGGCCCGCGGGCGGCCCGGGACCGCGACCGTCGGCCGGGCCCGGAACGCGACCCGCGCCCGGCGACACCCGTCCCGCCGACTGGGCCGCCTTCGTCGAGAGCTGCAAGCAGCTCGCCGACCGGATCGCGTCGATCCGCCAGATCCGCTGGATCCGAAAGAGCTCCGCGAGCGTCCGGTGGCTGCTCCTCGTCGCCGCGGTGGGCCTGGGCTCCGCGTTGCTGATCGCCTTGACGGTCAGCATCCTCACCTCCCTGATCCCGCGGTCGGGCTAGTCGCCCCACGGTCGCGGCGCGCGATCGGACGGGGTCCCTCGTGACGGATTCCGACGACCCGATCGTCCGCGCCGCCGCGTTCGCCGCGTTCGGACACCGCGCACGCCTGGCGCCGGGCACCGCGGCGCAGCTCTCCCGTGCCGTGACCGACGACCCGGATCCTCGGGCGCGAGCCGCGGCGCTGGCGGCCGTCGTCCGGCGCGCGTCGCCGCGGCGCGCCACCGACGCGTGGACGTCCGCCGCGCGCGACAGGGACGCCTCGGTGCGCCGTCGCGCCGCCGAGCTCACGCCACGGCTCCGCCGCCCTCCCGACGACCTCTCGACGGCACTCGCCGCGCTGCTCGGCGACGCCGACGTGCCGGTCGTCGAGGCGGCCGCCTGGGCGGCCGGCGAGCTCGCTACGGTCGACGCCCACCTCGTCGCGGCGCT
>DATDGU010000142.1:0-2956 GCA_036521915.1 Acidimicrobiia bacterium | reverse complement strand
CCCACGACGCCGCATTCGGCGAATTGATTCTTGCGAGTGGACATCTCGAAAAGGTCCTGGCTGTCCTCGATGAAGGCGTGTCGCAGACGTTCTACGACCGGGTCTCCTGACCCGCCGCCTGCCCCCGTTCGCCGGCACGGTGGGACACTTCGGCACGAGTGGGGCGCGTAGGGAGTCTCCTCTGGCGAACCCCGCCACTTTGTCATCGTGCGACCCGGTTCGGTACGGCCTCGCTGTATCCGGAAAGCCAGACTCTAAGCAGAGCCCACAGAGCCATCGAGATGGAGAAGCAGAACAAGCTGCTGAGCGAACAGGTCAAGCTTCAGAACAACTCGCTGGTGAACTCATGTCCATGTCAATGCTTGACAGATTCCCAACATGGGAACTAAAGCGAACAGAACTCGATCCACCCCGGGGTGCCGATGCCCAAGCCAGGCTGCTCGCGTTCACGGGCCGAGCAGCCTGAGCTGACCCACCCGGTGGGAACCGTCTCAGCGATCGGCGACGCACGACGGCCTCACTGTGACGCAACCTCCCACGCGAACCCTGACCGGATCCCCGTGAACTGATCCACCTCCTGTGCGAGTCCGATGTCCCAAGATGGGACGAGGAGGACACGCACAGATGAAGAACCGGCGTCATACGCCCGAGCAGGTGATCCGCAAGTTGGCCGAGGGCGACAAGCTCTTGGCCCAGGGAAAGACCATCGAGGAGGTGGCACGGCACCTCGAGATCTCCGAGCAGACCTTCCACCGCTGGCGCAATCAATACGGCGGCATGAAGGCCGACGACGCCAAGGAGCTCAAGGACCTGCGACGCGAGAATCAGCGCCTGAAGAAGATCGTGGCCGACCAGGTCCTCGACATCGACATGCTGAAAGAGGTGAACCGGGGAAACTTCTGACCCCGGACCGCCGGCGGCGGGCCGTCGTGGCCCTCCAAGAGCAGTTCGGGGTGAGTCAACGACGGGCCTGCGCCGTGCTCGGCCAGCCCAGATCCACCCAGCGCCTTGCCGCACCGGTGCCTTCTGACGACGAGCTCGCCCTGCGGGCCTTCCTACGCGACTTCTCGCGGCGTCGGCCCCGCTGGGGCTGGCGCCGGGCCGCCACCGCAGCGCGCAAAGCCGGCTGGCGGGTCAACAACAAGCGGATCCACCGCCTCTGGCGTGCAGAAGGCCTGCGTGTGCCCTATCGAAAGAAGAAGCGTCCGCTCCGCGGCATCGGCGTCCCTCTCGGCGCCATGTGCCCGATCCGGCCCAATGTCATCTGGGCCCTCGACTTCCAGTTCGACCAGACCGCGGACGGGAGGATGCTCAAGCTCTTGAACGTCATCGACGAGTACAGCCGTGAATGCCTCGCCATCGAGGTGGAGCGCTCCATCGACGCCGACGGGGTCGTGGCCTGCCTCGAGCGACTGAGGGCCGAACGCGGAGCGCCTGTCTACGTCCGCTTCGACCACGGTCCCGAGTTCATCGCCTACGCGGTGGCCGACTGGTGCCGCTTCAACGGGACCGACACCGTGTTCATCGACCCGGGCAGCCCGTGGCAGAACGCCTGGATCGAGTCCTTCAACGGCCGCCTACGCGACGAGTTCTTGAACGGCCAGCGCTTCGACTCCTTGCTCGAGGCCAAGGTCCTCCTCGAGGACTGGCGGATCGACTACAACATCAACAGGCCCCACAGCGCGCACGGCTGGCTCACCCCCGTCGAGTTCGTCGAGGCCTGGCTCCACCGACAGCAGCTCACACTCGCATAGGGAGTGGCTCAACAATCGGGGTCCGCTCACCAACGGGCGAGGGGTACGTCCATGAGAACAAAGGCTGGAGGATCGATCGAAGCCAGCCATCCGGCCGACGAAAGGCGTCGGGGCGACGTCGTAATGACCATCAAATCGAGATCGGACAGCGCATCGAACGCTCCGGGAGCGGCCGCCGAGCCAAGCAGGAGGACACCTTGAATCGCATGCTCCGCCTTACACCGCTCTACAAATCGCTTTAGGAAGCCATCTATCAACTGTTGGCCAGAGGAACTGTTGGAGCTCGCCACCGATCCCGGATCGTATGTGTTCGGCGATGCTGCCGTCCGTGTGTCCAGCCCTGCCCCCCCTACTCGCTGCCGGGTCGGTGGGTTCGGCACTTCGATGGCAGTGGCCACCGGCCAGTAGCGGCCACGGTCACTATCCTTCGATATGTGGAGACATCGTCGCTGATAAGGCTCCACAAGCCTGGGTCGCTTATGTATTTGTGGAGGTCGGACTACCACCACGTCATCATCGACGGAGTTGACGTCGGAGAACTTTGGCCGAGACAGACCAAGGCGATTGATGTGAACGCAGGTGAACACAGCATTCGACTGAGATGTGTGACCTGGCCGATTGCCTCCAAGACCCTGGTGCTCTCACTCAAGCCAGGAGAAGTTGTGAAGCTGGTCTGCTGGCCCAATCCACTTGCACTTGGTTTCACGCACCTGCACTACGCGAGCCCCCGAGAGAGCATCAGGATGAAGGAGATCGTCGAGACGCCACGACCTCCAAGGAACCTTGGAGCCCCGAGCAACCCAGAGTGACGGGAGTTGCTATCCGAATCCCTCGTCGCCCAGTACGCCGGGAATGCGGCGATCTCCGGAACCTTCATATCATCTCGACATGTCCGCACGATTGGATCCAAGTTGGTCGGTCCTGTCGAGCCCTTCGACCCCTGCTGTGGATCGTTGCGTGGACATTTTTAGTCGGCCCGATGGCACATTCGGTTTCGAGGAATTCCGGCGCGATCCCGAAGACATGGGCAGTTGGACACCGATCGCGTACTACTCCATCCGGGAATATGAGACTGAGGACGACGCGATTGCGGCCGCCCGATCTGCCGTGCCTTGGCTCCCTGCGGTGCTCGACAGCTCGACCTGAAGTTGTTGGCCGATCATCCCCGAAACGCCGAATCGGCCACCGCGAGCGCTGGCCGT
>DATDGU010000141.1:0-14441 GCA_036521915.1 Acidimicrobiia bacterium | reverse complement strand
GGTCACGTCGACGGCGGCGACGTCGACGTCGTCGGCCTGGGCGCGCACCGCGCCGGCCGTGTAGCGACCGACGCCGGGCAGCTTGGTCAGGTCGTCGGGCCATCCGTCGGCCACGATCCGGCGCGCCGCGTCCCAGAGGCGACGGGCCCGCCGCGGGTAGCCGAGGCGGCCCCAGGCTTGGACGACCTCGCCTGGGGAGCCGGCGGCCATCGCCTCGGGCGTGGGGAAGCGGTCCAGGAACGCGGTGTAGACCGCCTCCACGCGGGGGACCTGGGTCTGGTGGAGCATCACCTCGGAGACGAGCACGGTCCAGCGGTCGCGCGTCGTCCGCCAGGGCAGCTCGTGGCGACCGTGCTCGACGTACCAGGTGCCGAGCGCGGACGCGCGGGCGGGCACTACGCCACGCAGGCGATCATCACGACCGTGTTCGGGGCGACCTGGGTTCCTGCGGGCGGGTTCTCGGAGACGATCGGGGAGTTCGTGGCGCACGTCGCCTGGACGCTCAGCCCCGCGCCGGTGAGCGCGGCGATTCCCGTGTCGCGGGGTTGACCGATCACGTTGGGCACCGCGACGGTCTGCGGACCCGTCGACACGAACAGCTGCACGGTCGTGCCCTTCGCCACCATCGTGCCGGCGGCCGGGTTCGTGGCGATGACCTTGCCCGCGGGGACGGTGTTGCTGCTCTGCCCGACGATGGCCGGCTGGAGCCCCGCCTGGGTGATGGTGTTCGACGCAGTGACCTGGTCCTGGCCGGTGACGGTCGGCACCGAGACCTGCGGGGCCTGCGCGACGGTGAGCGTGACGACCGACCCACGCGCCACCGTCGTGCTCGGGGCGGGCGTCATGGCGAGCACGGTGTCGGGCGCCTGCGACGTCGTCGGCGTGTCCATGCGCATGACCTGGACGCCGAGGGTCGCGAGGGTCTGCTGGCCCTGCTCGAAGGTCTGCCCGACGACGTTGGGGAGCGTCACCATGTTGTTTGCGACGCTGAGGGTGACGGCGTCGCCTTTTGTGAGCAGCGAGCCGGCCGCGGGGCTCTGGGTCACGACCTGCCCGGCCGGTACCGACGTCGACTCGACGGACACCTGCTTCACCTTGAAGCCGACGTGGACGAGGCGCGCTTCGGCGACCGCGAACGTCGGGTTGCCGGTCGTCACGTCGGGCACGGTGAGCTTCGGTGGCGCGTTCGTCGTGCCGAGCACCAAGTTCCGGAACGACGGGACGAGCAGGACGACGATCACCGCGGCGAGCAGGCCGAGCCCGATGACGACCGCGGTGATCGCGCCCCACCGCCGTTTCGGTTCCTCCCAGAGCCCGGCGGCCTGGGTCGCCGCGGTCGCGGCGACCGTGTCGGCCTCGGGACGGTAGGACGCGGTGACGGGCCGGCCGCGCTCGAAGCGGATGAGGTCCTCGCGCATGTCGTCGGCCGACTGGTAGCGGTTGGCCAGGTTCTTGGCCATGGCGGCGAGGATGATCCGCTCGAGGTCGGGCGGCAGGTCGAGCGCGTAGTGCGACGGCGGCACCGGCGGCTCGCGGACGTGCTTCATCGCCACCGCGACGGGCGTGTCGGCCTGGAACGGGGCCTGCCCGGTCACCATCTCGTAGAGCACGACGCCGAGGGCGTAGACGTCGGTGCGCCCGTCGACCGTGAAGCCCTGCGCCTGCTCGGGCGAGAAGTAGGTGGCGGTGCCCATGACCGCGCCCGTCTGGGTCAGCCCCTGCGACGGGCTCGTCGGGTTCGCCGCGATCCCGAAGTCGGCGACTTTGACCTGGCCTGTCGAGGTGATGAGCACGTTGCCCGGCTTGATGTCGCGGTGCACGACCCCGTTGCGGTGGGCGAAGGAGAGCGCGTCGGCGATCTCGGCGGCGATCCCCGCGGCCTGCACGGGAGGGATCCGGCCCTCGGCGTGCATGATGTCGCGCAGCGAGCGGCCCTCGATGAACTCCATGACGATGAAGTACGTGCCGTGCTCCTGACCCCAGTCGTAGACCCCGACGATGTTGGGGTGGTTCAGGGCGGCGGCGTTCTGGGCCTCACGGCGGAACCGCTCGACGAAGCTCGGGTCGCGGGCGTACTCCTGGAAGAGGACCTTCACCGCGACGGGCCGGTCGAGGACCTGGTCCTTCGCGAGGTACACCTCGGCCATGCCGCCCCGGGCGACGGGCCGCTCGATGACGTAGCGGTTCGCGAAGATGTCCCCGGCCTGAGGCATGTGCCGAGTCAGGCTACTGGTCGGCTTTGGCGTCGCGGCGTTTCGCGTCGCTCACGGGAGGCCGAGCGCGGTGCGCAGCACGCGGGAGGCGATCGGCGCGGCGACCGCGCCGCCGGTGGCCTCGCTGCCGGCGTTGCCACCGTGCTCGACGATCACCGCGACCGCGTACTTCGGCGCCTGCGCCGGGGCGAACGCGATGAACCAGGCGTGCGGCGCCTGCCCCGGCGCGTTCTGGGCGGTCCCGGTCTTGCCGGCGACGGCCACGCCGGGGATCTGCGCGGCGGTGCCGGTCCCGCTCTGCACGACGTTGATCATGAGCTGGGTGACGGCCGCGGCGACCTGGGGTGTCGTGGCCGTCATCCACGGGCTCGGGTTGATGCGCTCCACGACCTTGCCGTTCGCGTCGCGGATCTCGCTCGCCACGTGGGGGGTCATGATCACGCCGCCGTTCGCGATGCCGTCGGCGACGAGCGCCATCTGCAACGGGGTGACGGCGATGACGCCTTGGCCGATCCCGGCGAACGCGAACTGGGGCATGTTCTGGGCGAAGGACCCCGGGACGAGGCCGGTACTCGCGACGGCGCCGGGGGCGTCGTCGAGAGGCGGCGCGGCGCCGATCCCGAACTTGGCCATGCCGGGCGGGAACTGCTCGCCGAGCTCGAGCCCGAGGCGCCCGAAAGTCGTGTTGCACGACTGCGTGAAGCTCTGGGTCAGCGTGCCGCCGCAGTTCTCCCCCCCGAAGTTCTGGAGGGTGGCGGTCGTCTGGGGGAGGGTGAGCTGGGTGAGGAACGGGAAGGTGGTGTCGGGGGTGGCGACGCCAGTCTCGAGCGCGACGGACGCGGTGACGGTCTTGAAGCTCGACCCCGGCGGGTAGAGCTCCCGGTAGGCGCGGGGGAGCGACGGGTGGTCGGTGTTCGCGTTGAGGAGCGTGAACGCCGCCTGCGCGAACTGGGCGTTGTGGCTCACGAGCGGGTTCGGGTCGAACGTCGGGTTCGAGTACATCGCCAGCACGTTGCCGGTCTGGACGTCGAGCACCACGACGGAGCCGCGCTGGGAGCCGAGCGCGGCCTGCGCGGTGCGCTGGAGGTCGGCCCGCAGCGACAGCACGACGTTGCCCGTGCCCTGCGTGCCCGAGAGCAGGTCGCCGAGGCTGTGGAGCTGCACCTGGAGGCTCTGGCCGGTCAGGTCGCTGTTGTAGGTGTTCTCGACGCCGGTCGAGCCGAACACGAACGACTGGTAGCCGACGACCTGGGAGAAGAGCCCGGCCGTCGGGTACTGGCGCTGGTACTTGAACTCGGTGCCGTCGTTCACCGGCACCGAGTGCGCGACGACCGTCCCGTCGGCGGTGATGATGTCGCCGCGGGGCCGGTTCGCGTTCTGCAGCAGCGTCCGCACGTTGTGCGGGTTCTTGTTCAGGTTGTTGGCGTCGACGATCTGCAGGTAGGTGAGCTGGCCGATGAGGACGAGCAGCAGGAGGATCAGCATCGCCCCCACCCGCCGGATGGCGGGGTTCACGGGGCACGCGCCGTCACGCGGCCGCGACGGGACGACGCGTGCGCGTTGTCGTCCGAGATGCGCAGCAGCAGGGCGAGGATCACCCAGTTCGCCAAGAGCGACGAGCCGCCGTAGGAGATGAAGGGCAGCGTCACACCGGTCAGCGGGATCGTCCGGGTGACCCCGCCGATGATCACGAAGCTCTGGAACCCGACGATGGCGGTGAGACCCGTCGCGAACAGCTTCGGGAAGGGCTGCTCGGCGCGCATGGCGATGCGCAGCCCGGCGCCGACGAAGAGCAGCAGCGCGATGAGGATGGCGACCGTCCCGATGAGCCCGAGCTCCTCGCCGATCGCGGCGAAGACGAAGTCCGTCGCGACGTTGGGGATCTGTTTCGGGTTGCCGAGCCCGAGGCCGGTGCCCGCGAACCCGCCGGCGGCGAAGCCGAAGAGCCCCTGGACGAGCTGGTAGCCCTGGTTGTTCGCGTACTTGAACGGGTCGAGCCAGACCACGACGCGGCTCTGCACGTGGGAGAACAACTCGTACGCCGCGAAGGACGCCCCGAGGAACAGGACCAACGCGAACAGCGTGTACGCGGCGCGGTCCGTCGCGACGTAGAGCATCACCGCGGCCAGCGCGAACACGAGCATCGCCTGCCCGAGGTCGGTCTCGCGCACCATGATGAGGATCGACACCCCCCAGACGACGAGCAGCGGCCCGAGGTGACGGATCGCGGGGATACGCAGGCGCCCGAGGCGATGGCCGCCGCGGGCCAGCAGTTCGCGCTTGTCGACGAGGTACGCCGCGAAGAAGAGGACGAGCAGCACCTTCGCCGCCTCACCCGGCTGGAAGTTGACCGGCCCGACCCCGACCCAGAGGCGCGCGCCGTTGATCGTCTTGCCGATCCCGGGCGCCAGGGGCAGCAGCAGCGCGGCCATGCCGAGCAGCAAGAAGGTGTACCGGTAGCGCTCGAGCGTGCGGATGCGCTTGACGAGCAGCAGGGTCACCACGAAGGCGACGACGCTGACCGCCGTCCAGATCGCCTGGATGCGCCCGAGGTTGCTGTCGAGGCGGGCGACGGTCACGAAACCCAGCCCGTTCAGAAGCGCCGCGATCGGGAGGAGCACCGGGTCGGCGTCGGGCGCGAGCCGGCGCACCGCGACGTGGGCCATGAGGAAGAGCCCGAGGACGGCGACGAGGATGACCCACAAGTCGACCGGCACGCTCGGCTTCTGCGCGAGCTGGACGAGGAGGTAGCCGAAGGCGGCGACGATCACGGCGAGCACGCCGAGGCCGAGTTCGGACCCTCGGCGGTTCAGGACCGCCGCGCTCATGGCGCCGCGGGTCCGGCCGGGGTCGGGAGAGTGGTCGGCGTGACCGGGCTGGTGTTCCCCAGGGTGTGGCGGCGGGCCTGGTTGGCGCGCGTGCGCAGCCCCGAGACGTAGGCGTTCGCCCCGCCGGCGGACGAGAACTGGCCGTGCCCGGCGTCCACTTGCGTGAGGTCGGAGGGCGCCAGCGTCTTGGTTGCCAGCGAGGTGCGCTCCTTCACCGTCGGGTTCCAGAAGAGGAGGCCGCCGGGGCGGCCCTGGAACACGGCGACACGCCCGCCGTCATTGCCGACGAAGTAGGTGTGGTGCGCGTAGTAGTCGAGGATCCCGAACGCGACCCCGAGGACGACCACGACCGGCAGCGCCCAGAGCAGCACGCGCCGCAGGCGGCCCCGGCCGCGGGTCCGCGGTCGTCGGGCGGCGCTCGGCTCGGCGTCGACCGGCTCCTCCGCCGGGGGCGCTTCGGGCGCCGCCGGCTGGTCGTCGGTGACGATCGGCAGGGCCGCGGTGGGGCTCTCGGCGTCGACGAGGTCGACGATCAGGACGGTGATGTTGTCGATGCCACCCCCGGCGTTCGCCATGTCGATGAGGCGGCGCGCGCCCTGGTTCGGGTCGCGCTCCTCGGTGAGGACCTCCTCGATGGCGTCCTCGCTGACCATCCCGGTGAGCCCGTCGGAGCACAGCAGGAGCCGGTCGCCGTCGTGGACCTGAATGGGGTAGAGGTCGACCTCGACCGTGGGCTCGATGCCGAGCGCCCGCGTGATCATCGACCGGCGCGGATCGTGCTCGGCTTGCTCCTCGGTGAGCTCGCCGGCCTGGATGAGCTCCTCGACGAGGCTGTGGTCGGTGGTCAGCCGTTCCAGTCGGTCGTCCCGCAGCGCGTACGCGCGCGAGTCGCCGACGTGGCCCAGCAGGAGGGTGTCGCCAGCGGCGAGGGTGCCGGCGATGAGGGTCGTCCCCATGCCGCGCAGGCGGTCGTCGGTCGTCGACTTCTCGTAGACCGCGTCGTTGGCGCTCGTGACCGCGTCGCGGATCCCCTCACCCGAGGTGACCGCCGCACGGAGCGCCTCGAGGGCGATGGCGCTGGCGACCTCGCCCGCCTGGTGGCCGCCCATCCCGTCGGCCACGGCGAAGAGCCCGAGCCGGTCGTCGACGAGGTAGGCGTCCTCGTTGTGGTCCCGGACCCGGCCGACGTCGGTGGCCGCGCCGATGAGGACGTGCAGCGTCACCGGACCACCTCCGCGACCGTCTCACCGAACTGCACGCGGTCGCCGCGGCGCAGCCGGATCGGGGACGCGACCGGCGACCCGTTCACATAGGTGCCGTTCCGCGACCCCAGGTCCTCGACCCAGACCTCGTCGCCCCGTCGGAACACGCGGGCGTGCACCGTGGACACGAAGTGGTCGTCGGGCAGCACGATCCCGCACCCACCGCCCCGACCCACCGTGATCTCCTCTCCGAGCAGGTACAGCTCCCCCTGATGGGACGCCGGCTCCAGGATCTGCAGGCGGACGCCCTTGCGAGTCTTACGCCTCTGGCGCCCGTCGGCGGCGTCTTCCGTCGCCGCCGGGGCGCGCAGCTCCCGCACGACGACCTGCACCACCCGGAACAAGAACAGGTAGAGGAGCGCGAGAAAGCAAAACTTCAGGATCGTCAGGACCGACTCGGGCACGGCACCCTCGCGTCCGGCGCTGGCTCGCCTCGCCGCCCCTGCGCTTTCACGACTGCTCGAAGCGCAGCGACGTCGAGCCGATGCGGATCTCGTCGCCGTCCTTCAGGACGTGCTCGCGCACCGGGGTCCCGTTCACGACCGTGCCGTTCATGGAGCCCAGGTCGACGAGGGCGAAGCCGTGGCCCGACGGGCGGATCTCCGCGTGACGGCGCGACGCGCGCGGGTCGGCGACCACGACCGTGGAGTCGGGTGAGCGCCCGATGAGCGCGACCTCTTCCCCGAGGGGGATCCGCCGCCCGTCCGGGAGCACGAGCGACCCGACCCGGCCTCCCTCGTGGATCTCGGCGGCGATGTCGCACTCACCCGCCTTCAGCTCGTCGTCGGCGACGAGCGTGACCGTCACCGGGCCGACGAAGTGGTAGCCCTCGGCCCGGGCGTACTCCCGTGCGACCTCGGCGAGCTCCCGTGCGAGCGCGTCCGCGAAGTCGTGGAACCGGTCGAAGTCCTCGGGGGCAAGGTAGACGCCGAGGTTGTTCGGCGCGATCGGTACCCCGTCGACCCCGACCGTCCGCTCGGCGTCGAGGGTCCGGGTGACCTTCCGGCCCACCTCGACCGGCTGGAGGCCGCTCGGGAAGACCTTGCCGAAGCTCCCCTCGACCAGCTGCTCGAGGCGGCGTTCGAATCCCTGGAGTCCCACGGCGAACGAGTGTATGGCGGGAACGGCCACCGAACGCTGCCGGACCGCCGCCCGAGGAGCGGGCCGGTCCGCGGCGTAGGACCACGCGGCGTGGGCACGAGCCGGAGCACACCCACGGTGACGGCCGTGCCGCCGGACCCGCGTGTCGGCCAACCGACGCGACGTCGACGACCGCGCGCGACACAGGACGCGACAGTGCGTGCGTATGCGAGAGGTGGTGTGCGAAGCGACTGGTACCCTGCCGTGATTCGCCGGGCGAGTGGCGGAATTGGCAGACGCGCAGGATTCAGGTTCCTGTGTCCGCAAGGACATGGGGGTTCAAGTCCCCCCTCGCCCACTCACCGGCCCCGGCAGGACGCCGACGCGGCCACGCGGCTGGAGCCGAGCACCGCCGGTCGCGCCACGCAGCGACATCCGACGGGCCGCCCGCCGTTGGGCCCCTCGAAGCGAGGACGGTGAGCGATGCGCGTGCGTCGATGGGTGACGATCGTTGCGTGTGGTGCGACGCTGGCGGTCGGCGCCACGACCGCGGCCGCGGCCGCCACGTACCCCGTCCCCTACTCCTTCGCGGCCGGCATCGTCGCCGAGGCCGTCCAGCCGGGCGCGTCGCCGCCCGGCGCCAACGACTGGAGCTGTCACCCGAGCCCCGTGCATCCGTACCCGGTGGTCCTGGTGCACGGGACCTTCGGCGACATGACGGACAGCTGGCAGGCGCTCTCGCCGCTGCTCGCGAACGCCGGGTACTGCGTGTTCGCCCTCAACTACGGCGGCCCGGCCGGCGACCCGATCCAGGCGACGGGTGACATCCCGACCTCGGCGACGCAGCTCGCGTCGTTCGTCTCGCGCGTGCTGGCCGCCACCGGCGCGCCGCAGGTCGACATCGTCGGCCATTCGCAGGGCGGGATGATGCCCCGCTGGTACCTGAAGTTCCTCGGCGGCGCGCCGCTCGTCCACACGCTCGTCGGCCTGGCGCCGTCGAACCACGGCACGACGGTCGACGGGCTCACGACGCTCGCCGGGTCCTCACCGACCTTCGGCTCGGTCCTGGCCCCGCTCTGCGTCGCGTGCACCGAGCAGCTAGCGGGCTCGAGCTTCCTGGCGACGCTGAACGCAGGGGGCGACACCGTGCCGGGACCGACCTACACGGTGATCGAGACGACGCACGACGAGGTGGTGACGCCCTACCGCTCGGCCTTCCTCAGCGGTCCGGACGTGACGAACCTCGTCGTCCAGTCCCAGTGCGCCACCGACGTCACCGAGCACCTGGGCATCATCTACGACCGGGTGGCCCTCGCCGACGTGCTGCACGCCCTCGACCCGTCCGACGGCGATCCGATCCCCTGCTCGGTCGTGCCGCCCGCCCTCGGCGGCTAGGGCGCACGACGGTCAGCGTGCGCCCGTGGGCCGCGACCCACGTGGCGATCGACGATGCGGTACCGCGCGCCGCGGGGTCCCGGTCGCTTCGCGCCGGGTGCTCGAGTTCCCCGCGGCCGCGTGTCGCCGCCCTCACGTTCGCCCACCGCACGCAGTGGACGATCGCGCCACCGCAGTCCCCGGGCAATCGCCCACGGTTAGGCTGCGCCGTCTCGAGGCGACGACCGGCAGCGGAGCAGAGCCGCGCGCTTCGCGCGACCAGGGGGACCGGCGATGGCGAGTGCGGACACGGCGGTGCGAACCGTAGACACCGCCGCGGGCGACTCTCGCCGGACGCCCGGTTACTACCCGGAGCTCTTCCTCGTCAGCTTCGCCGGGCTGCTGCTCGAGATCGGCTACACGCGGGTCGTCTCGTTCAAGCTCTTCTACTACTACACGTACTTCGTCATCGGGCTGGCGCTCCTCGGCATCGGCGCTGGTGCCGTGCTCGTCACCGTCTCCGCACGGGTCCGGCGTGCCCCCACCGCCACGATCCTGCGCTGGAGCCTGCTGCTCGGCGCGGCCAGCGTGGGGATCGGCTACCTGATCGTCGCCGTGACGTCGCTCAACACCTTCGCCATCTGGCAGTACGGCGCACTCACCTCGATCCACAACCTCGCGCTGCTCCTCCTCATCTCCCTGGCCCTCTTCGTCTCCTTCGTCCCGATGGGCGTCGTCACCGCCACGCTCTTCAGCCGCACCCCCGAATCCATCCACCGGCTCTACCTCGCCGACCTGGTTGGTGCGGGCGTGGCCGGCGCGGTCGTCGTCGCGCTCCTCAGCTCGGTCGGGGCGCCCGGGACGGTGATGCTCGCCGGCCTCGCGCTCGCCGTGGCGTCCCTCCGCGTCGTCGCCCGCCAGCGCCTGCTCTTCGTCGCCCTCATCCTGGGCATCGTGCTGGGAGTGTGCGCCGTCTCACCGAACGTGCTCCCCGACGTGCACCTCGAGGCGGCGAAAGCCGCGGCATTCCCAAAGATCAGGGTCTACTCGTCGTGGAGCCCGATCTTTCGCGTCGACGCGGCGCTCATCCCGCAAGCCGGTGCCATCTTCCTGTACCACGACGGCCTGCTCGGCTCAGCGATCTACCAGTGGGACGGCAAGCAGTCGGGCCTCGACCGGTTCCACTTCGCGCAAGACGTGCGATCCTTGCCGTTCGCGGTCACGGACGGCACCCCGCAACACGAGCTGATCATCGGCGCCGCGGGCGGCAAAGAGGTCCTCGCCTCGCTCTTCTACCGCGCCGGGCACGTCGACGCCGTGGAGCTCAACCCGGTGACGTATTCGCTCGTCACCAACCGCTTCGCCGGCTACGACGGCCATCTCGCCCAGAAGCCCAACGTCAACTACGTGAAGGGCGACGGACGCTCCTACCTTGCTCGGAGCCACCAGCGGTACAACCTGATCTGGTTCCCCGCGGCCGACAGCTACTCGGCGTCCAACGCGGCCACCGAGGAAGCCTTCGTTCTCTCGGAGAGCTACCTCTACACGAGTAACGCGATCGTCGACAGCCTCAACCACCTGGCGCCGGGAGGCATCCTCGCCGCGCAGTTCGGAGAGGTGAACTACGCCGCGCGGCCGAACCGGACCACGCGCTACGTCGCCACCGTCCGCCACGCCCTCACGCAGCTGGGCATCCAGAACCCGGCCTCGCACATCATCGTCACGACGTCGCGGAGTTCCGCCCTCATCGGTGGAGCGACCCAGTCCACGATCCTGGTGAAGAGGACGCCGTTCACCTCCGCGGAGGTGAGCCGACTCGAGTCGTCGCTCGCGCTCGTCCCGGGATCGGCGCTGCAGTACGCGCCGGGCACGGCGCCGCAGCAGAACTCGGTGACCACCGTCGCGGCGAGCAGCGGCAGCGACCTGCAGCGGTTCTACGCGTCGTATCCGTTCAACATCCGACCGATCACCGACAACGACCCCTATTTCTGGCACTTCGCCCGCTTCGGGAACGTGCTCAGCAACTACACGAAGCCGCTGACGAGCCAGGACCCGGAGAACAGTCAAGGTGAACGGGTGCTGCTGCTCCTCCTGTTCCTCTCGGTGTTCCTGGGAATCGCGTTTCTCCTCGTCCCGTTCATCGCCGTCCGCGACCGCTGGCGTGCGTTCCGCCACCGAGGCCTCTCGGGCACCTACTTCGCCGCGCTCGGATTCGGGTTCTTCTTCTTCGAGATCACGCTCATACAGCGGCTGATCCTGTTTCTCGGGTATCCCACGTACTCCTTGACCGTCGCGCTGTCCTCCCTGCTGATCTTCGTGGGCGTCGGCGCGTACCTGAGCGGCCGCATCCCGGATCCTTCGTCCCGGCTGGTGGTGCTCCTCGGCGTCGCGATTACGGCCCTGACGGCCTTCTATCTCTGGGGCCTCCCGTCCCTGACGGACGCGCTGCTCGGGTGGTCGCTCGCGGCCCGGGTCGTCGTCGCGTTCGCGGTCCTCGCGCCGCTCGGCATCTGCCTGGGTGTGTTCATGCCGGTCGGGCTCCGCACGGTGGCTCGGATCGGTGGCAGCCCTCAGGAGTACGTGGCGTGGGGATGGGCCGTGAACGGGTTCGCGTCGGTGGTGGGGGCCACCCTCACGACCATCCTGTCGATGACCTTCGGGTTCGACGTCGTCCTCCTCCTCGCGCTCGGGATGTATCTCGTCGCGCTCGGCGCGCTCTCCCGCCTCGCCGTGAGGCCGACCGCCGCCTCAGCCTGACCGACCCGACCGGGGGCGCGGGCCTGCGCCGCGGTCCCGGCCGGCGCGCGGCCACGGGCGGTACGCCGATTTCTCACCTTCTTCTTGAGTTGTGTCGCGGGCGCGCTTACGTCCCGCCGTCACGCTCCCCGCAGCGTGATGACAGGAGACCCGATGCGCTCGATGAACCGTGCCGGCCGAGACGCCCCTCGCTCGTCGGTCGGGGCCCCCGTCGTGGTCGACCTCGTGGTCCCCGTCTACAACGAGGCCGCCTCGCTGGACCGCCAGATCCGGCGGCTGCACGGTGCGCTGCGGACCGTGCTGCCCGTCTCCTGGCGGATCACGATCGCCGACAACGGCTCGACCGACGACACGGCGCGACTCGCCGACGGCCTGGCGCTCGAACTGCCGGGCGTGTCGGCATTGCACCTGACGGCGAAGGGGCGCGGTCGGGCGCTTCGTGAAGCCTGGCGCCGCAGCGACGGCGTGGTCGTCGCGTACACCGACGTCGACCTGTCCACCGACCTCGCCGCGCTCTTCCCGCTCGTGGCGTCGGTCCTGAGCGGCCACGCCGACATCGCCGTCGGGTCGCGTCTCCTCCCCGGGTCCCGCACCACCCGCGGCGCCAAGCGGGAGCTCATCTCGCGGACGTACAACCGGCTGCTGCACCTCCTGCTGGGCGCGCGGTTCCGCGACGCGCAGTGCGGGTTCAAGGCGCTCCGCCGTGACGTCGCCGACGTCCTCCTGGCCGAGGTCGACGACCAAGCCTGGTTCTTCGACACCGAGCTGCTGATCCGCGCCGAGCGACATGGCCTCCGCGTCGTCGAGGTGCCCGTCGAGTGGGTCGACGACCCAGACTCGCGCGTCGAGATCGTGCGCACCGCGGCCGAGGACCTGCGCGGGGTGTGGCGCCTGCTCCGCGAGCTCGGCCCGCGCCACGCGAGCACCCCGGTGGCGCGCCCTGCGCCACTGGCGGTCGAGCACCGGGAGGCGGCGTGACGATCAGCCCGCCGCTCGTGGACCTCCGCATCGACGGGCCGGCGCGCCGGGTCGTGCGCTGCCTCTCGGTGTCGGTGCTCACCACGGTGCTCAGCCTCACCGTCCTCGCCACGCTCACCGTCGCGCTGGCGATGACCGCCTGGATCGCGAACGTGATCGCCACCGCCGCCGGCACCGTCGTCTCGTACCGGCTGAACCGAGAGTGGGTCTGGGGCCGCCACGACGCGAGCGATCCCTGGCGGGAGGTCGTGCCGTTCTGGGCGCTGTCCTTCGCCGGCCTCGCCCTCTCGACCCTGTTCGTCGCGACCGCCGACCACTGGGCGAGCGCCGTGCACCTGGCCGGCGCCGTCCACACCGGCGTAGTCCTCGTCGCGAGCGTCGCGGGCTACGCCGCGCTCTGGATCGCGGAGTTCGTCGTCCTCGACCGCCTGCTCTTCGGGGCGCGCCGACGCGCGCCCCGCCCCTCGATCGAGGAGCGTGCGCCGTGACCATCACCGAGCCCCGGACCCGCCGGCCGGCACCGGCGCGCCCTGCCCGGCCACCGGCCGGGCCCGAGCGCCCGCCCCGCGGCGCCTCGTGGCCCCGGTGGCGCCGGCCCACCCGGTCCGGCTGGATCGTCGGCGCGATCGGTGTGCTGACCGCGCTGCTGTACAGCTGGAACCTCGCCGGGGTCGGCGACGCCAACTCCTACTACACGGCCGCGGTGAAGAGCGCGTCCGTCAGCTGGAAGGCGTTCTTCTTTGGGGCGATCGACCCGGGCAGCTTCATCACCGTCGACAAGCCCCCCGCCGCGTTCTGGGTGCAGGGCCTGTCGGCGCGCCTCTTCGGGTTCAGCACGTTCAGCATGCTCGTGCCCGAGGTCCTGGCCGGCGTCGCGTCGGTGCTGATCCTGCACCGGCTGGTCCGCAAGTGGATGGGCAACCCTGCGGCGCACCTCGCGGCGGTCGCGTTCGCGCTGACGCCGGTCGCCGCGCAGATGTTCCGTTACAACAACCCGGACGCGTTGCTGACGTTCCTGTGCCTCGCCGCGGCGTGGGCGCTGTGGTCGGCGCTCGAGACCGGGCGCACCCGCTGGGTCGTGCTCTCCGCGGTGCTGCTCGGGTTCGCGTTCAACACGAAGATGCTGCAGGCCTTCCTGGTCCTGCCCGCGTTCATCCTCGTCTACCTCGTCGCCGGACCCCCGAAGCTCGGCCGACGGCTCCTCCAGCTCACCGCCGGCCTCGGCGCGCTCGTCGTGTCGTCGAGCTGGTGGGTGGCGATCGTCACCCTCTGGCCGGCGTCGTCGCGCCCCTACATCGGGTCGACGACGAACAACTCCATCCTCAGCCTGGTCTTCGGGTACAACGGCCTGTCCCGGCTCTTCGGCAACTCGCCGGGCGGCGGCACCAGCGGCCCGGCCGGCGGCGGCGGCGCGAACTTCGGCGGCACGCCCGGCTGGCTGCGGATGTTCAACGTCGAGAACGGCGGCCAGATCTCCTGGCTGCTGCCGCTCGCCGCGGTCGGGCTGCTCGCCGGGCTGTGGCTCACGCGCCGCGCGCACCGCACGGATCACGGGCGCGCCGGCTGGATGCTCTGGGGCGGGTGGGCGATCGGCTGCTTGGCCGTCTTCAGCCTCTCGCAGGGGATCTTCCACCAGTACTACTCGGTTCAGGTCGCGCCGGCCGTCGCCGCGCTCGCCGGCGCGGGCGCGGTCGCGCTGTGGCGCCTCGGCCGGACGCAGCGGTGGCTGCGCTGGGTGCTGCCCGCCGCGGTCGTCGCGAGCGCCGGCTGGGCCGTCGCGCTCCTCGACCGCACGCCGAGCTATGACGCGTGGCTCCGACCGCTCATCGTGCTCGGCGCGGTGCTCGTCGCCGTCGGGCTGTGGCTGGGTGACCGGCTGCGCTCGCGCGCGCTCGTGCTCACCGCGGCGGGCGTCGCCGCGGCGACGCTGCTCGCCGGGCCGGCGGCCT
>DATDGU010000140.1:0-3144 GCA_036521915.1 Acidimicrobiia bacterium | reverse complement strand
GTGCGCAGCGTCCCGACGTCGGCGGCGAAGGTCCATGTCGTCGAGCCGCTGAACTTCAACGACGCGCAGGAGATCGGGGACCGCGTGAAGGGCAACCAGGCGGTCATCCTCAACTTGCAGGGCAGCGGCCGGGAGCTGCAGCGGCGCATCATCGACTTCTCGAGCGGCCTGGCCTACGCCGTCGGCGGCTCGATGTCGCGCGTCGCCGACTCGGTGTTCCTGCTCACCCCGTTGAACGTCCAGCTCTCCGAAGAGGAGAAGGAACGGCTCGAGGCCCGCGGCCTCTACCGGCGCTGACCTTGGGCATCGTCTGCACGATCCTCACGATCTTCCTGGTCATCCTGTTCGCGCGCGCCATCCTGTCGTGGTTCCCGATCCGGCCCGACACGGTCACCGCCCAGATCAATCGGCTCCTCATCGACGTCACCGACTGGGCGCTGCGACCGCTGCGACGGGTCATCCCGCCGGTCGGCATGTTCGACTTGTCGTTCATCGTGCTGTTCTTCGTGATCCTCATCGTGCGCAGCGCGGTGCTCGGCTGCTAGGGCCGCCGACCGCGTGACCGTGTGGGTCGGCACCTCGGGGTGGCAGTACCGGGACTGGCGCGGTGCCTTCTACCCGGCAGGGCTGGCCACGGCGCGCTGGCTCGAGCACTACGCGTCGACGTTCCCGACCGTCGAGGCGAACAGCACCTTCTACCGGCTCCCCGAGGCCGCGACGTTCGACCAGTGGGCGGCGCGCACCCCCGAGCGCTTCACGTTCGCGTTGAAGGCGAGCCGCTACCTCACCCACGTCCGCCGGCTCCGGGACCCCGCGCCGCCCGTCGGGCGCCTCCTCGAGCGCGCCACCGGCCTGGGCCCGAAGCTCGGGCCGGTGCTCGTCCAGCTCCCGCCCACGCTCACCGCCGATCCCGGGCTGCTCGACGCGGCGCTCGCCGCGTTCCCGTCCGGGGTCCGCGTCGCGTTCGAGCCCCGCCACGCCTCGTGGGACGCCGACGCCGTCGGGGACGTGCTGGCCGCACACGACGCGGCCCGGTGCTGGTGGGACCGACGCGGCGCGCATGGGCCGCTCGTGCGCACCGCGTCGTGGTGCTATCTGCGCCTCCACGAGGGCCGCGCCACCCCCGCGCCCGGGTACGGCGACCGCGCGCTGCGCAGCTGGGCCGAGCGGCTCGCGACGACGTGGGGTGACGACGCCGATGGGTACGTGTACTGCAACAACGACGCCCACGCGTGCGCGCCGCGCGACGCGGCGACGTTCACGCGCCTCGCGGCACGGGTCGGGCTGCGGTGCGCGCTGGCCGGCGGCGAGGCGCCGGTGCCTGGCCGCACAACGGCTCGGCGCACCGCATGGCCTCGGGCGGCGCAGCGTCGATAGGCTGGCACGCCTATGGCTTCCATGGACGTGACCCCCCAGGAGCTGCGGGACGTCGAGATCCGCGAAGCGTGGCGCGGCTATCACCGCGACGACGTCGACGAGCTGCTCGAGCGCGCCGCCGCGACCATCGAGAGCCTCGAGGACCAGGTCCGCCAGGCGCAGCTCCGCGCCTCGCAGACGCCGGCGCCGCCCGCCCCGCGGCCCGCGCCGACACCCCCACCCACGCCCGCACCCGTCGAGCGCCGGCCGCCGGGCGTCGACACCGACGTCATCCAGCGCACGCTCGTGCTCGCCCAGAAGGCGGCCGACGAGGCCGTCGCCGAGGCGCGCGCGAAGGCGCAGCAGATGATGGCCGAGTCCGAGACGAGGTCGCACGCGGTCGTCGCCGAGGCGGAGGCGAGCGCCCGGCGGATCGCCGAGACCGAGCGGCGTCGCCTCGAGGAGGAGATCGCCCAGCTCACCGCGGCGCGCGACACCCTGAACGCCGACGTCGACGCGCTCGAGCGCTTCGAGACCGAGTACAAGACGCGCCTGCGCGAGGCGATCCACGCCGAGCTCGACGCCCTCGAGCAGTCGTCCGGCTCGGTCGGGGACCGGCCGTCGCTGCGTGCGGTGCACGTCCCTGCACCCCGCTCGTGGTCCGCCGCGTCGAGCTGGTCGGACACCTCCGACTCGATGCCGGGCGCCCCGTCGCCCGCGCTCCCGTCCGCGGGGACGCCGACGGTGAGCATCAACGCCGTGTCGGCGCACGAGCAGTGGGACGAGCAGAGCGGCGAGTACGGCGAGACGCCGACCGCGGCCGTCGTCGACGACTCGCTCGAGCACAGCCTTGACCCGAACAACAGGGACAGCCTCGACGACGACGCGTTCTTCGCGTCGCTGCGGGAGGCGGTGCGGGACGACACGCCGCTCAGCTCCCGTGAGCCGACGACCGAGCAGTACTTCGAGGGTGGTGGCGACGAGCCCGACGATCAGCGCAAGCTGTTCCGCCGCCGCCGCTAACCCGCGCCGACCACCTCGACGCTCGCCCACACCGTCTCGCCCTCGACGTCGAGCGGCGCGAGGCCGTCCCGGTCCGCCGCGTCACGGACCTCCCACTCGACCGCGAGGACCTCGACCTTGATCCACTCGGCGTGCGTGCGCGCCGCGTCCGCGACCGGTCCGCTCGCCGCGAGCACGACGCGCACCCGGTCGGACAGCTCGAGGCGGAGCACCTTGCGCCGGTCGTTCAGGCAGCGGATGAGCGAGCGCGCCCACCCCTCGCTCCGCAGCGCGTCGTCGAGCGTCGTGTCGAGCGCCACGGCGTAGCCGGCGTCCTCGGCGAGCACGAGCTCCTCATGGGCCTGCGCGCGCAGGTCGACGTCGTCGGGCTCGAGCGTCACCTCACCGTCCTCGAGCCTCAGCACGAGCCGGCCGTCGCGGCGCAGCGCGTCCCGGACGGCCTCCCCGTCGGCGTCGGCGAGCGCGGCCTGGACCCGGGGCATCTGCCGGCCGACTCGCGGGCCGAGACGCCGGAAGTTCGGCGTCACCGTATAGCTGAGCAGGCCCTCGAGCCCCGACACCGACTCGATCTCGTGCACGTTCAGCTCCTCGGCGACGTGCGCGACGAGCGCGCCGTCGAGCGTCGCCCCGCCCGGCAGCACGATGAGGGCCCGACGCAGCGGCTGGCGGACGGCGAGCCGCGCGTCGTTGCGGGCGGCCCGGCCGAGCGTCACCAGCCGGCGGGCCACGTCCATGCCCGCCTCGAGGTCGGGGTCGCGCGCCGAC
>DATDGU010000139.1:0-5915 GCA_036521915.1 Acidimicrobiia bacterium | reverse complement strand
GACGCGATCCTCGGGGCGCTCGCCGCGGCGCGTCCCGACCACGCGACCGCGGCGAGCGGGCTCATCCACGTGTTCACGCTCGCCGGTCGGCGGGACGGGACGCCGTGGCTGAACCTCTTCTACGAGTTCGGTGGCGTCGGTGCGCGCGTCGCGGCCGACGGCCCCGACGCGACCGGGTGCTTCTTTCTGGGGGGCCGCTCCGTCATCCCGCAGGTGGAGCCGCTCGAGGCCGGGAACCCGATCGTCGTGCGGGCCTCGCGGCTGCGCGCCGATTCGGGTGGTCCGGGGGAGTGGCGGGGCGGGCTCGGTGTCGAGCTCGAGGTCGAGCTGCTCACCGACGCGGTCGCGACCGTGCGGGGTGACCGCATGCTGCTCCCGCCGCCGGGCGCGGCCGGCGGGCGACCGGGACGCGCGGGAGAGTTCGCCGTGCGACGCGCCGACGGCCGCGTCGAGGTGCTCGCCGCGAAGCAGGCCGACGTGCCCATCGCCGCGGGAGAGCGACTCGTGGTCCGCACGTCGGGCGGCGGCGGGCTGGGACCGCCGGCGCGCCGTCCACCCGAGGCGGTGCTCGCCGACGTGGTCGCGGGACGGGTCACGCGCGACGCGGCCGCCCGCGACTACGGCGTGGCGCTCGATCCGACCGGCGGCGACATCGACCGCGCCGCGACCAGCTCCTTGCGCGACGCGGCACGCCCCGGCCGATGAGCGGCGGCGGCGTCGTCGTCGGCGTCGACATCGGCGGCACGTTCACCGATGTCGCGCTCCGCGCCGCCGACGGTCGCCTGACGGTGGGGAAGCGGGCGACGACGCCCGAGGACCCGCGGGTCGGGGTGGTCGAGGCGCTGCGGCAGGTCCTCGCGGACGCGGGTGTCGCGCCGGCGGCGGTGTCGCGGGTCGTGCACGGCACGACCCTGGCGACGAACGTCGTCGTCGAGCGCCGAGGCGGACCGGTGGCGCTGGTCACGACCGAGGGCTTCGGCGACGTGCTCTCGCTCGGCCGACACGCCCGGGTCGAGGACGACCGCTACGACCTCGCCTACACGCCGCCGCCGCCGCTCGTGCCCCGGTCCCGCACGTTCGAGGTGCCCGAGCGGGTCAGCGCCCACGGCGAGGTGCTGGTGCCCCTCCCGGACGACGCGCCCGAGACGGTGGCCCGCGCCGTCACCGCGGCGCGACCGGTCGGGGTCGCCGTCTGCCTGCTCCACTCGTACGCCCACCCCGAGCACGAGCAGCGGGTCGCCGCGGCCTGCCGGGCCGCGCTGCCGGACGCGTTCGTCGTGGCGTCGACGGACGTGTGGCCCGAGCTGCGCGAGTACGAGCGGGCCATGACGACCGTCGTTTGCGCGCTCGTGGGCCCGGTCATGGCCACGTACCTCCGGGGTCTCGAGGACCAGCTCGCCGGCCTCGGCGTCCGCTGCCCCGTCGAGGTCATGGAGTCGAGCGGCGGCGTCGTGTCGACGGCGGCCGCGACCCGCCGGCCCGTCTGCACCGTCGAGTCGGGCGGCGCCGCCGGGGTGCTCGCCGCAGGCGCGGTCGGCACCCGTGTCGGGGCCACCGACGTCATCAGCTTCGACATGGGTGGCACGACCGCCAAGACCGGCGTCGTGCGTCATGGTCGCCCGGCGCTCGCGCACGACTTCCAGATCGCCGGCCGCGGCAGCTTCGGCGGGGCCCGGCCGGGCACGGGCGTCCCGGTCAAGACGCCGGTCGTCGACCTCGCCGAGGTCGGTGCGGGCGGCGGGAGCATCGCCTGGCTCGACCCGGGCGGTGCGCTGCGCGTCGGCCCCCGCTCCGCGGGCGCGGTGCCGGGTCCCGCCTGCTACGGGCGGGGCGGGACCGAGCCCACCGTGACCGACGCCAACCTGCTCCTCGGCTACCTCGACGTCCGCGGCCTGGCGGGCGGCGTGTCGCTCGACCGGGCCCGCGCCGACGCCGCGATGGCGCGGCTCGCCACCGCGTTCGGCGTCGAGCTCGCCGACGCGGCGGACGCCGTCCACGAGATCGCGAACACCACGATGGCCGCGGCGATCCGGATGGTCACCGTGCAACGCGGCATCGATCCCCGCGACTTCACGCTCGTCGCGTTCGGTGGTGCTGGGCCAGTGCACGTCGCGCGGCTCGCCGGCGAGTTCGGCATCCGCTCGGTGATCGTGCCGTGGGCCGCCGGCGTCGCCTCCGCGGTCGGCTTGCTCGCCTCCGAGCCGACGATCGAGGTCGTCCAAACCCTCCTGGCCGACCTCGACGCGTCGAACACCGACACGATCGACGCGGCGTTCCGGGATCTCGAGGCCCGGGCGCGGCACGAGCTCACCGGAGCCGACGACGCGACGACGCGGGTGACCCGATCGGCCGACCTGCGCTACCGAGGGCAGGCGCATCAGCTGACGGTCCCGATGCCCGGGGCCCACCACGACGTCCCGGCGCTCGTCATCGCCTTCCGCGACGCGTACCGGCGGACCTACGGCATCGCGTCCGATGCGCCGGCCGAGTTCGTCAGCGCGCGCGTGCGCATCACCCGATCGCGCGGCGGCGAGCGGCCGCCGGCGGCCGAGCCCGCGGCGCCGACCCCGGCGGTGGCCGACGGGGCGCGGTCCGTGCGCTTCGCCGGGACGGGCCAGTTCCGTGAGACGCCGGTGTACGACTGGGCTCGGCTCGGTCCGGGCGCGTCACTCGACGGGCCGGCGCTGGTGATCGGCGCCGACACGACGATCGTCGTGCCGGCCGACACGGCCGCGAGGGTCGACGGCGACCGCAACGTCCGACTGCGGCCGGGCGCCACGTCGGGATCAGCCGCAGCGCCGTAGCATGCGGGCGAGGGGGGAGCGATGAGCGCAGCCGACGGCCCGGCCTATTTCCACGTCGACGAGATTCCCTGGCCCGATGAGTCGACGACGAACGCGCCCCGCGAGCTGGTGGAGGACGCGCGGCGCAAGGGGGCACGCCGCAAGTTCCTCGCGCGGGGCGAGGGCGGCTTCCACTCGCAGTACTCCGTCTTCCCCGCGGGCTACACCGTCCCACCGCACAGCCACGACCATGACGAGATGATCGTCCTGCTCGCGGGGAGCTGCGCGCTGCTCGAGGGCGGGCCGACGCTCGCCGCCCACGACTCGATGGTGCTGCGCGGCGGGCACGAGTACGGCTTCACCGCCGGACCCGACGGGATGACCTTCCTCACGATCCGCACCGCGCCGGCGGAGACCCGTCTGGCGTAGCCGCCTTCAACCCGTCGAGGGCCGCTCGATCAGCTCGAGCGTCGAGCCGTCGGGGTCGGGGAAGAAGAGCGCCCGCAGGGTCGGCAGCCCCGGGCCCATGTCGAGCGTCGCCGGCGGCGAGTACGGCTGCACACCGGCGCGACGCAGGGCGTCGTCGTCGCGGTCGAGGTCCTCGGTGATGAGGGCGAGCCGGTAGATCCCGACGTCGTTGGCGGCTCTCGGCGGCGTCGGCCGGGGGGCCGCCACGAGCTCGACGGTGAAGGCCTCGGGCCCCCGGTCGTCGCAGAACCGCGACGCGTCGACCGGCACGAGCCCGACGACGTCGGCGTAGAAGCGCGTCGACGCCGACCGGTCGGCGCACCCCACGACGAGGCCGAGGAGGCCGGGCGCGGCCCCTGCGACGAGCTCCACCTCGGTGCCGTCCGGGTCGGCGGTCGGCCCGGACGCCGTGTCGCCGGCGCCGAGGCGCAGCCGTTGGAACCCGGCCGGCGCGTCGACGCGCCGGGGTCGCGGGAGCTGCCACTCGAGCAGGTCGAGCGCCACGCCCTCGAGGCCGCCGGCGCCCGTCAGGATCCAGGCGTCCCACTGCACCTCCTCGAGGCCGAAGGCGTCCCCCGGTTGGGGCGCGGCGGGCGTCGTGCGGGTCAAGGGCCGCAGTCCTGCCGTGTCCCGGTAGAAGGCCAGCGCGCGGTCGAGGTCGGTGCAGTTCACGTTGACGTGGAAGAGGTGCGCGGGCTCAGTCACCGGTTCGGCCGTCGATCGCCTCGCGCATCACGTCGAGGTGCCCGGCGTGACGCGCCGTCTCCTCGAGGAGGTGCACGAGGATCCATCGCAGCGTCACCGCGCCGAAGAGTGGGTGGGTCCCGGCCGCCACGTCATCGAGCGCGGCCGAGGCGGTGACGGCCCGGGACTCGTCCGTCGCGGCGCGGTAGTCGGTGACGACGGTGTCGACCGAGTCCGAGGCGAGGAGCTCGAAGGTCGGCGCGTTGTCGGGCCCGCTGTAGAGGTCGAGGTCCTCGCCGGTGAAGCGCCGTCGGAACCAGTGGCGCTCGACCCAGGTGAGGTGCTTCACGACGCCGAGCGGGGTGAGCCCGCTGCTCGTCATGCGCCGGCTGGCCTCGTCAACGGAGAGCCCCTCGACCTTGCGCTCGACGACCGCTCGGTACCAGTCGAGGAAGCCGGTGAGCATGGCGCGCTCGTCCGCCTGGCCGCCGAGCGCGTCGTCCGCCACGGCCTGAGCGTAGGGCTACTGCTCGCCCGCGCGGCCGAGGCGGGCGCGCAGTCCCGGGTCGCGGACGAACACCGGCAGGTTGTCGTCGTCGAGGTAGGACGGGCGGACCGACGATCCGCCGTCGACGGGGAGCACCTGGCCCGACACGAACCGCGCGAGGTCGGAGAGGAGGAACAGGACCGCCCCCGCGATGTCGTCGGGCTCGCCGCGGCGGCCGAGCGGGATCGCCGCGCGCGTCGCGGTGCTGTCCTCGTCCTCGCCGTCGATCCGGTTGCGCGGCGTGCGGACGGTCCCTGGCGCGACGGCGTTCACCCGGATGCCGTGAGGTCCCCATTCGATCGCGGTGGTGCGCGCGAGGCCGCCGAGCCCGGCCTTCGCCGCGGCGTAGCCGGCGCCGAACGGCAGCGCGGAGAGCCCGGCGATGGACGCGATGTGCACGATGCTGCCGGGCGAGCCCTCGGCGACGAGGCGGCTCGCGACGGCGCGCGACGTGAGGAACGCCGACTGGAGGTTGAGCTGCACGATCCCCGCGAACGTGGCGGGGTCGGTGGCGAGGACCGGCGACCATTCCTCGGGGGCGAGCCCGCCCGCGACGTGGACCAGCCCGTGGAGCGGGCTGGGCGCGGCGCGCACCGCGTCCTCGACCTGGGCCGCGTCGCGCACGTCGGCGACGACGGGCACGTACGCCGCGCCGATCTCGTCGAGCGCGGCCTCGGTGACCGCGAGCCGTGCCGGGTCGCGGTCCACCGCGACGATCTGCGCGCCGGCGGCGCCGACGAGCCGGCAGACCGCGGTGCCGATTCCCCCGCCGCCCGCGCCCGCGACGACAACAACTCGTTGGTCGAGCCCTAGCCACTCGTCGAGCACGCTGCCCCTCCGATCGGGCGAGATCGTCCGCGTAGCATCCCGCACCGGCCGGAGGGAGGCCACGACGACGGACACGGGGAGCGCGGCCAGCCTGCTGACGGGCTGTGTGGCGCTGGTCGTCGGGGGCGGCACCGGGCTCGGCCGCGAGCTCGCGTGGGGCCTGGCGGACGCGGGCGCCGCCGTCGGGGTCGTCGGCCCGACGGGGCAGGAGCCGGCGGTCGCCGAGGCACTGGAGGCCGACGGGCGACGGGCGGTCGGCGTGCACGCCGCGGTCGACACCCGGGCCGCCGCCGCGGCGGCCTTCGCGGCGGCGGTCAACGAGCTCGGCCCGCTGGACGTCGTCGTGCACGCGCTGACGGACCCGGCGGCGCTCACGCCCGCGGCGATCCTCGACACGGACGCGTCCGCGTGGGACACGCGGTGCGAATCGGCGCTGCGCGGCGCACTGGCGTGCGCGCAGGCCGCCTGGACCCAGCTCCACGCGCGCGGTGGCCGGATCGTGTTCGTGACGCCCACCGTGGGGCTGTCGGGTGTGGCGCGCCTCGTGCCCTACACGAGCGCCGTGGAGGGCACCCGCGCGCTCGCGAAGTCCGCGGCACGCCAGT
>DATDGU010000138.1:0-2928 GCA_036521915.1 Acidimicrobiia bacterium | reverse complement strand
CCTTCGAGCTGCTCGTCGAGGCGATCACCGCCGTGGGCCTGGAGCCGGGCCTCGACGTCGCGCTCGCCGTCGACGTCGCCGCCACCGAGCTGTACCGCGACGGCGCCTACCAGCTCGCCGGCGAGGGCCGGACCTTCCCGGCGGACGACTGGGTCGAGTACCTGCGCGGCCTCTGCGAGCGGTTCCCGCTCGTGTCGATCGAGGACGGGATGGCCGAGGACGACTGGGACGGCTGGGCCGCGCTCACGGCTCGGCTCGGGGCGCGTCAGCTCGTCGGCGACGACGTGTTCGTCACCAACCCCGAGCGCCTCCGTGCCGGCATCGACCGCGGCGTCGCGAACTCGATCCTCATCAAGGTGAACCAGATCGGGACGCTCTCGGAGACGCTCGACACGATGCTGCTCGCCTCGCGCCACGGCTACTCGAGCGTCATGTCGCACCGCAGCGGCGAGACCGAGGACACCACGATCGCCGACCTGGCCGTCGCGACGAACTGCGGGATGATCAAGGCCGGCGCGCCGGGGCGCACCGACCGCGTCGCCAAGTACAACCAGCTGCTGCGCATCGAGGACGAGCTCGGTGGCGTCGCCGCCTACCTCGGGGGCGCGGCGCTCGCCGGGACGGGCCGGGGGCCTGAGCAACGTGGCTGAGCGGCGCCGACGCCCGGCCACGCCCCCGTCCCGCCGCCGCACGCGGCACCGGTCGACCGCCGAGCCGCGGGCCGGTCGCCCGAGCGCGCGGGTGCGTCGCCGCCGGGCCCTGCTGGGCGCGACGCTCGCCGTCGTCGCCGTGCTGGGACTGCTCTTCGCCTTCGGCTACCCCGTGCGCACCCTGCTGTCCCAGCGCGGCCAGATCAGCGCGGCCCAGCGTCACCTCGACCAGCTGCAGCACGCCACCGCGTCGCTGCAGCGCCAGGCGAAGCAGCTGCAAGGCAGCGCCGCCGTCGAGCAGATCGCCCGACAGCAGTACGGGCTGGTCCGCCCAGGCGAGACGCCCTACGTCCTGGTCCCGGCGGCCACGCCGACGACCACGCCGCCGACCGTCCCGTAGCGGCACGCGTCGCCCGGTCGGGCCGCGACCGCCCTTCCTAGACTGACGCCGATGGTCGCCGCCGACGCCGACGCGGTGCGCGCCAGGCTGGGGCGCGAGCCCGACGCCGCCTTCGAGGTCGTGGTGCGCGACGACGACGGCGCGCCGGTCGTGCTGCGCAACGCGCCGCTCACGGCGGACGGCGTGCCGATGCCGACGCGCTACTGGCTCTGCGATCCGGGCCTCAACCGGCGGGTGGCGCGCCTGGAGGCCGCCGGGGGCGTCCGCACCGCCGGGGCCGCCGTCGACCCGACGGCCCTCGCTCGCGCCCACGCGGCGTACGCCGCGGAGCGGGACGCGGCGCTGCCCGACGACTGGGAGGGCCCGCGGCCGCACGGCGGGGTGGGCGGCACCCGCGCCGGCGTGAAGTGCCTGCACGCGCACTACGCGTGGCACCTCGCCGGCGGCGACGACCCCGTCGGCGCGTGGGTCGCCGACCAGCTCGCGTGACCCGCGTCGCCGCCGTCGACATCGGGACCAATTCGGTCCGGCTCCTGGTGGCCGACATCGCCGGAGGGCCCGATGGCCGGCTCACCAGCCTCGACCGGCGGATGCAGATCACGCGTCTCGGCGAGGGGGTCGACGCCACGCACCGGCTCGCCCCCGCGGCGATCGAGCGCACCGTGGCCGTCCTCCGCGAGTACCACGACGCCATCGCGGCCCAGGACGTCACCGCGGTGCGAGCGACGGCGACGAGCGCGGCACGCGACGCCACGAACCGCGACGGCTTCTTCGCCGCGGCGACGGACGCGCTCACCACCCGGCCGGAGCTGCTCACCGGCGACGAGGAGGGACACCTCTCGTTCCGCGGCGCGACCGCCGGCCTGACCGACGAGCCGCCGCCGTTCCTCGTCGTGGACATCGGCGGCGGGTCGACCGAGTTCACGGTCGGGACCAGGACCCCCGAGGCGTCGGTCTCGGTCGACGTCGGGTGCGTCCGGATCACCGAGGCGTACCTGCACTCCGACCCGCCGACCGCCGAGGAGCTCTCCCAGGCCGTGTCGATCGTCCGCGACGAGGTGAGCGAGGTCGCGCGCACGCTCCCTGGGCTCGACGACGTCAAGACGGCCATCGGGCTCGCGGGCACGATCACGACCGTGGCGGCCGTCGAGCAGGGCGTGCCCTACTCGCGGGAGGCCATCCACCACTTCCGGCTCACGCGCGACGCCGCCGAGGACGTGTTCCGCACCCTCGCGCTCGAGCCTGCGGCGCAGCGACGGCACAACCCCGGCCTCGAGCCGGCGCGGGTCGACACCATCGTCGGCGGCGCGGTTGTGCTCGTGTCCGTGCTGCGCGGCCTCGAGCTCGACGAGCTGCTCGTCTCGGAGGACGACATCCTCGACGGCCTCGCGCGCAGCCTCGCCTGAGGGCGAAATCCACCACTTTCGGGCGGCGCAAGCGGACAATGCGTCGATGGACGCCACGCGCCCGCCGACGCGACCCGAGCCCTTCAACGCGGCCCTGCGCGCGATGAGCGCCGACGATCTGCACCGCGTCGCGGCCTCGTTGGATGCGGAGCAGATCTGCGACGAGGTCGACTGGTGGCGCGCCACGATCGCGATCGACAAGCTGCTGCGCCGCACGCGGGGCAGCCGCCGCGCCGCGCGAGCGGCGACCGACGCCGCGAAGGCCGTGCAGGAAGCGGCAGGCCGCGCCGGCATCCCGCTCCCCGACGCCGAGGTCACCCGCGTCGCGCGCGCCGCCGCGGACGTCGCCCGCGGACTGGCCGCGGGGTCGCCGGCCCGTCCCGTCGTGGGCCTGCTCCTCGAGCACTGGGACGAGCTCGTCACGCCCGTCACGCCGGTCTAGGTGTGATGACCGGGGAGGTTGTCGACGCGG
>DATDGU010000137.1:0-7781 GCA_036521915.1 Acidimicrobiia bacterium | reverse complement strand
GATCCCCGCGTCGGGCTGGATCCGCAGGATGAGCGCGTTCGGCTCGATCGAGTCCTTCGCGGTCGCCGGCAGCGGCAGGAACGGCACCGGCTTGTAGCAGAGCGTGACCTCCGTGACCCGCCGCCTGAGGCGCTTCCCGGTGCGCACGAAGAACGGGACCCCGGCCCAGCGCCAGTTGTCGATGTCGAGGCGCAACGAGAGGTACGTCTCGACGCTGCTGTGGGGGTCGACGCCCTCCTCCTCCCGGTACCCGACGACGGGCACCCCGTCGATCTCGCCGTCGAGGTACTGGGCGCGGACGACGTGCCGCTGCAGCTGGTCGGGCTCGAAGATCCGCACCGAGCGCAGCAGCTTCACCTTCTCGTCCCGGATGGCGTTGCCGTCGAAGGACGCGGGCGCCTCCATCGCCGTGAGGGCGAGGACCTGCATGACGTGGTTCTGGACGATGTCGCGCAGGGCGCCGGCCTGCTCGTAGAAGGCGCCGCGGTGCTCGACCCCGAGCGATTCGGCGACGGTGATCTCGACGTGGTCGACGTAGCGCCGGTTCCATAGCGGCTCGAAGATCGTGTTCGTGAAGCGCAGCGCCAGGATGTTCTGCACCGTCTCCTTCGCGAGGTAGTGGTCGATGCGGAAGATCTGGTCCTCGGCGAAGAACTGGTGCAGCTCGGCGTCGAGCGCGTCGGCGCTCTCGAGGTCATGGCCGAAGGGCTTCTCGACGACGAAGCGCCGGTAGCCGTCCGTCTCGTCGCACAGCCCCACGTCGGCGAGGCCGGCGGCGATCGGCCCGAAGAGCTGCGGCGCGACGGAGAGATAGAACACACAGTTCCCGATGGCCCCGCCCGCGGCGCGCGCCAGGCGGTCGCGCAGCTGCGAGAAGGTGTCGGCCAGGTCGGCGCTGCCCCGCAGGTAGCCGAAGCGCACGCCGGCGTCCTGGAGGGCCTGCACCCCGCCGCCCGCCGTCCCGCCCTCGGCCTTCTCGACGGACGCGTACGCGGCACGCTCGAACTCGGCGTCGTCCATGGGGGTGCGGGAGACACCCAGGACCGACAGGTGAGGCGGTAGCTGTCGGGCACGCGCGAGCGACGCCAGCGCCGGGTAGAGCTTGCGGTGCGCGAGGTCGCCGGTCGCCCCGAACACGACGATGGAGCTCGCGACGTCTTGTCCGGCGTCGCTGGTCACGTCGGCGATGATACGGCCCGTGGACCGGGACACCGTGGTGGTGTACGAGGCACGTGCGTCGGAGTGGCGCGACCGCCGACCGGCGCGCTTCGTCGAACGCGCGCGAGCGCTCGCCGACGCGGTGCCACCGGGCAGTGTGCGCGTCGACCTCGGCTGCGGCCCCGGCCTGCACCTCCCGCATCTCGGCCGACCGGTCGTCGCGCTCGATGCGGCGTTCGCGATGGTGGACCTCGCGCGCGACGCCAGCCCCGACGCGTGGCCGGTGCAGGCCGACCTCATGGCGCTGCCGTTTCGGCGGGGCGCGATCGGCGGCGGGTGGGCGCGCGCTAGCTACCTCCACGTCGCACGCGCGTGGCTGCCGTGGGCGCTGGCCGAGCTCCACGACGCGCTGGCCGTCGGCGCCCCGGTGCACCTCACGATGCGACACGGCGACGAGGAGGGGCTGCTCCCCCGCGATGACTTCCCGGGCCGGTTCTTCGTCGGCTGGCGGGCCGACGCGCTCACCGACGTGCTCGTCGGCGCCGGCTTCACGGTCGACGAGGTCGTCGAGGAGCCGGCCGGTGGCGAGTGGCTCCAGGTCCGCGTCACCCGGGCGCGGACCCTCGCCGACCGCGTCGGCCCGGACCTCGCCGTGCTCCTCGTCGGGCTGAACCCGAGCGAGTACGCCGCCGACGTCGGGGTCGGCTTCGCCCGCCCCGGCAACCGCTTCTGGCCCGCGGCGCGGGCCGCTGGGCTCGTGCGCCGCGACCGGGACCCCCGCCGCGCGCTCCTCGCCGACGGCGTCGGCATGACGGACCTCGTGAAGCGGGCCACGACGAGCGCAGCGGCGCTGCGGCCCGACGAGTACCGCGACGGGGTCGCCCGCGTCGAGCGGCTCGTCGCGTGGCTGCGCCCCCGCGTCGTGTGCTTCGTCGGGCTGACCGGCTGGCGCGCCGCCGTGTCGCGGACGGCCAGCGCGGGGCGCCAGCCCCAGCCCTTCGCCGGGGTGCCGGCCTACGTCATGCCCAACACGAGCGGCGCCAACGCCCACGCCCGTCCCGAGGACTTCGTCGCCCATCTGCGCGCCGTGCGCCGCCTCGCCGCCCGTCACCCCCCGGGCCTTGACCCTGACGCGGCGTGAGGCGCTAGAAGTGGTGACGTGTTCGGGATCGGCGCCTTCGCCCGCCTCGGCGGCATCTCGGTGCGCACCCTGCACCACTACGACGAGCTCGGCCTCCTCGCCCCGGCGCACGTTGACCCGGACACGGGGTATCGCTGGTACGAGGCCGAGCAGCTCGCCCGGCTGAACCGGATCCTCGCCCTCCGCGACCTCGGGTTCGCGCTCGGCGACATCGGCCCGGTGCTCGCCGAGCAGGTCTCAGCCGACGAGCTGCGCGGGATGCTGCGCGTCCGCCGCCTCGAGGCGCAGCACCACATCGACGAGGAAGCGGCGCGGCTGGCGCGGGTCGAATCGCGGCTGCGCCGCATCGAGGAGGAGGACACCATGCCCGACTACGACGTCATCGTGAAGCCCCTGTCCGCGCAACGTTGCGCTGTCCGCACGGCACGCGCCCGCGCGTTCGACCACACCCTGAGCGAGATCCTCCCCCCGCTCTACGGCGAGCTGACGGCACTGGTCGCCGCGTATGGCATCGCCGTCGCCGGCCCGAGCGTCGCCTGGTACGAGGACAGCCAGGACGACGCTCTCCCGATCGGCGTCATCGCCGGGCTGCCGATCGACGCCGGGGACGTGCCCGCCGACGTGGAAGAGCGCACGCTGCCCGCGGCCACGCGTGCGGCGACGACCGTGCACCGCGGCTCGATGGACGACTGCGTCGCCGGCTACGAGGCGCTCCTGCGCTGGACCGAGGAGACGGGTGAGCGCATCGAGGGCTACGGCCGCGAGATCTACCTCGAGTGTGACGGCCCGCCCGACACGTGGGTGACCGAGCTGCAGTTCGTGCTCGGCCCGCGCGACCGTGCCGCGGTCAGGTGAGCTCGGCGCGCTTCTTCTCGAGGGTCTTGAAGCAGTCGTGGATGCTGGTCGAGAACGACGCGACGCCCTCGCGCTCGAGCGTGTCCGTCACGTCGGTGAAATCGACGCCCGCGTCGGCGAGGCCGGCGATGGCCGTCCTGGCGCCGTCGACGTCTTCGGTGACCGTGTCGGCCCGCAGCTTCCCGTCGCCCTTGTGGAGCGCGTCGATCGACGCCTGCGCCAGCGTGTTCACCGTGTCGCGCCCGATGAGGTCGTCGACGTAGAGGGTGGGGGAGTAGGCCGGGTTCTTCGTCGACGTCGACGCCCACAGCGGCCGCTGCACGCGGGCGCCCTTCGCGGCGAGCGGTCGCCACCGGTCCTCGGCGAAGCGCTGCTGGAAGAGCTCGTAGGCGAGCTTGGCGTTCGCCACGCCGGCCTTCCCGCGGAGGGCGTGCCCCTCGGGGAGGCGCCGGTCCGTCTCGGTGTCGACGCGGCTCACGAAGAACGACGCCACCGACGCGAGCGTCGACGCGTCGCCGCCACCCGCGACGAAGCGCTCCATCCCCGAGAGGAAGGCCTCCATCACCTGGCGGTACCGGTCCAGGGCGAAGATCAGCGTGATGTTCGTGTTGATGCCCGCGGCCAGGTTCGCCTCGATCGCGGGGATCCCCTCCTCGGTCGCCGGGATCTTGATGAAGATGTTCTTGCGGCCCACCGTCTTGAAGAGCTCCGCGGCCTGGGCCAGCGTCCCCTTCGTGTCATGGGCGAGGTCGGGCGACACTTCGATCGACACGAACCCGTCGGCGCCGCCCGTCTGGTCGTACACGGGCTTGAGGATGTCGGCCGCGTGCCCGACGTCGTCGGCGACGAGGCGCCAGTACGACTCCTCGATCGTCAGGCCGTCCTTCGCGCATTGCACCAGCTCGGCGTCGTACGCGTGCCCCGTGCCCATCGCCTTCTCGAAGATGGTCGGGTTCGAGGTGACACCCCGGATGCCGTCCTCGTCCAGGAGGCGCTGCAGGCCGCCCTCGGTGATGAGCGGGCGGGTGAGGTTGTCCAACCAGGGGCTCTGGCCGAACTCGTGGAGCCGCGCGATCGCACTCGTCATCCCTTGCCTCCCGGGCTCGCGAGCAAGGCCTCGGCCCGCTCGACCACGTGCCCGGGGTTGATCCCGAGCTTGTCCAGCGCCACCGGGCCCGGCGCCGACGCGCCGAACCGGTCGATGGCCACCACGTCGTCCACCCAGCGGTCCCAGCCGAACGACACCGCCGCCTCGACGGCGAGCTTCGGCACGTCCGGCGGGAGGATCTGCGCCCGGTAGCTCGCCGGCTGGTCTTCGAAGAGCTCCCAGGACGGCATCGACACGACGCGCACCGAGCGTCCCGCCTTCACGAGGTCGTCGCGGGCAACGAGGCACACCGCGACCTCGGACCCCGTGCCGACGAGGACGAGGTCGGGGGGCGCCGCGCCCTCGTCGACGAGCGTGTAGGCGCCGCACGCGACGCCGTCGGGCGCCCGCTCGGCCGTGCCGTCGAGGACGGGAATCTTCTGACGGGTCAGGATCAGCGCCGTCGGGCCGCCGTCGCTGTCCAAGTGGATCCGCCAGGCCTGCACCACCTCGTTCGCGTCGGCCGGACGGATGACCCGCATGTTCGGCATCGCACGGAACGAGGCGAGCTGCTCGATCGGCTGGTGCGTCGGGCCGTCCTCGCCGAGCCCGACCGAGTCGTGCGTCCAGACAAACGCGGTCTTGTAGTTCGACAGCGCCGCGAGGCGCGCCGCGCCACGCATGTAGTCGGAGAACACGAAGAACGTCCCGCCCGCGGGGAGCAGCGCGGAGACGGCCATGCCGTTCAGCACGCCGCCCATCCCGAACTCTCGGATCCCGAAGCGCGCCTGGCGGCCCTTGAACTGGTGGGTGGCGATCACCGGCGTGTTGGCCAGCTCGGTGCCGGTGTTGCCGGACAGGTCGGCCCCGCCCGTCACGATGCCGGGCACCACGTCGAGGATGGCGTCGAGCACCTTCTTGCTCGCGGCGCGCGTCGCGATCGACTCACCCGCCTGGAAGGTCGGCAGCTTCGCCTCCCAGCCGGGCAGGCCCCGCTGGGCCAGGCACGCGTCGAACTCGTCGGCCATCTGGGGCTCGGCCGTCCGCAGCCGGGCGTGGCGCTCGTCCCACGCCCGGTGCTCGGCCTGACCGCGTCGGCCCGCCTCCCGGTAGTGGGCGAGCACGTCGTCGGGGACAAAGAACGTCTCGTCCGGTGGGAGGTCCAGGATCACCTTCACGGCGCGGACCTCGTCCTCACCGAGCGCGTTGCCGTGCGCGAACGCCGTGTCCGTGTACTTGGGGGACGGCCAGCCGATGTGGCTGCGCAGGATCACGACGGTGGGCCGCTCCGGGTCCTGCATCCCCTCGCGGAGGCCGTCCTCGATCGCGTCGAGGTCGTTCGCGACCTCGCCGAGGTGCACGACCTGCCAGCCGTAAGCCTCGAAGCGCTTGCCGACGTCGTCGCTGTAGGCCAGCTCGGTGGGGCCGTCGATCGTGATGTGGTTGTCGTCGTAGACGCAGAGAAGCCGCCCGAGACCGAGATGCCCGGCGAGCGACGCCGCCTCGTGGCTCACGCCCTCCTCGAAGCAGCCGTCGCCCGCGATCACGAACGTGTGGTGGTCACACACCTCGGGGCCGTAGCGCTCCCGCAGGTTCGCCTCGGCGAGCGCGATCCCGACACTGTTGGCGAAGCCCTGCCCGAGCGGCCCGGTCGTCACATCGACGCCGGGGGCGTGGCGGTACTCGGGGTGGCCGGGCGTGCGGGATCCCCACTGGCGGAAGGCGCGCAGGTCATCGAGGTCGAGCCCGACCCCGGTCAGGTAGAGCATCGAGTAGAGGAGCATCGACGCGTGCCCGTTCGACAGCACGAAGCGGTCCCGGTCAAACCAATCCGGGTCGGCGGCGTCGTAGCGCATCACGCGGGTGAAGAGGACGTGCGCGAGCGGCGCGAGCGCCATGGGGGTGCCGGGGTGACCGGAGTTGGCGCGCTGGACGGCATCCATCGCCAACCCGCGGATGATGTTGATCCCGCGCTGGTCCAGGTCGCTCACCGCCACCTCCTCGGTCGGCGGGGTGTCCGGGCCGTCTCGGCGATCGGCCCCGCCCCGTCGCTCGAAACCCCCATGATGCCGCGTCGGCGCGAATGGCCGAAACGCCGCGCGCGGATCGTCCATGATCTCGACATCGAAGTCCGCGCGCGTCGAGGACGGGGCAGCGTTGGCCCGCGGTAGCGGCGAGGGCCCGACTCCAGCCCCGTCGCTGCGGGTCGTCGCCGCCGAGTGGGGCCGCATCGGCGTGACCGGCTTCGGTGGCCCCCCGGCCCATATCGCGCTGCTTCGCCGGCTCTGCGTGGACGAGCGCGGTTGGCTGAGTCCCGAGGAGTTCGAGGACGCCGTCGCCGCGTGCAACCTCCTGCCAGGCCCGGCGTCCACCCAGCTGGCCATCTACTGCGCCTGGCGGCTCCGCCGCCGCGCCGGGGCCCTCGTCGGCGGCGCGGCGTTCATCCTCCCCGGGCTCGCCCTCATCCTGGGCCTCGCCGCCCTCTTCCTCGCCGGGTCCCCACCGCGCTGGGTCGTCGGCCTCGGCGCAGGCGCGGGGGCGGCCGTCGCCGCCGTGGCGGCACGGGTCGGCGCCTCCCTCGTCCCGGCGAGCTGGCGGCGGGCCCGCGCCGCCAGCCGGGTCCGCTGGCTCGCCTACCTCGTCGCCGGCGGCGTCGCGGCCGCGACGCTCGGCCCGTGGCTGGTCCTCGTGCTCCTCGGCTGCGGCGCGCTCGAGGTGCTCTGCGCGGGCGCGCGCCGCGGCTCGACGTCGTCGTTCGCCCCGCTGCCCCTCCTCGTCGCGGCGCTCGCGGCGACCGGCGGCCTCGCGTCCCTCGTGTGGGTCGCGTTCAAGGTCGGCGCGCTGTCCTTCGGTGGCGGGTTCGTGATCGTGCCGCTCATGCAGGCCGACGCCGTCCACCACTACCACTGGATGACGAGCGCCCAGTTCCTGAACGCGGTCGCGCTCGGCCAGGTCACGCCGGGACCGGTCGTGCTGACCGTCGCGGTCGTCGGCTACGCGGCCGCCGGCGTCGGCGGCGGCCTGCTCGCCACGGCAGTGGCCTTCGCGCCGTCCTTCCTCTTCATCCTGGCGGGGGGCTCTCGTCTCGCCTGGGTGCGGGGCGACGCGCGCGCCCGGTCGTTCCTCGCCGGCGCCGGCCCGTGCGCGATCGGGGCGATCATCGGCTCGGCCGTGCCGCTCGCGCTCGCACTCAGCGAGGCATGGCAGGTGGCCGTCCTCGCCGGCGCGGCGGTAGCCCTGCTCGTCGCGCGCCGGGGCGTCGTCACGACGCTGCTCGCCGCCGGCGTCGTCGGGATGGTCGTCGTGCTCGCCGGCGGGCCCCTCCCGCACTAGCACGCCCTCGCGTGTCGGGTTGGCAGATGGCTGCCCGGCTGCAACCCGGTGACGAGAAGCGGATCGAGATTGGCGCGAGCGGCATAGATGGCCGCGGTGTAGCCGGCCGGCCCGGCGCCGATAATCAAGACCTTGCTGTGGTAGCGTTCGGACATGCCGTGGGAATCCAGTCGATACGACGCTTACTATATTATTTCACACGCCAGC
>DATDGU010000136.1:0-9790 GCA_036521915.1 Acidimicrobiia bacterium | reverse complement strand
GTCGTGAACGTCTGGCTCGCCCAGTCCCAGCTCAGCCTCGACCAGCTGAACGGCCGCGTCGACGCCGCCCAACTCGCCTACCAGCAGGCGCTGCTCACCCGCGCCGAGGCGGCGTCGCCTTCCCAGATCATCGCTCGGGCCAACCAGCTCGGGCTCGTGGCTCCGAGCCAGCCGCCGGTCGCGGTGCCGGTTCCCGCCGCCGGCACCTCGACCGGGGGCACCTCCACGGTCGGCACGAAGGTGCCGTGACGGCACCCCGGTCGGTGTCGGCCCGCGCCCAACCCGCCCCCACACGCCTCCGCCGCCTCGGGCGACCCCCGGCCCGGCCGGCGGTCGCACCGCGCGCGCACCGCGCGCCGCGGCCCGCGTCGCACGACCGGTCGCCCTACGGCCCTCGCCGCATCAACGTCGCGGTCTCGTCGCAGCGCCTGCGCGTGCTCGTCGTGATCCTCGCGGTGATGTTCGCGCTCCTCGGCGCGCGGCTCGTCGACGTGCAGGTGGGGGAGGCCGGCCGCTACTCGCAGCTCGGCCACGCGCAGGCCTCGCGCACGGTGATCGTGCCCCCGCAGCGCGGCAGCATCCTCGACCGCAACGGCAACGAGCTCGCCGTGTCGGTCGACGCGACGACGATCGACGCCGACCCGCGCGTCATCACCGACCCGGCCGGCGACGCGGCGAAGCTGGCGCCGATCGTCGGCGTCGACGAGGCGACGCTCCGCGCCCGGCTCGCCGACAAGAACGAGGGCTTCGTCTACGTCGCCCGCCAGGTCGACGCCACCGTGGCCGCGGCCGTGCGCAAGCTCGACCTACCGGGCATCGGCTACGAGCCCGAGCCGAAGCGCTACGACCCGGCCAACCCGCTCGCCGCGCCGCTACTCGGCTTCGTCGGCACCGACAACACCGGCCTCGCCGGCATCGAGGCGAGCGAGGAGTCGACGCTCGCCGGCCGGTCGGGCCGCCTCGTCGTCGAGGAGGACCCGCGCGGGCAGGCACTGCCCAACGGGACCCACGAGGAGACGCCGGCGCGCGAGGGCGCCGACGTGCAGCTCACCATCGACGAGTCGATGCAGTACGCCGTCGAGCAGGCGCTCACCAGCGAGGTCGTCCAGGACCACGCGAAGGGCGGCATGGCGATCCTCGCCGACACCCGCACCGGCGACGTGCTGGCCATGGCGAGCGTCGACGCGCAGAACGGCGCGACGCCGGCCGGCCCGTCGAGCGCCGGCGAGCGCAACCGGCCGCTCACCGATGTGTTCGAGCCGGGCTCCACCGCGAAGGTGGTGACGATCGCCGCCGCGATCCAGGCCGGCATCGTGAGACCGACCACCGTACTCTCGGTCCCGGACGCGATCACGGTCGACGGCGTCCAGTACGCCGACGTCGACAGCCACCCGACGCAGATGACCGTCGCCGACATCCTCCGCGAGTCGTCGAACGTCGGCACCATCGAGATCGCGCAGATGCTCGGTCGGGACCGCTTCGACGCGGCGCTGCGCGAGTTCGGCTTCGGCAGCCCGACGGGCATCGGGTTCCCGGGCGAGGCGGCCGGCATCCTGCTCCCGAAGAACGAGTACAACGCGACGAGCATGGCGTCGATGCCGATCGGCAGTGGCATCGCCGTGACCGCGATGCAGCTCCTCGACGTCTACATGACGATCGCCGACAGCGGCCTCGCCCACCCGCCCCAGCTGATCGCGGCGACGACCGACCCGAACGGGCAGCGCCACCCCCGCGCCCTCCCCCCGGCCCACGCCGTCGTGTCACCCACCACGGCGGACGAGGTCCGCCAGATGCTCATCGGCGTCGTGAACAGCGGCACCGGCACGCACGCGCAGATCGCCAACTACCTCGTCGCCGGCAAGACGGGCACGGCCCGCAAGCCGCCCTACACGCACCCGCCGTACAACTACGTCGCCGACTTCGCCGGCTTCGCGCCCGCGGACAACCCCCGGCTCGCCGCCGTCGTCGTCCTCGACGAGCCCCAGGGCGCCGTGTTCGGCGGTGACGTGGCCGCCCCCGTCTTCGCCCGCATCATGCAGTACGCGCTGACCGTCGAGCGGGTTCCCGCGTCCGCCCCCCAGCCGGGCGCCGCGACGAGCCAGATACCCTGACCCCGTCCCGTGCCTGCGAGAAGGACTGCGCGCGTGCAGCTCCGAGAACTCCTCACCGACGTCGACGTGCTCGACGTGCGCGGCGACGCGACGGTGGACGTGCGCGCGCTCGCGCACGACAGTCGTGAGGTCGATCCCGGCGCGTGCTTCGCGTGCATCGTCGGCGCGAACACCGACGGGCATCAGCACGCCCCGGAGGCCGTCGCGGCGGGCGCCGTCGCGCTCCTCGTCGAGCGGCGCCTCGGCCTCACCGTCCCCGAGGCGCGCGTCCCGGACGTGCGCCAGGCGCTCGGGCCGGCCGCCGCCCGGCTCCAGGGGTTCCCCTCGCGGGCCATGCGCTGCCTCGGCGTCACCGGCACGAACGGCAAGACCACGACGACCCATCTGCTGGCCGCGATCGCCCAGGCCGCCGGGGAGCCGGCCGGGGTGGTCGGCACCGTCGGCGCCCGCATCGGGGCCGAGCCGCTCCCGCTGGAGCACACCACCCCCGAGGCGCCCGAGCTCCAGTCGCTGCTCGCCCGCATGCGCGACGACGGGGTCCGCACCGTCGCCATGGAGGTCTCGTCGCACGCGCTGGCGCAGCACCGCGTCGACGGGACCTGGTTCACGGTCGCGTGCTTCACGAACCTGAGCCGCGACCACCTCGACTACCACGCCAGCCTCGACGACTACTTCGAGGCGAAGGCGCGCCTCTTCGCCCCGACGTTCACCGCCGCCGCGGCGGTGAACGTCGACGACCCCCGCGGACCGGACCTCGTGCGGCGCTGCCGCGCCGCGGACGTGCCGGTCACGAGCTACGGGCTCCACCGGTCGGCCGACGTCACCGCCCAGGACATCGTCGTCGACCGCGAGGGTGGTCGCTTCACGATCGTGGAGCCCGACGGGACCCGCACGACGGCGCGCACGCCGCTGCTCGGCGAGCTGAACGTGGTGAACGCGCTCGCCGCCGCGGTCACGGCCCGCCTCGCCGGGTTCAGCCCGGACGCGATCGTCGCGGGCCTCGCCGCGCTGGCGGCCGTGCCCGGGCGCCTCGAGCGGGTGGCATCCGGGCAGCCCTTCGACGTCCTCGTGGACTACGCCCACACGCCCGACGCGCTGGCCGCCGCCCTGGCCGCGGCCCGCCGGCTCGCCGGCGCCCATCGGGTCATCGTCGTGTTCGGCGCCGGTGGCGACCGCGACGCCGAGAAGCGGCCGCTCATGGGTCGCGCCGCGGCACACGTCGCCGACCTGGTCATCGTCACGAACGACAACCCGCGCTCGGAGGACCCGGCGTCGATCGCCGACGCCGTGCTGGCGGGCACGGCCGACGGACCGGCCCGGACGCAGCGTCAGCTCGACCGCCGGGCCGCGATCCGCGCCGGGCTCGACGCCGCGCAGCCCGGCGACGTCGTGCTCATCGCCGGCAAGGGCCACGAGACCGAGCAGCGCATCGGCGACCACAGCATCGGCTTCGACGACCGGGTCGTCGTCCACGAGGAGCTCGGGGGCCGGCAGTGGAACTGACCGCCGACGAGCTCGCCGCCGCCACGGGCGGTCGCGTCGAGGCCGGACCCGGCGACGCGCGCGCCTCGTCGTACACGATCGACACGCGCACCCTCGAGCCCGGCGGGTGCTTCGTCGCGCTGGTCGCTGACCGCGACGGCCACGACTTCCTCCCGGACGCGTGGGCGCGGGATGCCACCGTCGCCCTGGTGAGCCGCGACGTCGCGGCCCCGCCCGCCGACCGGGCCGTCGTCCGCGTCGCCGACGGGCTCGACGCGCTCGCGGCGCTCGGCCGCGACGCGCGGTCACGCCTCGACGGCACGGTCATCGCCGTGACCGGCTCGGCCGGGAAGACGGCGACGAAGGACCTCACCGCCGCCGCCCTCGGGTCGCGCCGGGTGCACCCCAGCCCCGCATCGTTCAACAACGAGGCCGGCGTCCCGCTCACGCTGCTCGGCGCGCCGCCCGACACCGAGGTCGTGATCGTCGAGATGGGTGCCCGCTTCGCCGGGAACATCGCCGCGCTGACCGACATCGCCCGCCCGGGCATTGGCATCGTCACCCACGTCGGCCTCGCGCACGCCGGCCACCTCGGCGGCCCCGAGGGCGTCGCCGCGGTGAAGGGCGAGCTCGTGGCCGCGCTGCCCTCGACGGGCGTCGCCATCCTCAACGCCGACTGCCGCTTCGCCGGGACGCTCGCGGCGCGCAGCGCCGCGCCCGTCCGCCGGGTCGGGCTCGCGCCCGACGCCGACGTGCGCGTCCGGGACGTGACCCTCGACGACCAGCTCCGGCCGCGGTTCCGCGTCGAGACCCCGTGGGGCGACGCGACCGTCGCGCTGCAGCTGCGGGGCGAGCACCAGACGATGAACGCGGCCATGGCGCTCACCGCGGCGGCCGAGCTCGGTGTCGAGCTGACCGTCGCGGCCGAGGGACTCGCCGCGGCGCGGCCCGCCGCGCTCCGCATGCAGATGGAGTGCACGGCCGCGGGCGTGCTCCTGATCAACGACGCATACAACTCCAGCCCGACGTCGGCGGCGGCGGCGCTCCGCGCCCTCGGGCGCGTCGCCGTGCCTGGTCGGCGCGTCGCGGTACTCGGCGAGATGCTCGAGCTCGGGGACTACGGACCGGACGCCCACGCGGCGCTTGGCGACCTGGCGGGCGAGCTCGGCGTCGACGTGCTCGTCGCCGTCGGCCCGGGCGCGGGACCGGCCGCCGACGCGGCGCGCGCTGCCGGTGTCACCGCCGTGAAAACGCCCGACCCCGACGGGGCGCGCGCCTACGTCACCAGCGAGGTCCACCGGGGCGACGCGGTGCTCGTCAAGGCCAGCCGGGCCGTCGGGCTCGAGGCCGTCGCCACGGCGCTCACCGAGGCGGCCCCGTGATCTCGCTGCTCATCGCCGCGTCGGTCGCGTTCGCCGTCACCGTGGTGGGCACGCCGTTCCTGATCCGGATCCTGAAGTCGCGCGGGATCGGCCAGCTCATCCGCGACGACGGGCCGTTCACCCATCCGCACGCGGCGAAGGCCGGCACCCCGACGATGGGCGGTGTCGCGCTCGTCGGTGCGGCGATCATCGGCTACTGCATCGCGCACGTGCGCGCCGACCAGCTGAAGTTCGCGCGGACGGGCGTCACCCTGCTCGCGCTCGTCGCCGTGCTCGCCGCGGTCGGGTACGTCGACGACTACCTGGGGGTGCGCCGCCAGCGCAACCTCGGGCTGCGCAAGCGGGGCAAGACGGCGGGGGAGCTGCTCGCGGCCAGCGGCTTCGCGCTCCTCGCCCTCAACTGGGTCGACGTGTCGACCCACCTGTCGTACATCCGCGACCTGCCGCTCGACCTCGGCTCGACCGGGTGGTTCCTCCTTGCCGTGATCACGATCGTCGGCTCGGCGAACGGCGTGAACCTCACCGACGGCATGGACGGCCTCGCCGCCGGCTCGGCGACGCTCGCCTTCGCCGCGTTCACGATCATCGGGTTCTGGGAGTTCCGGCACGCGACCGTGTACCACGTGCAAGGCGCAGGCGCGATCGACGTCGCGGTCGTCGCCGCGGCGATGATGGGCGCCTGCGGCGGCTTCCTCTACTGGAACGCCGCGCCGGCGCGGATCTTCATGGGTGACACCGGCGCGCTCGCGATCGGCGGCGCGCTCGCCGGCCTCGCGCTCTTCACGAAGACGCTGCTGCTGCTCCCGATCCTCGGTGGGCTCTACGTCGTCGAGACGCTGAGCGTCATGGCCCAGGTGATCTCCTTCCGCGGCTTCCACCGGCGGATCCTGCGGATGGCACCCATCCATCACCACTTCGAGGTGATCGGCTGGCCCGAGTTCACCGTGATCGTCCGCTTCTGGCTCTTCTCCGGCGTGTGCGTCGCCCTGGCGCTCGGGCTCTTCTACGCCGACTTCATCAACATCCGGGGGGCGATCGGCTGATGCCCACCGCGACCGCGCCCACCCGCGCCCACCGTCGACCGCCCGCCGCGGCGCACCGGCCCGCCCACTACCTGCTGCTCATCGCCGTCGTCGTCGTGCTGAACGTCGTCGGCATCGTGATGGTGCTGTCGGCCTCGTCCGTCGTCTCGATCACGACGTACGGGTCGGCCTGGTACTTCTTCGAGCGCCAGCTCATCTGGACCGTGCTCGGCGCCATCGCCTTCTCGGTCGCGCTGCGCATCGACTACCGACGGTGGCGCGTCTGGGCCCAGCCGCTGCTCTTCGCCACCACCGCGATGCTCGTGCTCGTCCTCGTCCCGCACTTCGGGATCTACGTCGCCGGGTCGCGCCGCTGGCTCGGCATCGGGTCCTGGCGATTCCAGCCCACCGAGCTCGCCAAGCTCGCGCTCGTCCTCTTCGCCGCGGACCTGCTCACACGGCGCGAGCACGAGATGCACGACTGGCGGGCGACGCTGCGGCCGGTGCTCGCCGTCGTGGTCGTCCTCGGGGGACTCATCTTCCTCGAACCCGACCTCGATTCCGCCGTGCTCCTCGCGGTCATCGCCGGGGCGATCCTGCTCGTCGCCGGCACCCGCGTCCGCCATCTCGCGACGGTGAGCGGCCTCGGGCTCGCCGCCTTCCTCGTGCTCTCCCTGTCCGCCTCCTACCGGCGGGCGCGGCTCCTCACGTTCCTGCACCCGAGCGCCGCCGCGGCGAACGGTGGCTACCAGCTCGTGCAGTCGCTCATCGCGCTCGGCAGCGGCGGCGTGAGCGGCGTCGGGCTCGGCGCCGGGCGCGCCAAATGGCTTTTCCTCCCCAACGCGCACACCGACTTCATCTTCGCGGTGATCGGCGAGGAGCTCGGCCTCATCGGCGCGCTCGCCGTGCTCGGGCTCTTCGCGGCGTTCGCCGTGCTCGGGGTCCGCGCCGCTCGGCGCGCCCCCGACCGGTTCGGGACCCTGCTCGCCGCCGGGATCACCGTCTGGGTCGTCGCCCAGGCCGCCGTCAACATCGGCGGCGTCGTCGGGCTGCTCCCGGTGTCGGGCGTCCCGCTCCCGTTCGTGTCGTTCGGCGGGTCGGCGCTGGTGTTCACGATGCTCGCCACGGGCATCCTCACCAACGTCGCCCGCCAAGGCCGATGAGCGCGCCGATCGTGTCCGACGGCGTGCGCACCGACGTCTTCGCCCTCGTCACCGGCGGTGGCACGGGCGGCCACGTCTACCCGGCGCTCGCGGTCGCCGAAGCGCTCGTGGCGCGCGGCCACGACCCGACCGCGATCCGCTTCGTCGGCGCCCGCCGCGGCCTCGAGGCGACCGCGGTGCCCGCCGCCGGCTTCCAGATCGACGTGCTGCCCGGCCGCGGGCTACGGCGCAGCCTCTCGCCCGATGCGCTGCGCGCCAACGCCGGCGCGCTCGCCGGGACGGCCCGCGCGTTCCCCGAGGCGTGGGGTGTGCTGCGCCGGTCCCGCCCCCGCGTCGTGCTCGGCGTCGGCGGCTACGCCTCGCTGCCCTGCGTCGTCGGCGCCCGCGCGGCGCGCATCCCCACCGTGGTGCACGAGCAGAACGCCGCCCCCGGCGCGGTGAACCGCCTCGCCGTGCGGCTCGGCGCGCACCCGGCGATCTCGCTACCCGGCACGGCGCTGCGCGGCGCGGTGCTCACCGGCAACCCCGTGCGGCGCGCCGTCGCCGAGCTCGTCCGACACCCCGACCCGGCGCATCCCGTGGTCCTCGTGTTCGGGGGGAGCCTCGGCGCGCGCACGGTGAACGACGCGGCGCTCGGCCTCTACGACGCCTGGCGCGACCGATCCGACATCTCGGTCGTGCACGTCACCGGCCGGCGCGACTACGCGGCCTGCGCCGCCGCGCTCGAGGCCCGGCGCCGCCCCGCCGACCGCCTCGACTACGAGCTCGTCGAGTACGAGGAGCACCTCGAGCGCCGCTACGCGGTCGCCACCGTCGCCCTCTGCCGCGCCGGCGCGGTGACCGTCGCCGAGCTCACGGTCACCGGCCTACCCGCGCTGCTCGTCCCGCTGCCGGGAGCACCCCACGACCACCAGACCCGCAACGCCGAGTCGCTCGCCGACGCCGGCGCCGCCCGGCTCCTCCCCGACGCCGAGGCGGACGGGCCCCGCGTCGCCGCGGAGCTCGACGCCCTGCTCGCCGACCGGGCGCGGCTCGACACGATGAGCGACGCCGCCCGCGCGCTCGGCCGGCCCGACGCCGCGGCGCGGGTCGCCGACCTCGTCGAGGAACTCGCCCGTGCCTGACCTCGACCTGAGCCGGCCGCGCGCGCTCCACATCGTCGGGATCGGCGGCGCGGGCATGAGTGGCATCGCCGCCGTGCTCACGCGCATGGGGCACCAGGTGAGCGGCTCCGACCTGAAGGACTCACCGGCGCTGGCACGGCTCCGGCTCCTCGGGGTGGACGCGCGCGTCGGCCACCGGGCCGAGCACCTGCCGGCGGTCGTCGACGTCGTCGTGTGCTCGACCGCCATCCCGGCCACGAACCCCGAGGTGGCCGCCGCGGTGGCACGGGGCGTGCCCGTGCTGCGCCGCGCCGACGCCCTGCGCGCCCTCGTCGCCACCCGCCGGTCGGTCGCGGTGGCGGGCAGCCACGGGAAGACCACGACCTCCTCGATGCTCGCCCTGTGCCTGCGCGCCGCGGGATGGCACCCCAGCTTCCTCATCGGCGGCGACCTCCACGAGGTTGGCTCCAACGCCGCCTACGACGACGGCGAGTGGCTGGTCGTCGAGGCGGACGAGAGCGACGGCACGTTCCTCGAGCTCGCCCCCGACGCGGCGATCGTCACCAACGTCGCCGCCGACCACCTCGACCACTACGGCACGTTCGACGCGCTCGTCGACGCGTTCGCGCGGTTCCTCGATGGCGTCACCGGACCGCGCGTCGTCGGCGCCGACGACCCGGTCGCAGCGCGGCTCGCCGCGGCGCGCCCCGGCGTCCGGACCTTCGGCTGGTCGTCGCCCGACTACCGCCTCGACGACTACGAGGGCGGGCGCGAGGGCAGCCGGTTCCGCCTGCACCGCGCCGACGAGCCTCTCGGCGTCCTCGAGCTCCCCATCCCCGGGCGCCACAACGCGCTGAACGCCGCCGGCGCGGCGGCGCTCGCCCTCGAGCTCGGCGTCGACTTCGACGCCGTGGCCCGCGCCCTCGGCGGCTTCGGCGGCGTCGCCCGCCGGTTCCAGTTCCGCGGCGACATCGACGGCGTCACCCTCATCGACGACTACGCCCACAACCCCGGCAAGGTCGCCGCCGTGCTGCGCGCCGCCCGCGAGGGCGGCTGGCGCCGCGTCGTCGCCGTGTTCCAGCCCCACCGCTACAGCCGCACGGCGACGCTGTGGCGCGACTACGCCGACGCGTTCGTCGACGCCGACCAGGTCGTCCTCACCGACATCTACGGCGCCGAGGAGACCCCCCAGCCCGGCGTCACGGGCCGGCTGGTCCTGCGCGCCATCCTCGACGCCCACCCGGCGACCCCCGTCACGTACCTGCCTCGCCGCGCCGACGTCGTCGAGCACGCCCTCGGCCTCGCCCGACCGGGGGACGTGCTCGTCACCCTCGGCGCGGGCGACCTCACCACCGTCCCCGACGAGTGGCTCGCCCGGGAGCGCTCGTGACCCTCGACACCCTCGCCGACGCGCTCGTCGCCCGGCTCGGCCCCGGCGCGGTGCGCCACGACGTGCCCGTCGCCGACCTCTCCACCTATCGCCTCGGCGGTCCGGTCGGGCTCGTCGCCACCGTCGCCACCGACGCC
>DATDGU010000135.1:0-2394 GCA_036521915.1 Acidimicrobiia bacterium | reverse complement strand
GACCTCCGGGCCGGCGCAGAACCGGCGTTGAGAAGATAACTCTGGGTCAACGCCGGTATATGTAGGTGCCTTCGGCGAGCTCTAGCGTTATATGACTCGCGGTCCATCGAACCGCGAGTCACTCAAAATGTCGGTTGGCTCTGTCAACGACGGCTGAAATTTGACCCCCGGGCGACGGCTGAAAATTGACCCCCCTCTTGGGGTCTTGGTCACGTTGGGTCGTCGTTGGGCACCCTTTCGAGGTCGCGGTCTTTGAGTCGGTAGCTGTCGCCTTTGAGTGAGACGACTTCGGCGTGGTGCACGAGACGGTCGATCATGGCGGCGGCGACGGTGGCGTCACCGAAGGTCTCGCCCCAGCGTCCGAAGGGTTTGTTGGAGGTGACGATGAGCGAGGCGCGTTCGTAGCGGGCGCTGATGAGCTGGAAGAAGAGGTTGGCGGCTTCGGCTTCGAAGGGGATGTAGCCGACTTCGTCGATCACCAGCAGCGGTGTTCGACCGAGACGGGTGAGCTCGGCGTGGAGGCGCCCTTGGGTGTGGGCATCGGCGAGGCGGGCGACCCATTCCGCGGCGGTGGCGAACGCGACGCGGTGCCCGGCTTGGCAGGCTCGGATGCCCAGCGCGGTGGCGAGATGGGTCTTGCCGGTGCCTGGCGGGCCGAGGAACACGACGTTATCGCGGGCGGCGACGAAGTCCAGCGTCCCGAGGTGCAAGACGACGTCGCGTTTGAGGGAGCGTTGATGTTCGAAGTCGAAGTCCTCGAGGGTCTTGTGTGCCGGGAAGCGGGCGGCACGGATGCGGGCTTGACCGCCGTGGTCGGCTCGGGCGGCAACTTCACGCTCGAGGCAGGCGGCGAGGAACTCCTCGTGGGTCCAGGACTCGGCTCGGGCCCGCTGCGCGAGCCGCTCGATGGACACTGCAAGCGATGGGGCTTTCAATGCTCGGCAGAGATAGGCGAGATCGGAGCGGGGTGTGGTTTTGGTGGCCATCAGCGCAGCCCCAGGGCCCGGTCATAGGAGCTGAGATCGCGGATCTCGACGTCGTCGTCGCCGAGCGCGGCGGCGAAGACCTCGACGGCCTTTCGGTGCAGCGCGTCGCGGCCGCGTTCGTGAGCCGGGTCGGTGATCGTGCGGTGCTTGGCCCACGAGCGAACGTGGCCTGCCAGCAGGTCGGCGCCGAGGCGGACCGTGACCTCGTTGAGGTCGACGCGCACCTCGACTCGCCGCCCGATGCCTCGTGGGTCGACCGAGTAGTCACAGGTCCCGACCCGCACGTAGTGGTCCCGGCCCAGGCGCACCTCGAAGCGAAGCGCCGGGTCGGGCAGCACCGGCGGGAACGCCAACATCGCGGCTCGGTCCTCGACGATGCGATCCGCAGGTCGGCAGCGAAGCGTCCGATGGACCCGCCGGTTGGCTCGCTCGAGCCAACCGGCGAGCTGGGCGTTGAAGTCACCTGGACCCTCGAACGCGCGCCCCGGCAAGAAGCTCGTCTCGAGATAGCGGATACCCCGCTCGACTAGACCCTTGGCTTCAGGGTCGCGGGGCTTGCACACATACGCGCCCATCCCCAGGCTGCCTCGGAAGCTCTGAAACGCCTCGGTGAGCACGACCCGGCCCTCGCGCCGTCGCCCGATCGCGCCTTCGCCGTCATAGACCCCAAGACGCGGCACCCCACCCAGGTCGACCAGACAGCTCAGATGCCCGCACAACAAGTCGTGGGACTCACGCGACGGGATCATCTGCGCGACCAGCCAGCGTGAATAGCCCGACACGCCCACCAGCACCGGCGGGCCACCAGCCTGATCGATCCCCAAGGGCACCTTCGCGTCGGGGAACCACAAGTCCCACTGCGCCAGCTCACCAGGGCGATACTCGGTCCGCTGACACGGATCCGGCGGCACATAGAGCGGACGCAGCTCGCGAATGCGGTCCTTGAGCACAGTCAACGAATGGCTCCAACCGATGCGCTCCGCGATCACCGTCGCCGGCATCCGCGGATGCGCCGCCAGCAGCTCCCGAAGCGCAGGCTCGACCGCGTCCACCATCGAACCTCGCCCCCTCCGCTCATAACGCGGCGGCCGTTCCGAACGCAGCGCCGAGCGAACCGTGTTGCGCGCCACACCGAGACGCCGCGAGATCTCCTTGATCGAACAGCCCTCAGCCCGATGCAACCGACGGATCTCAGCCCAGTCGTCCACCCCAATCACGTCCTTCCTCCCCAGCTCGACACCGAGCCAGGGTCCACAGGTCCTCACCATCAGTGGTGGACCCGCAAGAAGGAGGGTCAGAATTCGACCGGCGATAAGGGGTCAGTATTCAGGCGTCGCCGACAGGCTCGCGTCCCCTCGTCTGCTACTGACGGACTGACACGAGGGAACGGGGCCGGGGCGAAACTGGG
>DATDGU010000134.1:0-49181 GCA_036521915.1 Acidimicrobiia bacterium | reverse complement strand
GCCCACCGTGTTGGTGATCGACGACGAGCACCAGATTCGGCGAACGCTCGACGTGAACCTGCAAGCCCGCGGCTACGACGTGGCCCTCGCGGCCGACGGCACCACCGCGTTGACCACCGCGGCGCGCGTGAAGCCCGACGTGGTCATCTTGGACCTGGGTCTGCCCGACATCGACGGCATCGAGGTCCTGCATGGACTACGCGGCTGGAGCAGCGTCCCGGTCGTCGTGCTGTCCGCTCGCGAGGACGAACGCGGCAAGGTGGCGGCGCTGGACGCCGGAGCCGACGACTACGTGACGAAGCCGTTCGGGATCGACGAGCTCGTCGCGCGGCTGCGGGCCGCGCTCCGACGCTCGACGAACCCGGCCGAGGACGAGGTGGTGGTGGTCACACCGGACTTCACGATCGACCTGGGCAACAAGACGGTGACCACGGCAGCCGGTGAGAGCGTGCACCTCACCCGCACCCAGTGGCGGATCGTGGAGGAGCTCAGCCGCAATGCCGGGCGCCTCGTCACGCATCCGCAGCTGCTCCGCGCGGTGTGGGGTCCGCAGTATGTGGACGAGACGAACTACGTCCGGGTGTTCATGGCCCAGATCCGCCAGAAGCTCGAACCGGAGCCGAGCCAGCCGCGCTACTTCATCACCGAGACCGGCATGGGGTTCCGGTTCCTGGTCCCGGCGGCCAGCGACACGCCGCCGCCCCTCGCCGAGGGCAGCGGCGGCTAGCTCGGGCCAGACGCGGGATGCGGCGGCTGGACGCCGCGCTACTGACGCCGCGCGGCTTGTTCGCGACCGCGCGCCGCGACCGCGTCACGGCGTTGCGCGATGACGGCGGGGTCGAAGGTGTCAGCCCACCAGCGGCGGTTCACGTCGTCTTCGATCGCCCAGGCGGAGTCGTAGACGCTGTCGGCGATCTCGTCGTAGGTGCGCAGCATGCGCCGGACGGCGCGCTGGTCATTGTGGACCGCGGCGAGGGCGATCGCGCGCGCCGCGGGCAGCAGCTCGTCGTGGGCCACGACGTGGTTGACGAGCCCCCAGGCGTGGGCCTGCTCGGCGTCGAGGAAGTTGCCGGTGACGCTGAGCTCGCGGGCCCGGCGGAGCCCGACGGCCTCGACGAGCAGGACGGTGAGGCCCCAGCCGGGCATGATCCCCACGCGGGCGTGGGTGTCGGCGAAGCGGGCGCGATCGGACGCGACGAGCAGGTCGCAGTTGAGGGCGAGCTCGAACCCGCCGGTGATCGCCGCGCCGTTGATGGCGCCGATGAGCAGCTTCGTGCGGGGCGGGAACGGCCCGCGGAAGCGGAACTTCCCCATCTCGTCGCGGGCGTACGGGTCATCGGCCTCGGGCGCCACGTCGACGTCGGGCCGCCCCGCGGCGACCTCGCGGAGGTCGGCACCGGCGCAGAACGCCGGGTCGGCGCCGGTGAGGACCACGACGTCGACCTCGTCGCTCGCCTCGGCGTCGCCGACCGCCTGGGCGAGGGCGAGGAGCAGGGCGCCGTTGATGGCGTTGCGCACCTCGGGGCGGTTGAGGGTGATCGTGGCGACGCGCTCGTCGACGTCGACGAGCACGACGTCGGTCACGCCGCCCATCCGTAGACGCGGGCGGCGTTGCCACCGAGCACGGCGGCCTTCTGGCCGTCGTCGAGGTCCGTGCGATCGCGGATGGCGCGCACCGAGTCGGGGAACTCCGCGTCCCAGTGGGGGTAGTCGGAGGCGAAGACGACCGTGTGGTCGCCGAGGCCGGCGAGCGCGTGGGCGAGGTGGCGCTCCGCCTCGCAGGACACGACGAGGCGGCCGTCGGCCAGGTACTCGCTCGGTGGCTTGGTGATGGCCGGCATCTCGCCGGGCCGCTTCTCGTAGTGCTCGTCGAGGCGCTCGAACAGGTAGGGGCCCCAGCCGGCGCCGGCCTCGAGGAGCAGCAGGCGCAACGTCGGGAAGCGCTCGAGCACGCCGCCGCACACCAGCGTCGCGGCGGCGAACATGATGTCGAAGGAGAACTCGAGCGCGTGGAGGGTCGCGTACGAGTCGACGAAGCGCCGGTGCGCGAAGCGGGGGCCGCCGGCGTGCACGCCGACGGGGACGTCGAGCTCGGCGGCGAGGCGCCAGAGCGCGTCGAGGGTCGGATGGTCGAGGTTGCGGTCGCCGATGCAGCAGGGGACGGTGAGCGACACGAACCCGAGCTCGGTCACGGCGCGGCGGGCCTCGGCGAGCGCGTCGTCGAGCGTGGCGAGCGGGAGCGTGGGCGTGCCCTTCAGGCGGGCCGGGTCGGCCGCGCAGTAGTCGGCGAGCCAGTCGTTGTAGGCGCGGCACGCGCCGACGGCGAGCTCGTCGTCCCTGATCCCCCAGAACCCGAGGCTCGCCGTCCCGTACAGGACGGCGACGTCGATGCCCTCGGTGTCCATGTCGGCGAGGCGCAGCCGCGGGTCCATCGCACCGTCACGCTTGACCGAGGCCTCCTGGATCCCCTCGGGCACCCAGGCGCCGACGCCGGTCCCGGGCGGGACGAGGTGCCCGTCGAGCAGGTAGCGGGTGGTCCCGCGGTCGTCGCGCACGAGCCGGGGCCGGCGGTCGTGCAGCGCGGGCGGGAGATAGCGCTCCCAGAGGTCGTCCGGCTCGAAGACGTGCCCGTCGGCGTCGATGACGGTCGGGCGCGCCACGCCTACGACACGAGGTCGGGGAATCGGGCGGTGACCATGCGTCGCAGCCCGTCGGCGAGCGCGACCCGAGGCGCGGGCGCGACGTCGAGGAGCTTGTGGCGGTCGATGGTGACCGACCCCAACGTGTGGGGCGTCTCGTCGAAGCGCGCCTCGAGCCCGGTGAGCTCGGCGAGCATCCCGCACCACTCCTCGATCGAGGAGGGCTCGCCGCCCCAGTTCACGATCGTGGCCGGGACGCTCGCCGCGGCGAGCAGCGCGGGGAGCGTGGCAACGATGTCGTCCTCGTGGATCGGGTTGAACCGGTTCGGCCGCTCGGGGTGGAGCTGGATCGGGTGGCCCGACTTCATGAAGAGCAGGTGCCAGGCCGGCCAGCCGCCGTTGTCGCCGTACGGGACGTTGAGGCGGGCGATCGTCGTGGGCACGCCGTGCTCGCGCGCCGCGGTGCGGGCAACGGCCTCGGCGGCGATCTTGGCGAGGCTGTACGTCGGGAACATGACCCGGTGGTTGTCACCGAGCGGGTCGGTCTCGCGGAGCTCGTGGTCGGGCCCCTGGTGCTGATACACCGCGGTCGAGGAGCAGTGGAGCACCGCCGTCGCGGCGCGGCAGTGGCCGACGAGGAGCCCGACGGACTCGGCGTTCGCCGCCACGTCGCGGTCCCAGTCGTCGTCGCCGCCCTTCGCCACCGCGAAGTTCAGGACGTAGTCGAAGTCGCTCGGCAGGTCTCGGAAGTCCGTGGTGGCGAGATCCGCGGCGACGCACGTGACGCCGGCGCCGTCGAGGCGCTCCCGGGCTGCGGCGTCGGTGAAGCGGGCCACGCCCCAGACGTCGTTGTCCTGGGCGAGGGCGAGGGTGACGGGCAGGGCGACCTGGCTCGTCGGGCCGGTGACGAGGATCTTCTGGCCGCTCAGCGGCGTCGCGGCGGCCATCAGGTGCCGGTCGCGTGGGTTGGAGTCACGGCCGCGGACCGTAGTCGAGGCTTCGGCGTCGCCGCGCGGGTCAGGCCGGCCGCCACGTCGGGACGGTCTCGCCGTCGCGGACGTCGCGCCAGACGAGCGCCACGTCGAGGCCGACGCGTGGCGCCGCTGTCGTGGCATCGGTGAGCGCGCCGACGACGCGGACGTGGTCGGTGTCGGGCAGCTCGACCACGGCGGGCGCGAACGGCACCGAGTCGGCCAGGTCGGGGAGCACCGGATGCCACACGATCGTGAAGCTGTAGACGCTGCCCCGGCCAGGCCGCTCGACCCAGTCCACCGTCTGGGCCTGGCAGCGCCAGCAGAACGCGCTCGGGGGGAAGCGGAACGTGCCGCAGCGCGTGCAGCGCGGGACGACGAGGCGGTGCTCGGCGGCGGCCGCCCAGAACGGCTCGGTCCACACGTCCGGGCCAAGGTGGATGAGCTCGGCCGCGGGCAGACGGAGCGGGACGTCGGGGCCGTCGGTCATGGCGTGCTCAGCAGCAGCGACGAGGTCGGCAGCGACGCGGGCCCGCCGGTGACAAGGGCGACGCGGGCGCCGTCCACCTGGTTCACGGCGTCGCCGCGCAGCTGCTCGACCGCCTCCTTCACGTGCGTCATGCCGATGATGTAGGCCTCCGACAGGTTCCCGCCGTGGGTGTTCACGGGCAGCGCACCGTGCGGCCAGCGGATCGTGCCGTCGGCGACGAAGGGGCCGCCCTCGCCGATCGGACAAAACCCGTAGTCCTCGAGCTGGAGGATCACCATCGGCGAGAAGTGGTCGTAGAGCAGCGCGACGTCCACGTCGGACGGCCCGAGGCCGGCCATCTCGTAGAGCCGCGCGGCGACGGGCCGGTGCCCCGACGACGCGAAGTACTCGTCGGGCATGTTCATCCAGGTGATCGCCTGGCCCCACCGCCCGTGGCCGCCGTGGGCCGACGCGGTGACCGAGACCGGCGGGTGACGCAGGTCCTTCGCCCGGTCCGCGGCGACGGTGACCACGGCGACCGCGCCGTCGCACTCGAGGCAGAAGTCGTAGAGGCACAGCGGCTCGGCGATGAGGCGCGCCGCGAAGTAGTCCTCGAGCGTCAGCGGGTCCCGCATGAGCGCGGTCGGGCGCCGCCGGGCGTTCTCGCGCGTCGACAGCACGACCTCGGCGAAGTGCTCGCGCCGGGTCCCGTACTGGTGCATGTGGCGCTGCGCGATCACGGCGAACATCTGGCCAGGCGCCATAAGACCCGCGGGCTGGATGAAGTTCCCCTCGGGTGACGGCGGCGCGGAGTACTGCGCGCCGGGGCGTCCCCGCGGCGCGTACGACGCACCGAAGCGGCTGGCCGCCTGCTGGAGGGTCATGAGGCTGACGACGCAGGTCGCCATGCCGGCGTGGATCGCGGCCGCGGCGAGCCCGACCGAGCCGGCGGCACCGCCACCGCCGCCGGTGAGCATGGCGGTGAAGCGCAGCTCGGGGATCCCGAGCGTCTGCGCGAATAGCGACGTATCGCCGCCCAGGCCGAGGCTGTAGAGGGCGAGGCCGTCGACGTCGGCGATCGAGAGCCCGGCGTCCTCGAGCGCGGCGAGCGTCGCCTTGCCGGCCAGCTCGAAGGGGGTCTGGGGCAGCGAGCGGCCGCGCTTGTAGTACTCGGTCGCGCCGACGCCGACGATCGCGGCCTGGTCCTTGAGGCTCACCGGACCGGCATCATGGCGCGGCCACCGCAGCCGGTGGGGGGCCGCGTCGCCCGGGAGGAGGCGGCGACGGGCCGGGAACCGAGGCGACGCCCGAGGGCCGGCCGGGGGGAAGCGGTACCGGCCCGACGGGCGCCGCGCTTGGTCCGATGATCGTGCCCGGCTCCGGTTGCGGTCGCGTGTCGGCCGCGTAAACGGCACGCGAAGCCGGGGGGAAGACCCGGTCGGACGGCCGTAACGTGGGCGCCACCCCGCCGCAGCAGGGACAGGAGAAGAGGATGTTCGGAGCCAAGACGAAGCTGGTCGAGCCCGAGCGTGCCCTGCCGGGCCGGTCGGAGCCGATGCCCGGCCTCGGGCGCCACGCCGTGCTCGACACGCCGCTGACCCCGCCGTTCCCCGAGGGTCTCGAGCGGGCCGAGTTCGCGGAGGGCTGCTTCTGGGGCGCCGAGAAGGCGTTCTGGAGCCTGCCGGGCGTCTACACGACGGCCGTCGGGTACGCCGGCGGCTACACCCCCAACCCGACGTACGAGGAGGTGTGCTCGGGGCGGACCGGGCACGCCGAGGCGGTGCTCGTCGTCTACGACCCGAAGGTGCTGCCCTACGAGACGCTGCTCCGCACGTTCTGGGAGCACCACGACCCGACCCAGGGCATGCGCCAGGGCAACGACGTCGGCACGCAGTACCGCTCTGCGATCTACACGACCGGCGACGCGCAGGCGGCCGCCGCGAAGACGTCGCTCGAGCAGTACCAGGCGGCGCTGACCCGGGCCGGTCACGGGACGATCACGACCGACGTCGAGCCCGCCGGCGAGTTCTATTACGCCGAGCCGTACCACCAGCAGTACCTCGAGAAGAACCCGTCCGGCTACTGCGGCATCGGCGGGACGGGCGTCTCCTGCCCGACGGGGCTCGCAACTGGCTGACGCGCGCCAGGACTGCGGAGCGAGCCGCTCGAGGACCGACGCCCAGCCACCGGCGTGCATGCGGCGCCGTGTTGCTGGAGCGCCGCTCGTGCACCAGCCGCAGGTCCGTTTCGGCGCCGTCGGGGCGGGCTGCGCTCGGACGCCCATCAGTCGGGGCCTCCGCGGTACCGTCACGACATGTCCGAGATCGCCGACCGCTACGAGACCATCGCCGACGGGTTCGGGGCCCGGGTCGCCGGGATCCCCGCCGACGGGTGGGACGCGGCGTCGCCGTGCGACGAATGGCGGGCGCGCGACATCGTCGTGCACGTCATCAACGTGCACCATCAGACGCTCGCCGGCCTCGACGGGTCGGAGCCGACCGAGGTCGGCGCCGACGACGACCTGCCCCCGCAGTGGCGCACGGCCACAACGGCGGTCCGCGACGCGCTCCGTGACCCGGACCGCGCCACCCAAGTGATCAGCGGCGGACCGTTCGGCGAGCAGCCCTTCGAGATGCTGGCGGGTCGGCTGCTCTGCGCCGACACGCTGGTCCACACGTGGGACCTCGCCCGGTCCACGGGCCAGGACGAGCGCCTCGACCCGGACGCCGTCTCGAAGGCCGCCGACTTCCTCCTGCCCCTCGACGACGCCATCCGTCGCCCCGGCGCCTTTGCGGCCCGGATCGACCCGGCCCCAGGGGCCGACGCGCAGACGAAGCTCCTCAACTTCGCCGGCCGGGCCGTCTGATCGGCGGCGACCCGGCGCCATGTCGAGAATCGATCGGCGGCTTCGACCTCCCGGGTGAGCGGCGCCGCCGGTGCCGCCGGTCGAAAGGACGTCGTGATGCGATTCATGCTGTTGCAGGACTACGGGGGAGTCGAGTCGGACTGCCCACCGATGACCGAGTGGAGCCCAGGCGACATCCAGGCCCACATCGCCTTCCAGAACGAGGTGAACGACGAGCTCACCGCCCGAGGCGAACTCGTCGACGCCCAGGGGCTCGCGGGCCCCGAGCAGGCGAAGTTCGTCGTGTCGGACGGCGCGACGGCACCGGTGATCACCGACGGCCCGTTCCCCGAGTCGAAGGAGCTCCTCGCCGGGTACCGCCTCGTCGACGTCGAGTCGATCGAGCGGGCGCTCGAGATCGCCGCGCGGACCTCGGCCGCGCCCGGCGCGAACGGCGTCCCGATCCGTCAGCGCATCGAGGTGCGCGAGGTGCTGAGCGCGCCCGATCCTGAGGTGTGACGGCCACCACGGCGACCGAGGGCCTGCTGCGCGAGCTGGCGCCGCAGGTCCTCGGTGTCGTCGTCCGGCGCTACGGCAACTTCGCCGACGCGGAGGACGCTTTGCAGGAGGCGCTGCTCGCGGCCGCGGCGACCTGGCCGACGAACGGCGAGCCGACCAACCCGCGCGCCTGGCTCGTCCGCGTCGCGTCGCGGCGGATGGCCGAGCAGTTCCGCCGGGACGAGGCGCGCCGACGCCGCGAGCTCGTCGCCGCGTCGTGGTCGCTCACCCGCCCGGACCGGACGACCGGGCAGGACGACACCCTCATCTTGATGTTCATGTGCTGTCATCCCGCGCTCACGCCCGGTGCCGCGATCCCGCTCACCCTGCGCGCCGTCGGCGGCCTCACGACGCGCGAGATCGCCACCGCGTTCCTCGTGCCCGAGGCGACGATGGCGCAGCGGATCAGCCGGGCGAAGGCGACGATCAAGGGTTCGCACGAGCCGTTCAGCCTCCCCGCGCCCGACGTCCGCACCCAGCGGCTGCGGTCGGTCATGCACGTCCTCTACCTGCTCTTCAACGAGGGGTACGCCACGAGCAGCGGCCCCGACCTGGCGCGCGCCGACCTCTCGTCCGAGGCGATCCGCCTCGCCCGGGCGGTGCGCGCCGCGCTGCCCGACGACGCCGAAGTCGCCGGCCTCCTCGCGCTCATGCTCCTCACCGACGCGCGGCGACCCGCGCGCACCGACGCGGACGGCGAGCTGGTGCCCCTCGCGGCGCAGGATCGCCGCCGCTGGGACGGCGCGCTCATCGACGAGGGGACGGCCCTCATCGAGGAGACGCTCACGTGGGGGCGGGTCGGCGAGTACCAGGTGCAGGCGGCGATCGCCGCGATCCACGACGGCGCGGCCAGCGACGCCGACACGGACTGGGCCGAGATCCAATCGCTCTACGGGCTCCTGGAGCGGATGACCGGCAACCCGATGGTCACGCTGAACCGAGCCGTAGCCGTCGCGATGGTCCACGGGCCCCGCGCCGGGCTGGCCGTCCTCGACGGGCTGGACGACCGCCTCGGCGACCACCAGCGCCTCCACGCCGTCCGGGCGCACCTGCTCGGGCGCGCCGGCGACACGCAGGCCGCCATCGCCGAGTTCGAGGCCGCCGCGGCGCGCACCACGAACGTGCGGGAACAGCACTATCTGATCAAAGAGGCGGCGAGGCTCGGTGCCGATGACACGCGCCCGTCGGGCACGTCAGACCGTGCGCAACCCTGATCCACCACCCGGGAGCATCCGATGGACTGGAGATTCGAGGCGGTCGTCGTTCCGGTCGCTGACATGGACCGGGCGAAGCAGTTCTACGAGCAGGCGGGCTTCTACCTCGATGTCGACCACCGCGCCGGCGACTTCCGCGTCATCCAGGTGACGCCGGTCGGCTCGGCGTGCTCGGTCATCTTGCTACGGAACGTCGGTACACCCGGGTCGCTGCAGGGCCTGCATCTCGTCGTGCGCGACATCGATGCGGCGCGAGCAGAGCTCGTCGAGCGCGGCATCGAGGTGAGCGACGTCTACCACTTCAAGGACGGCGCCCAAGCGCCGGGACCCGACCCGGACCGCGCCGACTACGGCTCCTTCCTGTCGTTCAGCGACCCGGACGGCAACGGCTGGATGGTTCAGGAGGTGCGCAGCCGCCCGAGCTGACCGGCGCGCCGCCTGGGGACACCACGCGTCGGCGCACAGAGAGGAGCGGCAACCGCCGCAGCAGCGTCGTGGAACGGACCTCGCACCTCGGGGGACGCCACCCAGCCGAGCAGGCGACGCCGATCCGGAACGCCGCTGCCGGAAGCACACGACGTCGGTGGGCCGCCAGGGACTCGAACCCTGAACCGCCGGGTTAAAAGCCCGTTGCTCTGCCAGTTGAGCTAGCGGCCCGGGTGACGCGTCGAGGGGCGCCGCCATCCCGATGTCAGGGTATGCGCGAGGCCGAACGCCGCCCGGCCGTCGCGCCCCCGCAGCCGGTGAAGACGAGGGCGCTCGACACCGCAGCCTCGACCGCGGTCACATCCGACCGCAGCCGGCGTCGCGCCGCTCAACACTCGCGTTGTGGCCAAAGGGACCGGAGGGGCCCGCTGCTACGATCAAGTGCCCTTCCGGGAAGCTGAGCCCCCATCGTCTAGTGGCCCAGGACGCCGCCCTTTCAAGGCGGTAACGGGGATTCGAATTCCCCTGGGGGCACGGGACGGCAGACGCGCCGCCCCCGAGGTCCTGTGGTGCAGTTTGGAGTGCACGCCGCCCTGTCAAGGCGGAGGCCGCGGGTTCAAATCCCGTCAGGACCGCCGACGACGCTGCGGCGTCGACGCGGCCGGGTAGCTCAGTTGGCAGAGCACGCGCCTGAAAAGCGCGGGGTCGCCGGATCGACGCCGGCCCCGGCCACCGAGCGCGCCACGGCGCGTCACTCGGCGACGGTGTCGCCGCCCTCGGCGAGGATGCGGGTGATCTCGCTCTTGCGGAACCGCCGGTGCCCGCCGAGCGTGCGGATAGCGGAGATCTTCCCGGAGCGGGCCCACCGCGTGACCGTCTTCGGGTTGACGCGGAACATGGCCGCGACCTCCGAGGGCGTCAGGAGCTCCTCTTGCGCCGGCGCGTCAGGCCGCCGCTCCTGGGCGGGCTCGTCCGGGGTCGGTTGCATGTGCCGCTCGCATCCTCGGCCGGCGCCGGTGTCGTCCGATCTGTGGCGTTTGTGCCCCGCTCCCCAGTTCGGAGGTTACCCCGCAGGCCCCGAAAACCGAACATGGCCGTGACCGGCCTCGATGGCGCCGACCGGCCAAGCCTGCTGGTCGGCGGCCCGCAGCGCGTCGAGGGCTCGGTGCGCGTCGTCAGCGGCGACGACGGCGAGCATGCCGACCCCGAGGTTGAAGACGTGCTCCATCTCCTCCTCGGCAATGTCACCCGCGGCCTGCACGACCGAGAAGATCTGCGGCACGTCCCAGGCGCCTCGCGTAAGGACCGCGTCGCAGCGCTCCGGCAGGACACGCGCCAGGTTCGCGGCGACGCCCCCGCCCGTGACGTGCGCGAGGGCGTGCACGTCCACGCGGCGTCGCAGGTCGTGCAGCGCCGGCGCGTAGATGACGCTCGGGCGCAGGAGCTCGGCGCCCAGCGTGTGGCGGGCGCCTCGCCACGCCGGGCTGTCGAGGCTCCGCCCGGCGCGCGTGAAGGCCTCACGCGCGAGGGAGTAGCCGTTGCAGCGCAGCCCGGGGCTGGCGAGCCCGAGGACCTGGTCGCCGGGCGCGACGCCGGCCGGGAGCAGCCGGTCGCGCTCGACGACCCCGACGGCGAACCCGACGAGGTCGAACGCGCCCGGCTCGAGGACGCCGGGATGCTCGGACATCTCGCCGCCGAGGAGCGCGCAGCCGGCGTCGCGACAGCCGCGGGCGACGCCCGCGACGAGATCGTCGATCTGGTCGGCGTCGAGCCGCCCGACCGAGATGTAGTCGAGGAAGAAGAGCGGGTCGGCCCCGTGCGCTGCGAGGTCGTCGACGGACATCGCGACGCAGTCGATGCCGATCGTGTCGTAGCGGCCGACCTGCTGCGCGACGACAGACTTCGTGCCGACCCCGTCGGTGGACGACACGAGCAGCGGGTCGTCGTAGCCGAGGTGCCCGAGGTCGAAGAGGCCACCGAAGCCGCCGAGGTCTCCGAGGACGCCGGGGCGGAACGTCGAGCGCACATGGTCCTTGATGCGCTCGACCGCCTTCTCGCCGGCGCCGATGTCCACCCCCGCCTCGGCGTACGTCAGGCGCGCCGCCTCGCCGCGGCGGGGGCTCACGCGGGCGTTCGGCCGACGACGGGCAGCGACGGCTCGTCGTCGGCGGCCCGGCCCGGCTCCTCGAGCACGTGCTTCGAGTCGAGCGCCACGGGCACCGGCACCGGGTAGCTGCCCGAGAGGCACGCGGTGCAGAACGCGTCGGCGGGCGCGCCGGTGGCGCGCGTGAGCCGGTCCAACTCGAGGTAGGCGAGGGAGTCGACCTTCAGGTAGTCGGCGATCTCCCCGACCGACAGGTCGGCGGCAAGCAGCTCGGCGCGCCGCCCGGTGTCCATCCCGTAGTGGCACGGCCACTTGTACGGCGGCGACGAGATGCGCAGGTGCACCTCCTCGGCGCCGGCTTCGCGGAGCATGGCGACGACCTGCTTGGTGGTGGTGCCCCGCACGATCGAGTCCTCGACGACGACGAGGCGCTTGCCGCGGATCGCCTCGGGCAGCGGGTTCAGCTTCAGGCGCACCCCGCCGCTGCGCAGCCGCTGGCTCGGCTCGATGAAGGTCCGCCCGACGTAGCGGTTCTTCACCAGGCCGTCGCCGTAGGGGATCCCGGACGCGTGCGCGTAGCCCTGCGCCGCGGGGATCCCCGACTCGGGGACCGGCATGACCATGTCGGCCTCGACCGGCGCCTGGCGGGCAAGCTCCTCGCCCATGCGCCGGCGCGCCGCGTGCACGTTGCGCCCGTACAGGTAGCTGTCGGGGCGGGCGAAGTAGACGAACTCGAAGAGGCACAGCGACGGTGACGGGTCGGCGAAACGGTGCTCGCGCAGCCCCGACGCGTCGATGACGATCATCTCGCCGGGCTCGACCTCGCGCACGACGTGCGCGCCCAGGATGTCGAGCGCCGCCGTCTCGCTCGCGACGACCCAGCCGCCGTCCTCGACCCGGCCGAGGACGAGGGGCCAGAAGCCGTGCCGGTCTCGCACGGCGATGAGGTGCGCCTCGTCCATGAGCACGAGCGAGAAGCCGCCGGCGAGGCGGGGCAGCACGCGCTCGAGCGCCAGCTCGAGGTCGCGGCCGTCGGAGCGCAGCTCGCTCGGGAACTCCTGGGCGACGAGCTCGGCGATCAGCGCCGAGTCGGTCGTCGAGTCGACGTCTGCCGTCGGGTCGGTGAGCCCGGGCAGCATCCCGAGGCGCTCGGCGAGCGCCGCCGTGTTCGTGAGGTTGCCGTTGTGCCCGAGCGCGAAGCCGACGTCGCCGACCGATCGGTAGACCGGCTGCGCGTTGCGCCAGGTGCTCGCCCCGGTCGTCGAGTAGCGGTTGTGGCCGATCGCCAGGTGGCCGTCCAGCGGCGCGAGCCGGCGCTCGTCGAACACCTGGGTGACGAGACCCATGTCCTTCACGACGGTGATCGTCTCGCCGTCGCTCACCGCGATCCCGGCCGACTCCTGCCCGCGGTGCTGGAGCGCGTAGAGGCCGAGGTAGGCGAGCTGCGCCACCGTCTGGCCGGGCGCGTAGACGCCGACAACCCCGCAGGCGTGGCCCAGGCCGGGCTGGGAGCGGTCCGCCATCCCGTCCAGTATCCCACGGGGCCTCGGCGATCTCCGCCGAGGCGGGCCGCGCCTTTAGGGCTGGCCGAGCGCCGCGGGCAGGCTCTCGCGCCAGGCACGGCCCGCGTCGGCCAGGTCGACGTCGAACGCGCCGTCGACGCGCAGCCGCGTGCCGCCGGTCCGACCGACCTCGGCGGCCGTGACGCCGGCGGCCTCGGCACGTGCGAGGAGGCCCTCGACGCCGTCGGGGGCCACGCTGACCACGACCCGCGACGCCGACTCCGAGAAGCACCAGGCGGCGACCGGGACCTCCGCGGTGGGCGCCACGGTCGCGCCGCAGCCGCCAGCGATCGCCATCTCGGCGAGCGCCACGGCCACGCCGCCATCCGCGCAGTCGTGCACGCCCTGCACCGTGCCGTCGGCGACGAGCCGCCGGACGCAGTCGTGCACCGCGACGGCGAGGTCGAGCGCCGCCGCCGGCGGTCGCCCCCCGGTCAGGTCGTGGCGGCTCGCCCAGGCCGAGCCCCCCAGCTCCGCCCGCGTCGCGCCGAGGAGCACCACCGCCTGGTCCGTCCCGAGCGCGGCAGGCGGGGGGACGGCGTCGAGCGGCTCGAGCAGCCCGACGAGGCCGATGACGGGCGTCGGGTCGATGTCGTGGCCGTGCGACTCGTTGTAGAAGCTGACGTTGCCCCCGATCACGGGCACGCCGAGCGCGCGACACGCGTCCTGGATGCCGTCGACGACCTCGGCGAACTGCCACATCACCGCGGGGTGCTCGGGGTTCCCGAAGTTGAGGCAGTTCACGACGGCGCGCGGGACGGCGCCGACGCAGGCCACGTTGCGTGCGGCCTCGAGCACGGCGAGGCGTCCGCCGACGCGGGGGTCGAGGCGGCAGAACGCCGCCGACCCGTCGGTGCTGAGCGCGAGGGCGCGTCGCGTGCCCCGCAGCCGCAGCACGGTCGCGTCCGCGCCGGGGCCGACGACCGTGTTGAGGAAGAGCTGATGGTCGTACTGGCGCCACACCCACGACTTGTCGGCGAGCGTCGGGGCGCCCAGCAGCCCGAGCAGCTCGGGGCCGAGGTCGGCGCCGTCCAGGAAGCGGCGCGCCAGGTCCGGCCACGGGTCGGCCGCCTGCACCTCGTCCTGGCGGGCGGGGCGCGCCGCCGGGCGGGTGTACACGGGCCCGTCGCCGAGGCTCGCCGCGGGCACGTCGGCGAGCACCTCGCCGGCGCCGTCGTCGAACGCGCCGTCGACGACGCGGAAGCGACCGCCCGCCGTGACCCGTCCCACGACGGACGCCCGCACCTCCCAGTGCTCACAGATCGCGAGCACGGCGTCGAGGTGGTCGGGCTCGACGATCGCCAGCATCCGCTCCTGGCTCTCGGACGTCATGACCTCGACCGGGGTCATGTGCGGCTCACGGCGCGCGACCCGGGCGAGGTCGACGTCCATCCCGAGCCCGCTCTTGGCCGCGGTCTCGGACGCGGCGCACGACAGCCCACCGGCGCCGAGATCCTGGATCCCGACGGCGAGCCCCTCGTCGAGGAGCGCGAGGCACGCCTCGATGAGGCGCTTCTCCTCGAAGGGGTCGCCGACCTGCACCGAGGGTCGCTTCGCCTCGGAGCCCTCGGCGAAGCCCGCCGACGCGAGGACGCTCGCGCCGCCGATGCCGTCGCGCCCGGTGGAGGAGCCGAGGAGGACGGCGAGGTTGCCCGCGGCGCCGGCGCGCGCGAGCACGAGCCGGTCGTGGGGCGCGACCCCGAGGCACAGCACGTTGACGAGCGGGTTGCCCGCGTAGCAGGCGTCGACGCTGAGCTCGCCGCCCACGGTCGGGACCCCGACCGCGTTGCCGTACCCGCTGATCCCGGCGACGACCTGCTCGCAGAGATAGCGGCTGCGCGCGTCGTCCAGCGGTCCGAAGCGCAGGGGGTCCATGAGCGCGATCGGACGCGCCCCCATCGAGAAGACGTCGCGGATGATCCCCCCGACGCCGGTCGCGGCCCCCTGGTACGGCTCGACGGCCGAGGGATGGTTGTGGCTCTCGATGCGCACGGCGACGGCGAGCCCGTCGCCGACGTCGATGACGCCGGCGCCCTCCCCCGGCCCGACCAGCACCCACGGCGCGTCGCTCTCGAAGCGGCGCAGGTGCACCTTCGAGGACTTATACGAGCAGTGCTCGGACCACATCACGGCGTACATGGCGAGCTCGAGCTCGGACGGGTCCCGCCCGAGAAGGTCGACGATCGCCTGGAGCTCGTCGTCGGTGAGGCCGAGCGCCCGGTGCAGCGGCTCCGTGCTCAGCACGGAGCGAGCCTACCGACGACTCGATTTCGGCAAATGCGGGATGCCAGAATTGGGGAAATAGACGAGCGCAAGGACGACCAAATGGCACCCAGCCCGATGACGAGCGAGCACAAAGAGGCCATGGCCGCGGGGCGCGCCGAGGGTCGGGCGGTGAAGGCGTACCTCGACGGCCTCGAGCAGCACCGCCCCCGCCGGGGCCGGCCGCGCACCGCGGACACCATCCGCCAGCGCCTCGACGCCCTCACCGCCGAGCTGGCCGACGCCGGCTCGCTCCAGCGCCTGCAGCTGCTCCAGGAGCGGCGGGACCTCGAGGCCGAGCTGGCCACGCGGTCGGGCGCGGGCGTCGACCTGCCGGCGCTCGAGGCCGGGTTCGTGAAGGTGGCGAAGGTGTACGGCGAGCGCAAGGGGATCGCGTACGCCACGTGGCGCGAGATGGGCGTGCCCGCCGACGTGCTCGGGCGGGCGGGGATCACGCGCGGCGGCTGATCAGACCCGGGCCCGCACGTCGAGCAGCGACTCGAGGAGCACGACCCCGTCGGTCGAGCCGAGGAGCGCGTCCGACGCCCGCTCGGGGTGGGGCATGAGCCCGACGACGTTGCCGCCCTCGTTCGCCACGCCGGCGATGCCGTCCAGGCTCCCGTTGGGGTTCTCGACGTAGCGGAGCACCACCCGGTCGTCGGCGCGCAGCTCGGCCAGCGTCGCCTCGTCACAGCGGTACGCGCCCTCGAAGTGGTTGATCGGCAGCTGCAGCACCGCGCCGGGCTCGACGTGGCCGGTCAGCACCGAGCGGGGGGTCTCGACGCGGCACGCGACGGTGCGGCAGAGGAACTTGAGGCCCGCGTTCTTCTGGAGGGCGCCGGGGAGCAGGCCGGCCTCGGTGAGGATCTGGAAGCCGTTGCAGATCCCGACGACCGGCCCGCCGGCCGCGGCGTGCTCGGCGACCGCGGCCATGACCGGTGAGAACCGAGCGAGCGCGCCAGTGCGCAGGTAGTCGCCGTGGGCGAAGCCCCCGGGGACCACGACGGCGTCGGCGCCCCGGAGGTCCCGCGCCGTGTGGAAGACGAGCTCCGGGGTCCCGCCGAGGGCCTCGAGCGCCGCGACGACGTCGAGCTCGCAGTTCGTGCCGGGGAACACGAGGACGGCGACCCGGGTGCTCACCCTCAGCTCACCGGCGCGAGCTCGGTGAGCTCGATCTCGTACGCCTCGATGACGGGGTTCACGAGGAGGCGCTCGCACATCGACTCGACCGCGGCCCGGGCCGCCGACCGGTCGGGGGCGTCGAGCTCGAGGCGGATGCACTTGCCGATCCGCACGTCGCGTACGTGCTCGTAGCCGAGCGCCGGCAGCGCGCGCTCGACGGTCGCGCCCTGAGGGTCGAGGACACCGGGCAGATGGGTGACCTCGATGCGAGCCTCGTAGCGCACGCGCCGATGCTACCGATCACTCACGGGACGTCCGCGGCTCAGGACCGCGGCGCCGGCCACGAGTCGAATCGCCGGTCGGTGAGCCGCTCGTACGCCTCGACGTAGCGCGCGCGGGTTCCGGCGACGACCTCGGGCGGCAGGGGTGGCGCCGGTGGGCGCTGGTCCCACCCGGTGGTCGCGTAGTAGTCGCGGGCGTACTGCTTGTCGAACGACGGGGGCGACCCGCCGACCGCGTACGACGCGGCGTCCCAGTAGCGCGACGAGTCGGACGTGCACAGCTCGTCGATGATGACGGCCTCGCCGTCGATGAGCCCGAACTCGAGCTTCGTGTCGGCGAGCAGCAGGCCGTGCCGTTCGGCGTGCGCCGCCACGTGGCGGTATACGGCGAGGCAGAGGTCCTGGCAGCGCTCGAACACGGCGTCGCCGACGAGGGCCGCCGCGGCGACGTCGGTGAGCGGCTCGTCGTGGCCCCCGCCGGGCTCCTCTTTCGTCGTGGTGGTGAAGATCGGCTCGGGGAGGCGCTCGGCACGGCGCAGCCCGGCCGGCAGGCGCCGACCGCAGACCGTGCCCTGGCGGGCGTACTCGTCCCAGGCCGAGCCGAAGAGGTACCCGCGCGCGATGCACTCGAGGCGCACGGGCTCGGCGGCCCGGACCAGCATCGCCCGGCCGCGGACGGCCTCACCCGCGGCGGGCGGGAAGTCCTGGGGGTCGGCCGAGAGCAGGTGGTTGGGCGCGACGGCGGCCGTCTCCTCGAACCAGAAGGCCGACAGCGCGGTGAGGGCGCGCCCCTTGTCGGGGATGTCGTCGGCGAGGACCACGTCGAACACCGAGATCCGGTCCGACGCGACCATGAGCATCCGGTCGTCGTCGACGGCGTAAAGGTCGCGGACCTTGCCGGTGTAGCGGTGCGGCAGCGCGACGCCGGTCACGGCGTGTCGGGGTCGGCGAGCGCGTCGACCGCGCGGCCGGCGTGCGCGAGCGCCGCGGTGAGGTCGAAGCACGCCGCGAGGCGCTCCGCCCCGAGCGCGTCACGAACGGGGGCGTCCTGGCGCGCGACGTCGAGCAGCGGGCGCTGCTCGTCCCACGCACGCGTCGCGTCGCGCTGCACCGCGCGGTACGCGTCGTCGCGGGACCATCCCGCCTCGACGAGGGCGAGGAGCAGCGCCTGGCTGTACACGAGCCCGTACGACGACTCGAGGTTGGCGAGCATGCGGTCGGCGTGCACCTCGAGGCCGTCGACGAGGTCGCGGAGGCGGACGGTCACGTAGTACGCGAGCTGCAGCGAGTCGGGGAGGACGATCCGCTCGACGGAGGACTGCGAGATGTCGCGCTCGTGCCACAGCGCGACGTCCTCGAGGCCGGGCAGCACGTTCGCGCGCAGCACCCGCGCCAGGCCGGTGAGCTGCTCGGCCTTCACCGGGTTGCGCTTGTGCGGCATCGCGCTCGAGCCCTTGGCGCCGGCGCGGAACGGCTCGGCGACCTCGCCGATCTCGGTGCGCTGGAGGTGGCGGATCTCGAGGGCGCACGATTCGACGGTCGCGCCGAGCGACGCGCACGCGTAGAGCACGGCCGCGTGGCGGTCGCGGCCGACGATCTGGTTGGCGGGCACGGGCTGGAGCCCGAGGTGCTCGCAGACGAACGCCTCGACGGCCGGGTCGACGTTGGAGTAGGTGCCGACCGGGCCGGAGACCTTCCCGACGGCGATGCCGTCGCGCGCCGCGGCGATGCGCCGGCGGTCGCGCCGCAGGGCGAGGGCCCAGAGGGCCAGCTTGGCGCCGAAGGTGGTCGGCTCGGCGTGGATGCCGTGGGTGCGGCCGACGATCGGCGTGTCGCGGAACGCCTCGGCACGTGCCGCGACGACGGCGTCGAGCGCGTCGACGGCCTCGAGGAGCAGGTCGCAGGCCCGCACGAGCGTGACCGACAGCGCGGTGTCGACGACGTCGCTGGAGGTGAGGCCGTGGTGGATCCACCGGGCCGGGGGGCCGCCGACGCATGCTTGGACCGCGTCGACGAACGCTGCGGTGTCGTGATCGGTGACGCGCTCGCGTGCCTCGATGGCCGCGACGTCAAAGCCCGCACGCTCACGGACCGCGGCCGCGTCCGCTGCGGGGACCACGCCGAGCTTCGCCCAGGCCTCGACGGCGAGGATCTCGACCTCGAGCCAGGTGGCGTATCGCGCCTCGTCGGTGAACAGCCGGGCCATCGGCTCGAGCGCGTACCGGGGGATCAAGGGCGGCGTTCCTCCTGGTCGACACTGTAGGAGCCGGTCGGGCAGACGATGGCGTTGGTGGCCGGCGCCAGCGGGGAGACGGTCGAGCCACCGGGAGGGGCACCCGTGAACGGCAGGGAGCCCGCGCGCGCTGGCCTTGGCGCGTGCGTCAAGCACTGGAACGAGCGCGCCGCAGGCCGCTGCGACGAGTGCGGCCACCCGTTCTGTGCCGAGTGCCTGGTCCCACCGGTGCGCCGTCGCCAGCCGACTCGCTGCATCGAGTGCGCGCTCATCGCCGCGGGGATCCGCACGCGGGGCCCGCGCCGCCCCCGCGGCCAGCTCGGTGGCTGGTAGGGCGATCACGCCGCGGCGGCGATGTCGCGCCGGTACTGCAGCCCCGGCCAGGAGATCGCGGACGCCGCCGCGTAGGCCCGTTGGCGCGCGTCCGCCACCGTGGCGCCGAAAGCGGTGACGTCGAGGACGCGTCCGCCCGCGGTGACGAGCGACCCGTCGTCGGCGCGGGCGGTGCCGGCGTGGAAGACGACAACGTCGGGCCGGTCGGCGAGCGCGTCGAGGCCGGTGATGCGCTGCCCGGTCTCCGGGGCGGACGGGTAGCCGCCGCTCGCGAGCACGACGGTCACGCACGCCTCGTCGACGAACTCGACGGCGGGCACCGCCGCCCCGCGCGCCGCCGCACAGCACAGCTCGCCGAGGTCGGACGCGAGCCGCGGCACGACCACCTGGCACTCGGGGTCACCGAAGCGCACGTTGTACTCGATGACCTTCGGCCCGTCCGCGGTGAGCATCAGCCCCGCGTAGAGGACGCCGCGGTAGGGCGCGCCCCCTGCGGCGAGCGCGTGCAGGGTCGGCCGCACGGCGACCGCCATCACCTGGTCGACGAGCTCGGGGCCGGCGATCGGGACGGGTGAGTACGCGCCCATCCCACCGGTGTTGGGTCCCGTGTCGCCGTCGCCGATGCGCTTGAAGTCCTGCGCGGGCGCGAGCGCCACCGCGCCGTCGGGGTCGCCGTTGCAGACGACGAGCAGCGAGAGCTCCGGGCCGCGCAGGCCCTCCTCGATGACGACCGTTCGGCCGGCGTCACCGAAGGCCTCGCCGCGGAGGTAGCGGCGCACCGCGTCGCGCGCGTCGACCTCGGACTCGGTCACGAAGACGCCCTTGCCCCCAGCCAGTCCGTCCGTCTTCACGACGTAGAGCCCGTCGAGGGTGCCGAGGAACGAGAGGGCCTCCTCCTCCTGGTCGGCGCGGAACGCCGCGTGCTCGGCCGTGGGGACGCCCGCGCCGGCGAGCACCTCCTTCATCCACGCCTTCGATCCCTCGAGGCGGGCCGCCGCCGCGCTCGGCCCGAACGCGAGCCGCCCGGCGGCCGTGACCGCGTCCGCGACGCCCACGACGAGCGGCTCCTCGGGCCCGACGACGACCAGGTCGGCCTCCAGACGCTCCGCCAGCGCGGCGACGGCCTGCGGGTCGCGGGCGGCGACGTCGACCCGCTCGGCCACCGTCTCCACGCCCGGGTTGCCCGGGGCGACGAAGACCGCGTCCACCGAGGGGCTGCGGCGCAGCGACCAGGCGAGCGCGTGCTCGCGGCCGCCGCTGCCGACGACGAGCGCCCGGGTCACGCGGCCCGGGGCAGGACGACCGTCTGCTCGCGGCTGGGGCCGACGGACACGAACGTCACGGGGAGGCCCGCGGTCTGCTCGACGACCCGCAGGTACTCGCGCGCCTCGGGGGGGAGGTCGCCGATCCGGTTCACCTCGTCGATCGGGACCCGCCAGCCGGGGAGCGTCTCGTAGATCGGGCGCACCTTGTGCAGCACCGACTGGTGGTACGGAACGTGCTCGTAACGCTGCCCGTCGTCGCCCTCGTAGGCGACACACACCTTCAGCTCGTCGAAGCCCGACAGCACGTCGAGCTTGGTCACCGCGAGCTCGGTGCAGCTGTTGAGGGCGACCGCGTGGCGCAGCATCACGGCGTCGAGCCAGCCCGGGCGGCGCCGGCGGCCGGTGTTCGTGCCGAACTCGGCGCCGCGCTCGACCAGCTCGTTCCCGACGGGATCGTCCTCGAGGAGCTCGGTCGGGAACGGCCCGCTGCCCACGCGCGTCACGTAAGCCTTCGCCACGCCGACGACCCGGGTGATGTGGCGCGGCCCGACCCCCGCGCCGGTGCAGGCGCCGCCCGCGATCGGGTTCGACGAGGTGACGAAGGGGTAGGTGCCGTGGTCGAGGTCGAGGTACGTCGCCTGCGCGCCCTCGAAGAGCACGACCTCGCCGACCTCGAGCGCGGCGTGGATGAGGTGCACGGTGTCGGCGATGTGGGGCTCGAGGCGGGGCGCGAGGCCCAGGTAGGTGCGACAGATCTCGTCGGCGTCGAGCGGCAGGCGGTTGTAGACCTTCGTGAGCACCCCGTTCTTCTCGCGCAGCGCCAGGTCGAGCTTCTCGCGGAAGATCTTCGGGTCGAGGAGGTCCTGCACCCGCAACCCGACGCGCAGCGCCTTGTCGGCATAGGCCGGCCCGATCCCCCGCTTCGTCGTGCCGAGCCGGTTCTTGCCGAGGAACCGCTCGGTCACCCGGTCGAGCTCCTGGTGGTACGGCATGATCAGGTGCGCGTTGCCCGAGAGGCGCACCCGGCGGGTGTCGACCCCCTTGCGCTCGAGCATGTCGAGCTCCTCCACGAGCACGGCGGGGTCGACGACGACCCCGTTGCCGATGACCGGGGTGACGTAGTCGTACAGGACGCCGCTCGGGACGAGCTGGAGGGCGAAGACCTCGCCGTCCACCACGAGGGTGTGGCCCGCGTTGTGCCCGCCCTGGTAGCGGACGACGAGCGAGCTCTCTTTGGCCAGGTAGTCGGTGAACCGACCCTTGCCCTCGTCACCCCACTGGGTGCCGACGATCACCGTGCCGGGCACTGTGGCCTCCGGCCGGGTTCACGCGTCTGCGCGTCAGCAGTCACGTTGTGGGCAGCGTAGTCGGGCCCGACCCGGCCGAGCGCCAGACGTACGCGGGGCCGCGAGGGCTCAGGCGCTGACGGGCGCGCGCCGGCTGAACGCCAGCTGGCCGTCGCTCGTGGCGTCGACGACGACGACGTCGCCGTCGTGGTAGTCGCCCCGGAGCAGCGCCAGCGCGATCGGGTCGGCGACCTCCTTCTGGAGGACCCGCTTGAGCGGCCGGGCGCCGAAGTCCGGGTCGTAGCCGAGCTGGGCGACGCGGGCGAGGGCGGCCGGGGTGAGCTCGAGCCCGAGGTCCCGCTCGGCGAGGCGGTCCTGGAGCAGTGCCACCTGCAGGCCGACGATCTGCTCGATGTGGTGCTCGTCGAGTCGGTGGAACATCACGATCTCGTCGATGCGGTTGAGGAACTCGGGCTTGAACTGGTTCCGGACCGCGGCCATCACCACGGCCTCGTCGGCGCCGGCGCCCAGGTTGCTCGTCATGATGAGCACGACGTTGGTGAAGTCGACCGTGCGGCCCTGGCCGTCGGTTAGCCGGCCGTCGTCGAGCAGCTGGAGCAGGACGTTGAACACGTCGGGGTGGGCCTTCTCGATCTCGTCGAGGAGCACCACCGCGTAGGGGCGGCGTCGGATCGCCTCGGTGAGCTGCCCGCCCTCGTCGTAGCCGACGTAGCCGGGGGGGGCCCCGACCAGGCGCGAGACGGTGTGCTTCTCCTGGTACTCGGACATGTCGAGGCGGACCATCGCCCGCTCGTCGTCGAAGAGGAAGTCGGCGAGCGCGCGCGCCAGCTCGGTCTTGCCGACGCCCGTCGGGCCGAGGAACAGGAACGACCCGATCGGCCGGTTGGGGTCGGAGAGGCCGGCGCGGGAGCGCCGAATGGCGTTCGCCACCGCGGTGACGGCCTCGTCCTGGCCGATCACCCGGTCGTGGAGGACCTCCTCGAGGCGCACGAGCTTCGCCATCTCGCCCTCCATGAGGCGGCTGACGGGGATGCCCGTCCACTTCGAGACGATCTCGGCGACATCCTCCTCGTCGACCTCCTCCTTCAGCATCTGCTCGTCGCGCTGGAGCTCGTTGAGGCGCTCGGTGCGCTCGGCGATCTCGCCGTCGAGGTCGCGCATGGTGCCGTACCGCAGCGACGCGGCCTGCTCGAGGTCGCCCTCACGCTCGGCCTTCTCGGCGTCGTTGCGGGCCGCCTCCAGGCGCTCCTTCAGCTCGCGGATCTCGGCGATGGCGTCCTTCTCGTTCTGCCAGTGGGCGACCATCGCGTCGCGCTCCTCGGCGAGCTCGGCGAGCTCGCTGTCGATCGCCTCGAGGCGCGCGTGCGACGACTCGTCGGTCTCCTTGGCGAGGGCGGCCCTCTCGATCTCGAGCTGGCGGAGCCGGCGCTCCACGACGTCGATCTCGAAGGGCATCGAGTCGATCTCGATGCGCAGGCGCGACGCGGCCTCGTCGATGAGGTCGATGGCCTTGTCCGGCAGCTGCCGGCCGGTGATGTAGCGGGACGACAGGACTGCCGCGGCGACGACCGCGGCGTCCTGGATGCGCACGCCGTGGTGGACCTCGTAGCGCTCCTTCAGACCCCGCAGGATCGCGATCGTGTCCTCGACGGAGGGCTCGCCCACGTAGACCTGCTGGAAGCGCCGCTCCAGGGCGGCGTCCTTCTCGATGTACTTGCGGTACTCGTCGAGCGTCGTCGCGCCGATCATGCGCAGCTCGCCGCGCGCCAGCATCGGCTTGATCATGTTGCTGGCGTCGACCGCGCCCTCGGCACCGCCCGCGCCGACGATGGTGTGCAGCTCGTCGACGAAGGTGATGACCTCGCCGCTGCTGTCGGTGATCTCCTTCAGGACGGCCTTCATGCGGTCCTCGAACTCGCCCCGGTACTTCGCGCCGGCGACCATCGCGCCGATGTCGAGCGCGATCAGCCGCTTGTCGCGGAGGCTCTCGGGCACGTCGCCCTCGACGATGCGTCGCGCGAGCCCCTCGGCGATCGCCGTCTTGCCGACGCCGGGCTCGCCGATGAGCACCGGGTTGTTCTTCGTGCGCCGGGACAGCACCTGGATGACCCGGCGGATCTCCTCGTCGCGCCCGATGACGGGGTCGAGGCGGCCCCGACGGGCCTCCTCGGTGAGGTCGCGCCCGTAGCGCTCGAGCGCCTGGTACTGGTCCTCGGGGTTCTCGCTCGTGACCCGGTGCGAGCCGCGCACCGCCTTCAGGGCGTCGAGGACCGCGTCCTTTGACACCCCGAGGCCGCGCAGCAGGTCGCCGACGCCGCCGACGACCTCGCTCATGGCGAGGAGGATGTGCTCGGTGGAGAGATAGTCGTCCCCGAGGTCCTGACGGGCGCCGTCGGCAGCCTCGAGGACCCGGTAGGCGTCGGGCGCGAGCTGGGCCTGCTGGGCGCCGCCGTAGACCTGGGGCTTGCTGGCGAGGGCCTCGTCGACCCGGTCGATCAGCGTCTTGGGGGCGACGCCGACGCGCTCGAGGACGGGCAGGACGACGCCTTCGGGCTGGCCGAGCAGGGCCGCGAGCAGGTGCTCGGGCTCGACCTGGGCGTTGTTGCGCGCCTGGGCCAGCGACTGGGCGCTCTGGAGCGCCTCGCCGGTCTTGCGGGTGAACTTCTTGGGGTCCAAGGGCATCCTGGGCCGACCTCCACATCGATCAAAGTTCACAACGCATGTATCAACTTTGTATTCCGGGAGAGTCCCGGGGCGCCGTCAGCGCCGGACGGGGACGATGGTGGTGCTGACCGGGACCAGCGACCGGCGGTACTGACGGTGGACGGCGTCGACCTGCTCCCGAGCGTCCCGGCGGGCCCGCTCGAGGGCCGCCTGCAGCTCGGCGATCCGATCGTCGGCGTCTTCGAGCTCGGCTTCAAGGTCGAGGATCTTGCGGACCCCGACGAGGCTCACACCCTCGTTGGTCAGCTCCTGGATGCGGCGCAGCAGCGTGATGTCCCGGTCGGAGTAGCGGCGGCTCCCGCCCTGGGTGCGCCTGGGCTCGATGAGCCCCTTGCGCTCGTAGATCCGCAGCGTCTGCGCGTGGACCCCAGCCAGCTCGGCGGCCACCGAGATGATGTAGAGCGCTCGGTCCCGGTCGTCCATCTGTCCTCCTCCCCCTTTACCTCACTACACGCCGAGGCGCTCGCGGGGGTTCTCTGGCAGCTGCTCGGCGAGCGCGGTCACCGCAGCGCGCTGCTCGTCGGTGAGCGCCGTCGGCACGACGACGTCGAAGGTCACGAGCAGGTCGCCGGGTTCGCCCCTGGCCGGGTGGATGCCCCGCCCGCGCACGCGCACCGTCTTGCCCGCCTGGGTGCCCGCCGGGACCTTCACGGTGACCGGCCCGTCGAGGGTCGGGACCTTCACCTGGGTGCCGAGCGCGGCCTCCGGGAACGTCACCGGCACCGTGACGGTGAGGTTCGTGTTGCCCTGGCGGCCGAAGATCGGGTCCTGGCCGACATGGACCCGGACGAAGAGGTCGCCCGGCGGTCCGCCGTTGCGGCCGGCCGCGCCCCGGCCCTTCACGCGGATGCGCTGCCCGTCGCGGACGCCGGCGGGCATCCGCACCTTCACGTCGCGGCGGCGCCGCTCGACGCCGGTGCCGCGGCACTTCTTGCAGCGGTGCTCGATCACCTCGCCGCGGCCGCCACACGTCGGGCAGACCTCGGAGAACGAGAAGGGGCCCTGGTCGACCGCCACCGCGCCCGTGCCGCCGCAGGTGGTGCACGGCTGCGGGAAGGTGCCGGGCGCGGCGCCGTTGCCGCCGCACACCGAGCAGGTGGCGTCCGAGGTCACGCCTACGCTCGTCGTCACCCCGTGGACGGCGTCGACGAAGTCGAGGTGGAGCTCGGCCTCGAGGTCGGCGCCCCGCACCGGGCCGGTCGGCGCGCGGCCGCGCCGGCGGGTGCCCGCGCGGGCGCCGCCACCGAAGAGGTTGCCGAGCAGGTCGCCGAGGCCGCCGCCGTCGTCGAAGTGGAACGTGGCGTTCCCGAAGCCGGGCCCGAAGGTGCCGCCCCCGTCGCCGAAGCTGCTCGGGCCGACGCCCGAGGCGACCATCTCCCGGACCTGGTCGTACTCCTTGCGCTTCTCGGCGTCGCCGAGCACGTCGTGCGCCGCCGAGATCTCCTTGAAGCGCTCCTCGGCCGCGGTGTCACCCGCGTTCGCGTCGGGGTGGTTCTCCTTGGCGAGACGCCGGTAGGCGCGCTGGACCTCGCGGTCGCTCGCGCCGGATTCGACGCCGAGCACCGCGTAGTAGTCCTTGTCGAACCATTCGCGCTGGGGAGCCATGGGGGGTGTCAGTCCGTCGTCTGGTGGGCCACCTTGACCATCGCGGGGCGCAGCACCTTGCCCTTCAGGCGGTAGCCGGGGCGGACCAGCTCGGCGACGACCGGGTCGCCGCCCGGCCCGCCCTCCTGGAGCACCGCCTCGTGGATGTTCGGGTCGAAGGAGACGTCGGTGTCGTCGATGCGCTCGAGCCCGGCCTTCTCGAGGACGGCGACGAGCTCCGCGAACACGAGCTCGATCCCCTTGCGGACGCGCTCGTCGGCGTCCTCGAGCTGGGTCACGGCCAGCGCCGCGCTGTCGAGGACCGGCAGCAGCTGCTCCGCCAGCGTCTCGTTGGCCCGGGCGATCGCCTCGGTCTGCTCGCGGAGCATCCGCTTCCGGTAGTTCTCGAAGTCGGCCTGGACGCGCTGCGCCAGGGCCCGCAGCTCGTCGCGCTCCTTGCCGAGCGCGGCGAGGTCCGCCTCGAGGTCGGCCGCGGCCTCACCCGAGGCGACGGGCGACGTGAGCACGTCCTCCTCGTCCTCGTTGATCGACTCGGACTCGGGCATTAGGCGCTGCGCTCTTCACCGTCGTCGACGATCTCGGCGTCGGCGACCTCGTCGTCCGACGGCGGCGGCGACGCACCCCCGCCCGGGGCGGAGGACGCCGCGGCCTGCTGGGCCTGGGCCGACTGGTAGAGCCGCTGCGCGAACTCCTGGCTGGCGGCGAGCAGCGCCTCGTGCTTCTGGCGTACAGCGTCGATGTCGGTGCCGGCGAGCGCCGTCTTCAGGTCACCGAGCGCGGCCTCGATCTTCGTGCGGTCGTCCGCCGAGACCTTGTCCGCCTGCTCCTTCAGGAGCTTCTCGGTCTGGAAGACGAGCGAGTCCGCGTTGTTGCGGGTCTCGGCCTCCTCGCGCTTGCGGCGGTCCTCCTCGGCGTGCGCCTCGGCCTCCTTCACCATGCGGTCGATCTCGTCCTTGCCGAGCGCGGTGCCGCCGGTGATGGTCATCGCCTGCTCCTTGCCCGTCCCGAGGTCCTTCGCGCTCACGTGCACGATCCCGTTCGCGTCGATGTCGAACGTGACCTCGATCTGGGGCAGGCCGCGGGGCGCGGGCGGGAGCCCGACCAGCTGGAACGTGCCGAGCATCTTGTTGCGGTACGCCATGTCGCTCTCGCCCTGGAGCACCTTGATCTCGACGCTGGGCTGGTTGTCGTCCGCGGTGGTGAACACCTCGGAGCGCTTCGTCGGGATCGTCGTGTTCCGCTCGATGAGCCGGGTCATGATCTGACCCTTCGTCTCGATGCCGAGCGACAGCGGCGTGACGTCGAGGAGCAGGACGTCCTTCACGTCGCCCTTCAGCACGCCGGCCTGGATGGCGGCGCCGACCGCGACGGCCTCGTCGGGGTTGACGCCCTTGTCGCCCTCCTTGCCGGTGAGGTCGCGCACCAGGTCCTGCACGGCGGGCATGCGGGTCGACCCGCCGACGAGGATGACCCGGTCGATGTCGCTGCTCTTCAGGCTCGCGTCACGGATCGCCTGCTCGAAGGGCCCCTTGCAGGACTCGAGCAGATCCGCGGTGAGCTCCTGGAACTTGGCCCGCGAGAGGCTCAGCTCCAGGTGCAGCGGCCCGTCCTGGGTCGCCGTGATGAACGGCAGGTTGATCGAGGTCTCCTGGAGCGAGGAGAGCTCGACCTTGGCCTTCTCGGCGGCTTCCTTCAGACGCTGCGTCGCCATCTTGTCGGCCGCCAGGTCGACCCCGTGGGCCCCCTTGAACTCGGTGACCATCCAGTCGATGACGCGCTGGTCCCAGTCGTCGCCGCCGAGGTGCGTGTTCCCAGCGGTCGCCTTCACCTCGAACACGCCCTCGCCGAGGTCGAGCACCGACACGTCGAATGTGCCGCCGCCCAGATCGAAGACGAGGATGGTGAGGTCGTGCTCCTTGTCGAGGCCGTACGCGAGCGCGGCGGCCGTCGGCTCGTTGATGATCCGGAGCACTTCGAGGCCCGCGATCTCGCCGGCCTCCTTCGTGGCCTGGCGCTGGGCGTCGTCGAAGTACGCCGGGGCGGTGATCACGGCCTGGGTGACCGTGTCACCGAGGTACGCCTCCGCGTCCCGCTTCAGCTTCTGGAGGATGCGGGCAGAGATCTCCTGGGCCGAATAGTGCTTCCCGTCGATGTCGATGTTCCACGACGTGCCCATCTCGCGCTTCACGGAGCGGATGGTGCGGTCGGGGTTGGTGATCGCCTGACGCTTCGCCACCTCGCCGACGAGGACCTCGCCGGTCTTGGAGAACGCCACGACCGACGGGGTCGTGCGGGACCCCTCGGCGTTGGGGATGACGGCCGGCTCGCCCGCCTCGAGGATCGAGACGACCGAGTTCGTGGTGCCGAGGTCGATGCCGACGGCCTTGGGCATGGTGGATGTGCCTCCGTGTCGAAAACCTTGAGTCTGACGGTATCAACTTTGGTGCTACCGCAGCTATTCCAGCCTTCCTACCAGCCCGGGGCGGCGGTTGACACCGCGGGGTACATTTCCGGCATGCCCCGGCGGACCGCCATGCCCGACCTGGCGGACGTGCCCCTCTTCTCGGCGTGCTCCAAGAAGGAGCTCCAGCTGATCGCCCGGCGCACCGAGCGGCTCCACGTCGAGCCCGGGAAGGTCCTGGTCCGGGAGGGCGCCGCGGGGGCCGAGTTCTTCGTGATCATCGACGGCGAGGCCGTCGTGTCCCGGCACGGCCGGACCGTCGCCACCCTCGGACCCGGGGGGTTCTTCGGGGACCTCGCCCTCCTCGACCGCGCGCCACGCAACGCCACGGTGACGGCGAAGACGCAGATGGAGCTCGCGGTGCTCGGCCAGCGCGAGTTCGCCGCCATGATCGACGAGGTGCCGGGATTCGCGCACAAGCTGCTGAGCGGGCTCGCCCACCGGCTGCGCGAGTACGACGCGAAGTCGTCGCTGTAGGCGCGCGGTCGACCGGCCGCTTTCCCGTCGCGCGAACCGCGCAGCGCTAGGTTTCTGACCGTGCGGCGCCGCTTCCCGTTGAAGCCGAGCCAGTTCGTGCTGGTCCTCGGCGTGCTCATCGCCGCCGGCACGATCGCGTCGGGGATCGTCCCACGCCTGACCGAGTGGACCGACTCGTCGCGGGTCGCTCGGGCCACGTTCTTCGACATCCCGGACCCCGTCTACTGGATGTTCTACGGCACGGTCGCCGTGATGCTCCTCGTGTGCGCGTGGCTCGCGTCGATGCGGATCCGGAACTACCTGCGGGGCGGCCCGGACGACCGCCGCACGACGCGCGAGAACGTGCACCGCCGCCTGCGCGACTTCCGCTCCGGCGTGTGGATGCGCACGCTGCTCCGCGACCCGGCGGCGGGCCTGATGCACTCGTTCATCTACTTCGGCTTCCTCGTGCTCTTCGCCGCGACGGTCGTGCTCGAGATCGACCACCAGCTGCCGCCGTCGCTCAAGTTCCTCCACGGCACCGTCTACGAGTCGTACAAGGCGACGGCGAACGTCTTCGGGATCGTGTTCGTCGTCGGCCTCGTGTGGGCCGTCGGTCGCCGTTACCTCTTCCGCCCCTACCGGATCCGGATCAAGACCAAGCCCGAGGACGCGGTGATCCTGGGGACGTTCCTCCTCATCGGGGTCACCGGGTTCCTCATCGAGGGCTTCCGCATCGCGCTCGAGGGTCGCCCCCACTTCGAGGAGTGGTCCTTCGTGGGCTGGGGCCTCTCGGCGCTGTGGGCCCACTGGTCGCACGCCACGCTCTCGGACCTGCACCGCACGATGTGGATCGTGCACGCCGCCGCGTTCGTCGCCTTCCTCGTGATCCTGCCGACCACGAAGCTGCGCCACATGTTCACCTCCCCGATGAACATGTACCTGGCGGACCGGGAGCGGCCCAAGGGGGCGATGCGGCCCATGCCGAACCTGATGGAGACCGACCTCGAGACGTTCGGGGCCGCGAAGGTCGAGGACTTCACCTGGAAGCAGCTCTTCGACACCGACGCGTGCACGATCTGCGGCCGCTGCACCTCGGTCTGCCCGGCCCACGCCACGGGCAAGCCGCTCGACCCGCGGGAGATCGTGCTGAAGGTCGGCGAGGTCATGGCCGCGACCGGCGACCCGGTCGTCGCACCCCCCGTGGGCGTCGACCGCGACATCACGATCGGCGCCGACTCGATCTTCGAGCGGATCACGTCGGACGAGCTGTGGGCGTGCACGAGCTGCAAGGCCTGTGACGAGATCTGCCCGGTGAACATCGAGATCCTCGACAAGATCCTCGACATGCGCCGCTACCTGACGTTGATGGAGAGCGACTTCCCGACCGAGCTCGGCAACACGTTCCGCTCGATGGAGAACTCCTCGAACGTCTACGGGATGAACCAGGCCGAGCGTGGCGACTGGGCCCGCGACCTGGACGGGGTGCCGATCATCGACGCGTCGGGCCCCCTGGAGCACGAGTACCTGTACTGGGTGGGCTGCGCCGGCAGCTTCGACGATCGCAACAAGCGGGCCAGCCGCGCGATCGCCAAGCTGCTGCAGCGCGCCGGGCTCGACTTCGCCATCCTCGGGCCGAGCGAGCTCTGCACCGGCGACCCGGCTCGGCGGTCCGGCAACGAGTACATCTTCCAGATGCTCGCGATGCAGAACGTCGAGGCGCTGAACGGGCTCGGGGTCCGCAAGGTGATCACCCAGTGCCCCCACTGCTTCAACACGCTGAAGAACGAGTACCCCCAGCTCGGCGGGAACTACGAGGTCGTCCACCACTCGCAGCTGCTCATGGACCTCATCGACGACGGGCGGCTCTCCCTCGACGGCGCAACCCTCGAAGAGCGCGTCACCTACCACGACTCCTGCTACCTCGGCCGCCACAACGACGTGTACCTGGCGCCGCGCCGGGTGGTCGGGTCCCTGCGCGGCATCGACATCGTCGAGATGCCACGGAACGGCACCCGAGGCATGTGCTGCGGCGCGGGCGGCGCGCGGATGTGGATGGAGGAGCGCGTCGGGAAGAAGGTGAACACCGAGCGCTCCCAGGAGGCGCTGTCCACCGGCGCGACCCGCATCGCCGTCGCGTGCCCCTTCTGCTACGTGATGATGGAGGACGGCGTGAAGGAAGCGCAGCGCGACGACGACGTGCGCGTGCAGGACATCGCCGAGGTGCTCCTCGACGCCATCGAGCACGGACCGGTCCCCGCCGCCACGGGTGAGCCCGCTCCGGGCGTCTAATCGGCCGCTCCCTTGACCTGGCTCGGCTCGCTGCCCGCCTGGGCGCTCTTCGCCCTCTTCGCCTCCGGCGCGATCCTCTTCACGTTCGGCGTCGACGAGCTGCTCCGGCGGCGGCTCGACCCTGACGTCCGGGCCCGCGCCGGCCCCACGGCGGCCACGACGCTGCAGGCCCTCGCGACGATCTACGCGGTGCTCGTCGCGTTCGTCATCGTCAACGAGTACACCCAGTTCCGCTCCGCACAGTCACAGGTGTCCGACAAGGCGGCGCAGCTGAGCGTCGTGTTCGAGAACAGCCGCAACCTGCCCGAGCCGGACGGACAGCGCCTCCGCGCCGCCGCCCTGCGCTACGCCGAGGAGGACCTCCACGAGGGCATCCCGTACCTCGAGCGGACGAGCACCCCGAACCTGCGCGCCGACGCGTCGCTCGACCAGCTCTACCGGGTCGTGGCGACGATCGAGCCGCACAGCCCGTCAGCGCAGGCCGCCTACCAGCAGATCCTCGCCGCGCTGAGCCAGGTGTCGCTGACCCGCAGCCAGCTGACCAACGCCGCGACCGCCACGATCCCCGTCGCCCTGTTCGTGATCCTCGCCGTGCTCGCGGCCGCGACGCTCGCCGTCGCGGCGGCGATGAACACGCGCCACCGCCGCTCCCATCTCCTGATCCTCGCCACGCTCGCGATCGCGCTGTCGATGACCCTCGCGCTCGTCGCGGGACTCGACTACCCGTTCCGCGGGTTCATCCAGATCGACACGAGCCCGTTGAGCTAGTTCGTCACCGGCCGGTCGTCCCTCTAGCGATCGCGGAAGTTCAGGTAGTACCGGCTCGGTGTGGGCCCGCGCTGGCCCTGGTACTTCGAGCCGGTCTTCTTGCTGCCGTACGGGTGGTCGGCCGGCGTCGTCATCGTCAGGAACGAGAGCTGGCCGATCCGCATCCCCGGGTAGATGACGATCGGCAGTGTGGCGACGTTCGACAGCTCGAGCGTGAGGTGCCCGTCCCAGCCCGCGTCGACAACGCCGGCTGTGCTGTGGATGAGGAGCCCGAGACGACCGAGGGAGCTCTTGCCCTCCAGGCGCGCGACGAGGTCGTCGGGCAGGGTGACGCGCTCGAGCGTCGAGCCCAGCGCGAACTCGCCTGGGTGGAGGATGAACGCCCGCCCGTCGTCGACCTCGACGAGCTCGGTGAGGTCCTCCTGGGGTTCCTTGGGGTCGATGAACGGCGTCGTGTCGTTGCGGAACACACGGAAGTAGCGGTCGACGTGCACGTCGACTGACGACGGCTGCACAGCCGACTCGTCGAGCGGTTCGATGACGATCCGGCCCTGCGCGATCGATTCGCGGATCGTCCGATCGGACAGAATCACCGTCGCAGACTAGGGCGCCGTCCTTCGCGAGGGCACGTGTCGGCTCATGGACCGGCCGGCGCGTGGAGGCGCTTGCTACCCTCGCTCGGCCACGCGGGTGTAGTTCAGCGGCAGAACATCAGCTTCCCAAGCTGAGAACGCGGGTTCGATTCCCGTCACCCGCTCCCTTGCGCCTCCTGGCTCGCAGGCGCGCGTTCCTACTGTTCCGATTCCAGATCATGTTCCGCGGCGGCATGTAGCGCGACGCGGCCCGGCCGCCCGGGATCAGCGGTCGGCGGTGAGCACGAGGGCCGAGCCGTCCATCAGCGCGCCCGACGTGACGGCGCACACGTCGTGGCGGGGCGCCTGCCGGACCCCACCGCGGCCCTGGACCTGCAAGGTGGCCTCGGCCACGGTGTTCATCCCGTGCAGGTAGCCCTCGGCGAGGAGCCCGCCGTGGGTGTTGACGGGGAGCGACCCGCCAGGCGCCGTCGTCCCGGCACGCACGACGCCGCCCGATTCGCCGCGCGGCGCGATACCGAGCCCCTCGAGGCCCATCAGGAGAGTGCTCGTGAAGCAGTCGTAGATCTCCGCGACCTCGACGTCGGCCGGGGTCACACCGGCGCGCCCGAACAGCTCGTCGCGCAGGTGGGTCGTGTAGTTGCGCGTGTAGTCGCGCCACAGGAGGTGATCGCCGATGTCGAGCCCGGAGCGGGGCCCGGCCCGGTAGACCGACGACGCGATCCGCGCCGGCGGGTGCCGCAGGTCGCGGGCCCGCTCGAGGCTCGTGACGAGCACGGCGCACGCGCCGTCGATCTCGCTCGTGCAGTCAGGTGCACGGAACGGCTCGACGACGAACGGTGCCGCGAGGTACTCCTCGAGCGTGAGGGGCTCGCGCCGGATCGCGCGAGCGTTGTCACGCGCCCAGGCCCGCTGCGCGACCGCGACGGCGCCGAGGTCCTCGTCGCTCTGGCCCGTCTCGAGCAGGAACCGGCGTGCCCACATCGCCACGTACATGAGATATGCGTCGTAGCCGATCGGGTAGCGGTACTGCGCACCCAGCCCCGGGAACGCCATCTGCCCGACGCGCGCGCCCGACCGGCCGTTCAGCGCGCGGAACACGAGCACGGCGTCGGCGCGGCCGGAGGTGACGGCGTCGGCGGCAAGGCCGACGAGGTAGCACGGCGCCTGGCCACCAAGCTGCGCGTCGACGGCGAAGCGCAGGCCCGGCAGCGCGAGACCCGTGGCGACCGCCTGCGCGGGGACGGAGTCGTGGAGGAGCATGAAGCTCGCGATCCCGTCGACGTGCCGCGCCGCGAGGCCGGCGTCGTCGAGCGCGGCGCGGCAGGCCGCCAGCGCCTGGTCGAGCACGCTGCGGTCGGCGCGGCGGGTGAACGGCGTGTAGCCGACGCCCGCGATCGCCGCGCCGGCGGATGCCGTCATGTGGCCCGGAACCGCAGCTCGGTCCAGTCGCCGTGGTCCAGGTAGATGCCCTCGACCGGCTGCTCGGCGGCGTCCGCGGCATCGCCCTCGAGTCGGCCCACGACGCGGCAGCCCGCGTCGAGCTCGACGACGGCCACCGTGTAGGGGACCTGGTCGGCGACGCGGTCGCCGAGGGCCCGGTGCACGACGATCCAGGAGTAGAGCCGGCCGCGGGCGGCCACCGCGACGACGGTGCCGCCGGGCGCGCCGCAGGTCGGGCACGCGGGGAGGGGCGGGAACCGGTGCTCGCCGCACGCCGGGCAGCGCTGGACGAGGAGCTGGTGGTTCGCCAGGCCGTCCCAGTAGAAGCGGCTGTCGAGGTCGACCTCGGGGCCCAACGGCGCCACCGCGCTCACCGGCCCTCGAAGCGGGGCGTGCGCTTCTCGGCGAACGCGAGCAGGCCCTCGCGCGCGTCGTACGACGTGAGGCAGTACTCGGCGTTGCGCTCGTTCTCGTACGCCAGGCCCTCGTCCACGCTGCCGTTGCGGGACCACAGCGTGCCGAGCACCTCCTTCGCGTTGGCGACGGCCAGGGCGCTCTTGGTCGCGATGGCGCGCGCCAGGTCGAGCCCGGCGGCGAGCAGCTCGTCGTCCCCGACGACGCGTGTCGCGAGGCCCCACGCGACGGCGTCGTCGGCGTCGAGGAAGCGACCCGTGAAGAGCAGCTCGTTGGCCCGGGCCCGGCCGATGGCTCGGGGAAGCAGGGTGAGCACGCCACCGCCGCCCATCTGCCCGTAGTTGAGGTGCGCGTCGCCGATCCGCGCCGATCGGGCGATGAGCGCGAAGTCGCAGTTCAGCACCAGCTCGAGCCCGCCCGCCGCGGTGACGCCGTTGATCAGCGCGATTGCGGGGGCCGCGACGCGTCGGAGGCGCCCGAAGGTGCGGTGGAGGTCGGTGACGAACTGCGGGAAGGCGTCGGCGTCGCGCTGCAACGTGAGGTAGCTCTGGAGGTCGCCACCGCTGCTGAACGCGCGCCCGGTGCCCGTGACCAGCAGCACGCGCACCGCCGGGTCGTCTTCGGCCTCGGTGATCGCCGCGTCCAGCGCCCGCACGGTGTCCCAGTCGATGGCGTTGAGGGACCCAGGGCGGTTCAGTCGCAGCACCGCCGCGGTCGCGCCGGCGGCGAGGTCGTGGCGCTCGACGACGACGGAGGCCGCGGGGTCGGTCACGGCTGGGCGCCGACGGCGGGCTGGCCGGTGAGCGCCCGCACGATCTCGTGCTTCTGCACCTTCCCGGACGCGGTCGTCGGCAGCGCGTCGAGGATCTCGAGGGACTCCGGGAGCTTGTAGACGGCCAGCCCCGTGGCGCGGAGACGGGTCACCAGCTCGTCGAAGGTGAGCGTGGCGCCGGCGCGCAGCACCATGCACGCGCAGGCTCGCTCGCCGAGCCGCGGGTCGGGGAGGCCGACGACGGCCGCACGCTCGACCTCGGGCCACCCGGCGAGCAGCTCCTCGATCTCGCGGGGCGCGATGTTCACGCCACCCCGGATGATGATCTCCTTCTTGCGCCCGCTCACGGTCAGGGCGCCGGCCGCGTCGACGACGGCGAGGTCGCCGCTGCGCACCCAGGCGTCCCGGTCGAACGTGGCGGCCGTCCGCTCGGGGTCCCGGAAGAACCCGACGCAGGTGTTGGGCCCGCGCACGTAGATCTCGCCGGGCTCCCCCGCGGGGACGCGTCGGCCCGCGTCGTCGCGGAGCTCGACCTCGACGTCGGTCATGGCAATCCCGTCGGTGTTCGCCCGCTGGTCCGGCGAGCTGCCGGGCCGGTTCCAGGTCGCCACGAGCACCTCGGTGGAGCCGTACAGGCGCAGGACGTCGACACCGACGTCGCCGGCGGCGCGCACCAGCTCGGGGGGCACGGGCGCGCCGCCGCACCCGAAGCAGCGCAGCTCGGGGAGGCGCGCGCCGCAGCGGCGCGCCTCCTCGACGAGGTCCTGGAGGAAGGTGGTCGCGGCCAGCGTGTAGGTCGCGTGGTGGTCACGGGTGAGGCGGACCGCCGTGGCGGCGTCCCAGCGGTCTTGCAGCACGAGCGGCAGCCCGTGGTACAGCGCGAGGCGCAGCCCGTAGTTGAAGCCGGTCGAGTGGCCGACGGGCGAGGGCATCCACACGACGTCGGCAGGGCTGAGCCCGAGGTCGGCGTAGGCGACCCGCACGCTGAAGTTGGCGGTCTGCTCGGTGTGCATGATCGCCTTCGGGCTGGCCTCGGTCCCGGAGGTGAAGATCAGCTCGGACACGGCGGCCGCGGGCGCGGCTGCGCGAAGCGGCGTCTCGGGGCCGTCGAGCAGGTCGTCGAGGGTGACACCCGAGCCCGCCCGGCCGGCCCGGACCCGCACCTGCAGCAGCGCGTGGCCCGTGCCGGCCACGACCTCGTCGATCAGCGCGCCGTGGTCGAAGTCGCGGTACTCGACGGGCGTGAAGATCGCCGCGGGCGCCGCGGTCGTGAAGACGTGGGTCAGCTCGCGGCGCCGGTAGTTCGGCAGGAGCGGGTTGATGACGGCGCCCGCGCCCTGCACGGCGAGGGCGACGACGACCGTCTCGTACCAGTTCGGGAGCTGGACCGACACGACGTCGCCCGGGTCGACGCCGTGGGCCGCGAGCCCCGCCGCGACCCGTCCGGCGTCGCGGGCGAGGTCCCGGTAGGTGTGGGTCCGGCCGCCGTCCTCGATGACCGCGGCGGCGTCGGGGCGGGCCGCGGCGTGCGCCGCGACCCGGTCGACGAGGGTCGCGTCGTCCCAGCAACCTCGTCGGAGGTAGCTGTCGCGGCGCGCCGGCGTCGTGACGACATCGTGGAGGGCGTCGCGCCGCACGGCTAGCGCGGCGCCGCGGTCGTCTCGGTGGGCGGCATCTGGGAACCCGATCGTCGCTGGCCGGCCATCATCCTCGCCGCCGACGAAGGCGGTCAACGCGGTGACGCGCTCAGCGCGTGAGCGAGGCGAGGCCGGCGATCGCGACCGCCAGCCCGAGCACCATGAACAGCACCGAACGGAGCACCGGCGCCTGCGCCAGGTTGCCGGTGGTGGCGACGCGGACCTGCTTGCGCACCGGGCTGCCCGGGCGGGACCGGGTGGCGGACTCCCGGGCGGCGGCCTGGGCGTCCGCACGACGGCGGAGCAGCGCGTAGCCGTTGGCGACGAAGAGCGCCGCGCCGAGCGCGGTCGTCAGCTCGAGCAGCACCTCGCCGTAGAAGTCCACGACGGCACGGTAGCGCTGGGGTCGGTCTCGGCCCGACGCGTGCTCAGAGGCGCGGGCCGCCCGGCTTGAAGACCATGAAGACGAGCAGCACGACGAGCGTGACGTCGAGGATCGCCTCGCAGATGGCGACCTGCTTGGTGAGCCGGTCCATCTCGGCGGCCTGGGGCGGCGGGGCGGCCCCGCCTGCCGGCACCTCGGCCAGCTCGTCGAGCAGCGCGTTCATGCGCTTCACGCGCGGCATCAGGAGACCGTGCGACACGCCGAGCGCGGCGACGAAGAGCACGATCGAGAGCCAGATCCAGGTCTGGCCGAAGTCGAAGATGTTGTTGCCGAGGCCGACGAGCGCGAGGCCGGTGACGAACACGGCGTAGATGAAGTACTCGGCGACCTTCGTCACTCGGAACATCGCGTGGGCGATCGCCGCGGCCTCGCGACCGCCGCGGGCCTTGGCCTGCGCCCCGTACAGCCCGTTGAAGATGACCCCGCCGAACCCGATGATGGCGCACAGGATGTGCAGCACCTTCACGATGTCGTACAGGTCGCTGTTGTACGCCGCCAGCATGTGCCACCCCCAGGATCGAGCCGGCGCATCGTAGAGCGACCGCCGCGGCCGCGCGTGCTACGAACGCGGCCGTGCGGCTGGTCGTGGCCCGGTGCTCGGTCGTGTACACGGGCCGGCTCGGCGCCCGGCTGCCCGAGGCTCGTCGCCTCATCATGCTGAAGGACGACGGGTCGATCGCGATCCACGCCGACGCGAAGGCCTACAAGCCGCTGAACTGGATGAGCCCGCCGTGCTCGATCATCGAGGGGGACGGCACGATCGTCGCCACGAACCCGGCCGGCGAGCGCCTCGCCGTGGCGCTGCACGAGGTCCTCTTCGATTCGTCCTTCGAGCTCGGCGACGACCCCGGGCTCGCCAAAGACGGCGTCGAGGCCGAGCTGCAGGCGCTGCTCGCCGCGCAGGTGCAGGTCCTCGGCACGGGCTGGCGCCTCGTTCGGCGCGAGTACCCGACCGACGTCGGTCCCGTCGACCTGCTGTGCCGCGACGCCGACGGTCGCGCCGTCGCCGTCGAGGTCAAGCGCGTCGGTGAGATCGCGGGCGTCGAGCAGCTGCTCCGCTACAAGGAGCGACTGGACCGGGACGGCTCGCTCGCACCGATCCGGGCGGTGCTCGTCGCCACGCGCGTGAAGCCCCAAGCCCGCGTCTTCGCCGAGAGCCGGGGCGTCGAGTGTCGCGAGGTGGATCTCGAGGCGTTGCGGGCGGACGCCCCGCCGGACCTGCGCCTGTTCTGACCGGGGCCGGCCTGACCGCTCTTTGACGGGCCCGTGATCGGCCGCTCACCCGGCGACGCGACCCTCGCGGTGGTCACCGAGTGGGCTCGGTGGCGTACCGTAGGGCGTGCCCGGGCCTTGACCCGGCGCCGGTCAGCAAGAGAGGACCCCCACATGACTCCGATCCTTGGCGAGATCATCGGTTGGGAGGCGCTCCTCGTGCTCGGCCTCATCGCGCTGCTCTTCGGCAGCTCCCAGCTCCCGAAGCTGGCCCGCTCGATCGGCCAGGCGAGCAAGGAGCTCAAGCGCGGGATGCACGAAGAGCCCGACGAGACCGACGCGAAGGAAGACGCGAAGGAAAAGGACGCCTGACCCGAGTGCGGGTCACGGCTCGACCATGACGGGCCTCTTCTCGCCCGTCCACATCCTCATCGTCCTCACGGTCGCGCTGATCGTGTTGGGCCCCCAGGAGCTGCCGAAAGTCGCGCGCTCCACCGGCAAGGTGCTGCGGGAGCTGCGCGCCCTGCGCGCCCGGCTGGACGAGGAGATCCAGGGGCTGATCGACGACGACGAGCCGGATCCGGCGCGGCCCGAGCAGCCGACCGCCGGGTCTGAGGATGGCGACGCACCGGCCTGAGTGCCCAGCGATGTCCCGTTCGCCGCGGGGCATCGGCGAAGGGTTCGATACCGTGCAGAGATCCGACCGGGCGGCGGAACCCCCGCGTGCGGCCGGGACGAGGGTCATGCGGGACACGAGATGACGACGGACCTGGCGCTCGCGATCGCCTTCGCGCTGACGTCGGCGCTCCTGTTCGCCACCTCGAACGTCGTCGAGCAGCGCATCGCCGCCCGGGCTCCCGAAGAGGAGTCGCTGCGGCCCCAGTTGCTGGTGACGCTCGCCCGCCAGCCGGTGTGGCTGGCGGGGTTCGCGGCGGACGTCGGCGGCTACGGCGCACAGGCCGCCGCCTTGGCCTTCGGCGCGCTCCTCGTCGTCGCCCCGCTCGGCGCCCTGGGGCTCCTGTTCTCGCTGCTGCTCGACGCCTCCGTGAACGGCCGGCGGCTCTTCAGGTCGGACCTCGCGGCCGCCGTGCTGCTCTGCGCGGGCCTCTCGGTCTTCCTCGCGGTCGGCGCGCCGAGCGAGGGGAGCGCCAGCGTCTCCGCGGCGTCGTGGGCACCGGCCCTCGTGATCCTGGCGGCGGTCGTGGCCGTCGCCTCGTTGACTCGCCGCCACGTGCGGGGCCCGGCGCGCGCCACGCTGTTCGGGCTGGCGAGCGGCATGACGTTCGGCATCAACGCCGCACTCACCAAGGTCGTCGTCCACCAGCTGGGCCAGGAGCCCCTCTCGGTGTTCTGGCACTGGGAGCTCTACGGCGTCGCCGTGCTCTCGGTGAGCGGGCTGATCATGGTGCAGAGCGCCCTGCAGGCAGGCTCGCTCGCCGCGGCGCTCCCGTCGATGGAGGTGGCGGAGCCCGTCGTGGCCACGATTGTTGGGGTCGTGATCCTGGGCGAGCATCTCCACGCGCACGGCAACGGCGACAGGGTGGTGATCGCCGCGGCCGCGCTTGCCATGCTCATCGGTCTCTTCGCGCTCGCACGGTCGCGCGCCGCGCACTCGCCTCCGTCACCGGCCGTCGACCAGGCGATGACCCGGGTCTGACCGAGGCGCACCGACGGCGGCCGCGCCACGAGCTCTTGTCCATGGCCCACGCGGGTGGGTCGGTCTGAGGGAGGTTGGATGCGCCATTTCTCGTTCCGTCCGGCGCTCACGCTGCGGGGCCGCAAGTTCAAGGGCCTGCGGGGCTGGGCCGGCAAGCCGTTCCATCCGCCGCTCACCGACGTGCCCGTCGGCGCGTATGTGCTCGTCGCCGGGTTCGACGTGATCTCGGTGCTCGGTCACTCGAACAGCTGGGCGCGCGAGTTCTACCGCGCCGGCACGTTCGCGCTCGTCGGCGGCGGCGCGATCTCGCTGCTCGCCGCGCTCACCGGCTTCTGGGACTGGCTGCGCTCGACCGAGGCGGGGACGCAGGCCCGTCGCACCGCGAACGCCCACGCCGTCACCATGCTGACCGTGACGGCGCTGGTCCTGGCGAACATCGCCATCCGGATCCTCGTCTACCCGGGTGCGCACTCGACCCCCGGCGTGGCGCTCGGGCTGAGCCTCGCCGCGGCGCTGCTCACCCTGATCGGCGGCACGCTCGGCGGGACGCTGGCCTTCGACTACGGATTCAACGTCGAGACGGCGGGGGACAGCCCGGTGTGGCACCCCTCCGAGGTTGACGTCCGGCCCGGCCAGCACTGACGGCCGAGCCGTGAGCCCTCACGGGCCGTAGCGGGGCTAGTCGTGGGCCATGTCGGCGAACTTGGTGAGCCGGTCGACGAACGCCAGCCGCGTCGTGCCCGTCGGGCCGTTGCGGTGCTTGGAGACGATGATCTCGGCGGTGCCGCGCTGCTCGGAGTCGGGGTTGTAGATGTCGTCGCGGTAGATGAACGCGACGACGTCCGCGTCCTGCTCGAGTGAGCCGGACTCGCGGAGGTCGGCGAGCATCGGGCGCTTGTCCTGGCGGTACTCGAGCTGGCGGTTCAGCTGCGAGCAGGCCATCACCGGACAGTTCAGCTCGCGGGCCAGGATCTTCAGGCCGCGCGAGATCTCGGCCACCTCGACCTGGCGGTTCTCGGCTCGCTTGCCCATCGGGGTCATCAGCTGGAGGTAGTCGACCACGACGAGCCCGAGATCGCCGTGGCGGGCCTTCGTCCGCCGGGACTTAGCGCGCATCTCCATGACCGTGCAGTGCGGGTTGTCATCGATGAAGAGGGGCGCCTCCGCGAGCCGGCCGACCGCGTGGCTGAGCTTGGTCCAGTCCTGCTCGGGGATGTTGCCGGTCTGGAGGCGCCGGGCGTCGACGCGCGCCTCGCCCGCCAAGAGCCGCTTCGTGAGCTCGAGCGTGCCCATCTCCATCGAGAAGAAGAGCACCGGTCGCCGCGAGACCATCGCGACGTTCGCCGCCGCCCCGAGGGCGAAGCTCGTCTTGCCGGCACCCGGGCGGGCGGCGACCACCACGAGGTTCGCGGGCTGGAGCCCGAGCAGCAGCCGGTCGAGGTCGGTGTAGCCGGTGGGCACGCCCGTGATGTCGCCCGTGCTCGCGTAGAGCGCCTCGAGCTCGTCGAGGGTGTTCTGGAGGGCGTCGGCCATCTTGATCATCGAGTCGCTCACGCGGCGCTCGGCCACCTCGAAGACGAGCGACTCGGCGCGATCGACGGTCTCCTGGACGTCCTGGGAGTCGTCGTAGCCCATCTCGGCGATGTCGCCGGCCACGCCGATGAGGCGGCGCAGCAGCGCGAGCTCGTTGACGATCTTGGCGTAGTGGGCCGCGTTCGCCGACGCCGGCGTGGCCGCCTGGAGGCGCAGCAGCGTCTGGCGGCCGCCGAGCGCGTCGAGCAGGTCGGCGCGGCGCAGCTCCTCGGCGACGGTGACCGGGTCGATCGGCTCGCCCTGACCGTAGAGGCTGAGCACGGCGTCGAAAACGTGGGTGTGCGCCGGCTTGTAGAAGTCGGACGCGGTGACGCCGACCTCGACCGCAACGGTGATCGCATCGCGCGAGAGCAGCATCGCTCCGAGCAGTGACTCCTCGGCTTCAAGGTTGTGCGGCGGGACACGACCCGTCCGCCGCACTGGTTCGAGTGCCTGCACCACCGAGTCCCGCTCCCGTTCGCCGCCCGTCTACCGGGCGTTCAGCCCCGCGCCCGAAACGACAGCATGGTGGCTCGGGCCTGGGGATCGATAGTGCGAAAACCGTGTTAATTGCGGTGGATGAGGCCGTGGATAACGGCCCCGCTCATCCCCAGGCAGGGGGAAAACCGACGGTCGCACCCCGCCAGAGTCGCACCAGGGTGTGACGGGCTACTCGGCCACGACCTCGACGTGGAGCGTGGCGGTCACTTCGGGGTGGAGGCGCACCTCGACGTCGGTCGCGCCGAGGTCCCGGATCGGCTCGGCGAGCTCGACCGCACGCCGGTCGACGTCGATCCCGAGCTGTTCGTGCACGGCCGCGGCCAGATCCGCGTTGGTCACGGAGCCGAAGAGCTTGCCGCCCTCACCCGCGCGCGCGAGGACGCGCAGCGGGCGCGCGCCCAGCTGGGCGGCCACGGCGTCGGCCCCCTCGCGGTCGCGCGTGTCCCGCGCCGCGCGGTTGCGCCGCATCGCCTCGGCCTGCGCGACCGCGCCCTTCGTGGCTTTGATCGCCATGCCGCGGGGCACGAGGTAGTTGCGCGCGTAGCCGTCGGTCACCTCGAGGAGGTCGCCCTTGCGACCCAGGTGCTCGACGTCGGCGCGCAGCACGATCTTCACGACGCGTCCTCACCCTCCGCGGCGGCCGCCACGGCCACCTCGTCGGCGGCGGGCGTCGCCACCACGCCGTTCTCCGGCGTCTCCGCGTCGGGCGGTCGGGGCGGGGCGTCCGCCTCCGACGGGCTCGGCGGGCTGTCGCCGCGCGGCGGCCGGTCGTCGCCGCGGTCCCGCTTGCCCTTGCTGCGGTGGGTGACCTGGCGGACCGAGTACGGGAGCAGCGCCATCTCGCGGGCCACCCGGATGGCGCGGGCGACGGCCCGTTGCTGCTGCGCGTCGTTGCCGGTCACGCGACGCGCCCGGATCTTGGCGCGCTCGGACATGAACCGGCGCAGCAGGGCCACGTCCTTGTAGTCGACCCACGCGATGCTCTCGCTGTCGAGGATCGACACCTTCTTCTTCGGCTTGCGCTCCGGAGCGTCGCGCTTGGTTCGGCGTGGTCGGGCCATGGCTAGAAGGGTTCCTCCGTGTCGTCGGCGGTCTCGGCGCGGGCCGCGGGCGCGCTGACGCGCTCGCCGCCACCAGCGCCGCCGCCACTTCCGCCACTTCCACCGCTTCCACCGCTTCCACCGCCGCTGTCGAAGCTGCCGCGCCGCTCGTTACGCCGGACCTCGGCGGTCGCCCAGCGCAGGCTCGGGCCGATGTCGTCCGCGACGATCTCCACGACACTTCGCTTGTCGCCGTTCTCGGTCTCCCACGAGCGCTGCTCGAGGCGCCCGTTTACGACGACCCGGGCGCCCTTGCCGATGGACTCGCAGACGTTCTCGGCCATGTCTCGCCAGCAGACGACGTTGAAGAAGCTGGTCTGCTCCTCCCACTCTTGGGTGGTGCGGTTCTGCCAGCGCCGGCTCACGGCGACGCCGAAGCTCGCCTTCGCGACGCCGCTCGGCGTGTAGCGCATCTCGGGGTCACGGGTGACGTTCCCCACGACGGTGACGGTGCTGTCGGCCATCTGGACCTCCTCTGTCGTCCTGGCCCGCGACCAGGCTCCCGCTCCCTAGTCGCCCGACGGTGTGCCGAGCGTGTTGCCGTAAACGGTGTCCGGTATCCGGAGCACCTTGTGGCGCAGCACCTCGTCGGCGAGCGTGAGTGTGCGGCCGAGCTCGGTCATGGCCTCGGGCTCGGCGCGGGCCTGGAGCACGACGTAGTACCCCTCCCAGCGCCGCTTGAGCCGGTAGGCGAAGGTCCGCTTGCCCCAGTAGTCGACGGGGCCGAGCTCGGCGCCCTTCGAGCTGAGCAGCGTCGTCGCCTGCCCGACGGCCGTCTTGATGTCGGCCTCGTCGAGCTCCGCGTCGTAGATGACCATCACTTCGTACGGCCGCATGGGCCGTGCCTCCTTCGGACCGGCGGGCCGGGCCGGCGGTGGGCCGCCGGGTCGCCCGCGGGCTCACCGGGGACCGCCGTGTCAGAGACACGCTCGGGCGGTGAGCAGGACGTTGTCGGGCCTGGATGCTACCTGGGATCCGGGACGATCGTACGGGTGGGCTGTGACGTCAGCCGGTGAGCGAGCCGCGGGGCAGGCCCCCGGCGAGGGTCTCGACGGCGTAGCGGAACGAGTGGCTCGCTCCGTACACGGGGCACTGGGACTCGGGGTAGGGGCACGGCGTCATCCGCAGCCGGTCGACGTTGCGCCCGTTGGCGCCGTAGAACCCGATGTCGAGCGCGACCGGCACGGTCGACATCGTGAAGCCCACGCTCGAGTCGCTCGGGAAGACGAAGAGCATCCCCCGGTAGGGGCCGAGCGTGGCGCGCTCGCGGAGCCCCGCCTCCCGCTCGGTCTCGGTCTGGGCGACGACGACGAGCAGGGCACGCCCCCCGAGACGGATGGTCGTCTGGGTGAGGTCCGGGAACGGCTCGGTCGCCGGGGTGGCGGCCCGCACCGCGTGGCTCACCGGCGGCACCGACGCGTCGGCCGGCGCGGCGAGGAGGCTCGGCGCCAGCGCGGCGCCGAGGAGCGCGGCGGCGGCCCGCCTCACGCGGGGGCGTGCTCGGCGGGCGACCCGCCGTAGAGGCGGAGGGCGTCGGCGACGCCGTCGGCCGCGTGGTACGTCTCGCCGCTCGATGGGAAGCGGCCGGCGCGCACGTCGTCGGCGAAGCGTGCGACCGCGGCGGTCGCGTCGCCCGCGAGGTCGGCGTAGCGGCGGACGAACTTCGGCGTGACGCGGGTCTCGAGGCCCACGAGGTCGTGGAACACGAGCACCTGGCCGTCGCAGTGGCGCCCCGCGCCGATGCCGATGGTCGGGACGGCGACGCTGTCGGTGACGAGGCGGGCGACGGCGTCGGGGACGCACTCGAGCACGACCGCGAAGCAGCCGGCGTCCGCGAGCGCGATGGCGTCGTCGACGATGGCCCGTGCCGCGTCGAGGTCGCGGCCCTGGACGCGGAAGCCCCCGAGGGCATGGAACGACTGGGGCGTGAGGCCGAGGTGGCCCATGACGGGGATCTCGGCGTCGAGGATCGCGCCGACCGCGGGCAGTCGCTTGCGGCCGCCCTCGAGCTTCACGGCGCTCGCGCCGGCGCGCACGAGGGTGGCCGCGTTGCGGACGGCGTCCTCGGGCCCGAGGTGGTAGCTCATCCAGGGCAGGTCGGCAACGACGAGCGCGCCCGGCCGGATGCGCGCGACCGCGCCGACGTGGTGCGCGAGGTCGGCCGTGGTCACCTGGAGCGTGTCGTCGTAGCCGAGGACGACCATCGCGACGGAGTCGCCGACGAGGATCATGTCGACGCCCGCTGCGTCGACGGCGCGCGCGGACGGCGCGTCGTAGGCCGTAACCATCACGAGGGGGGTGTCGCTGCCTTTGGCGGCGCTCACCGCGGGGGCGGTCGTCCGACGGGACCCGGTCAGGTCGGTCATCGCCTCTTCTCCACCGTCCAGGGCACCCACGGCTCCCGGCGGCACCCGCAGCGTAATCCCGGGAGGCGCAGGGGCTCAGCCGGCGTGGCGGCGCCCGTGCAGCTCGTGGCGCTGCAGGTGGTTCCAGTGGCAGTCGAGGCACACCTCGACCACGTAGCGGGTGAACTCCTCGTGGGCCGCGTCGAGGCGCTCGAGCTCGCCGAGCGAGGTGATGCAGCGCCCGTTGGCCCGGGCGAGGGCGTCGCCGTACACGTAGGAGACGAGCCGGAGGCTCTTGTGCCCGCAGACCGGGCAGGGGGTGGGCGCATCCTGGCCGATGTGGCGCCCGGCGCGGAGCAGCTCGGGGTGGGCGTCGCAGACGTCGTCGCGCTCGAGGCGCCCGGCCCCGAGGTCACGCAGCACGGCTCGTCGCGCGAGCGCGTAGTCGACGTGCCGTCGCACGCGGGCGAGTGTACGCACGGCGCTGCGCCGCTTTGGCGGTCTGGCGGGCGGGTGCCGCCCCCTGGTTTGCTCGCGCCCCGCGAGCGCGCCATACTGTCCCTCGATATATCGACCCGATATATCGAGGCGTTGCAGAGGAGTTCTCCGTGCTGGAGCTGGCGGTGCTGGGTCTGCTGAAGGAGCAGCCGCTGCACGGCTACGAGCTGAAGAAGCGGCTCGGCGAGATGCTCGGGTTCCTCTGGGGGGTCTCCTACGGCTCGCTCTACCCGGCGCTGCGGCGCCTCGAGCGGGCGGGCGCGATCGCGAGCGTGGCGGCAGCACCGCTGCCGGCGGCGACGCCCTCGACCGGATCGCTGACGGGTGACCTGGCCGCGGCCCGGCTGCGGACGATGGCCGGACGCCTGTCCGGGACCGGTCGCCGGACCCGGAAGGCGTACGAGATCACGCCGGCCGGGGAGACGCTGTTCACCGAGCTGCTGCTCGACGACGACGCGCACGGCGACGACGAGAAGGCGTTCGCCGTGAAGCTCGCCTTCTGCGGGCACCTGGAGCCGGCCGAGCGCCTGACGCTGCTGGAGCGGCGTCGTCGGGTGCTCGCCGAGCGCCTCGAGCGCCAGCTGCACAGCCGGGCGGCCCGCGACGACCGGTACACGCGGTCCCTGGTGGAGCACCGCACGAAGTCCACGCAACGCGACCTCGAGTGGGTCGACGAGCTGATCACCGCGGAGGAGGCGACACGGGGAGATTCCCCGAGCGCCGTCCGCCCTGCGGTCTAGGAGGACCACGATGAGCCAAGACAACCCCGCGCGGACCGTGCGGGTCGCGATCGCCGGTGTGGGCAACTGCGCGTCCAGCCTCGTTCAGGGGGTCACGTACTACCGGGACGCGGCGCCCGACGACGAGGTGCCGGGCCTCATGCACGTGGAGCTCGGCGGCTACCACGTCCGCGATCTCGAGTTCGTCGCCGCGTTCGACGTCGACGCCGCCAAGGTCGGCCTCGACCTCGGCAAGGCCGTGTTCTCGGGCAACAACAACACGATCAAGTTCGCCGAGCCGGGCGAGCAGGGTGTGCAGGTCCAGCGCGGCCCGACCTTCGACGGCCTCGGCGAGTTCTACCGGGACGCGGTCGAGGAATCGCCGGCCGAGCCGGTCGACGTGGCCCAGGCGCTCCGCGACGCGCGCGCCGACGTGCTGGTGAGCTACCTGCCGGTCGGTTCCGAGGTGGCGCAGCGCCACTACGCCACCGCCTGCCTCGAGGCCGGCGTCGCGTTCGTGAACGCCATCCCGGTGTTCATCGCCAGCGACCCGGAGTGGGCGCAGCGCTTCGAGGACGCGGGGGTCCCGATCGTCGGCGACGACATCAAGAGCCAGGTGGGCGCCACGATCGTGCACCGGATCCTGACGCGCCTCTTCGAGGACCGGGGCGTCGAGCTGGACCGGACCTACCAGCTGAACTTCGGCGGCAACATGGACTTCAAGAACATGCTGGAGCGTAAGCGCCTGAAGTCGAAGAAGATCTCGAAGACGCAGTCGGTGACGAGCCAGCTGGACCGGGGCATCGAGAGCGACAACGTCCACATCGGCCCGTCGGATCACGTCCCGTGGCTCGACGACCGCAAGTGGTGCTACATCCGCATGGAGGGGCGCAACTTCGGGGACGCGCCGCTGAACATCGAGCTGAAGCTCGAGGTGTGGGACTCGCCGAACTCGGCGGGGGTCATCATCGACGCGGTGCGCTGCGCCAAGCTGGCCCTCGACCGGGGGATCGGCGGGCCGCTCGAGGGTCCGAGCGCCTACTTCATGAAGTCCCCGCCGGTGCAGCACCGCGACGAGGACGCCCGCGTGATGGTGGAGGCCTTCGCCCGGGGCTGACGGTCAGTCGGCGGGCGGGTTGCCCCGCCCGGTCGGCGTGATCCCCTGCTCGCGGGCCCAGGCGTCCAGGCGGGCGTAGGCGTCGTCGACCTCGATCGGGCCCTCGTCGAGACGGGCCTCGAGCAGGTCGTCGAGCGCCTGACCGACGATCGGCCCGGGCGGCACGCCGAGATAGGCCATGACCTGGCGGCCGTCGAGCGGCGGCCGGATCGCGTCGAGCTCCTCGCGGGCCCGCAGTGCCGCGATGCGCGCCTCGAGATCGTCCATGCGGCGGGCGAGCGCGGCGGCCTTGCGGCGGTTGCGCGTGGTGCAGTCGGCACGCTGGAGCTCGTTCAGCTCGTCGAGCAGCGGGCCGGCGTCGCGGACGTAGCGGCGCACCGCCCGATCGGTCCACCCCATCGCGTAGGTGTGGATCCGCAGGTGGAGGTAGACGAGGGTGGTCACGTCCTGCACGAGCTCGTTGCTGTAGCGCAGGGCGCGCATCCGCTCCTCGGTCATGCGGGCCCCGACGACCTCGTGATGGTGGAAGCTCACGCCGTCCGGGCCGATGGAGCGCGTCTTGGGCTTGCCGACGTCGTGGAACAGCGCGGCGAGGCGCACCTTGAGGTGCGACGGGTCCGTGTTCGCGACGACCGCGAACGTGTGCGCGCGCACGTCCTTGTGGGTGTGGATCGGGTCCTGCTCGAGTCGCATCGCGTTGAGCTCGGGCAGGAACTCGTCGGCGAGGCACGTCTCGCAGAGCAGCCACAGCCCGGCGGTCGGGTCGGGGACGCCGAGGAGGCGGTCCAGCTCGTCGCGGACCCGCTCGGGCGACACGATCTCGAGCCGGTGGCGGAGCGTGCCGATCGCCTCGACGAGCTCGGGTCGGGGCTCGAGCGCGTAGGCCGCGACGAAGCGCGCCGCGCGGAGCATCCGCAGGGGGTCGGCCTCGAACGACACGGCGGGCGACTCGGGGGTGCGCAGCACCCGGGCCGCGAGGTCGGCGGCGCCGCCGTACGGGTCGATGAGGACCGGCTCGGGGAGCCGCAGCGCCATCGCGTTGATGGTGAAGTCGCGTCGGACCAGGTCGTCCTCGATGCGCGAGCCGTAGGTGACGACCGGCTTGCGGCTCTCGGGCCGGTAGACGTCGGCCCGGTAGGTCGTCACCTCGAGGCGCAGCCCGCCCTTGTGCATGCCGACGGTGCCGAAGCGCGCCCCTTGCAGCCAGAGATCGTCGGCCCACCCCGTGGTGAGGCGCTCGATCTCGTCGGGCGGGGCGT
>DATDGU010000133.1:0-4571 GCA_036521915.1 Acidimicrobiia bacterium | reverse complement strand
TCGGCGCGCTCGATTAGGCGACCGAGGAGGTCGCGGCCCTCGGCGCGGGTGAGGTCGAGCGTGACGTCGCGCTTGTTCAGGTTCGTGCCGGCGAACACGCCGCCCCGCTCGTACCAGTCGGGGCCCATCTCGGGGACGGCGCCCGAGAAGCGGAACCCGTCCGGCCGGCGGGTCGATTCGACCTTGACGACGTCGGCGCCGAGCGCCCCCAGGTACATCGTGCAGTAGGGGCCGGCCCAGAAGGTGCCGAGGTCGACGACGCGCAGCCCGGCGAACGGCAACGCGGCGCTCCCCTGGTGGGGCCGGACCGGCGCCGGTCCGACGGGCGTCTGGCCGAGCGCGCCGAGGCCGGTCGCGGGCCCGCGTCGGGCCGCCGGCGTCGCGCTGAGCCGATACGGCGGGCCAGGCATCGTCACGTCGTCCTCGGTGACGAAGAACGGACGGTCGCGGAACTGCGCGTAGTCGAGGAGCATCCGCCCGTCACCGACGGGCGCCGCCGGGACCCGGAACGCCTGGCTCAGCTCGACGATCTCGGCGGCGTCGCGGGCGAGGAGCCATGGCTCGAGCCGGGCGTAGAACTCGTCGAGCAGCGCGCCGCCGGCCGCGAGCTCGGGTTGGCGTGACGCGTACTCGTCGAGCCCGGTCATCGTGCACGCGTCCATGAAGTGCTGGGCGGTCAGCGCGTTGATCCCCACCCAGCCGTCGCGACAGCGCACGATCCCGGGCAGCGGGAAGTGCCGTGCCATCGGCGGCGGGAGCCCGGCGGCGAGCATGTCCTCCATCACGAGGTTCGGGTACGCCAGCGTGCCGACGAGGCACTCGACGATCGAGAGGTCGACCACCACGGGCTCGTCACCGAGGCGCGCGGCCCGCCAGGCGGTGAGCGCCGCGGCGGCGGCGTACGACCCGGCCGCGTACTCGTGCAGCCTGGCCCCCACCTGCACGGGCGACACCTCGGGCACGCCGTGGCTCGAGACCCACCCGCCGAGGGCCTGGAGCACGAGCGCGCTCGTGGGGCGGCCGACGTAGGGGCCGACCTGACCGACGTCGCTGATCCGCACGACGGCGAGCGGCACGCGCCGGTCCGACCCGAACGAGGTGACGCCGAGTGCTTCGAGGCGGCCGGCGCCGAGGCTCTCGACGACCAGGTCGGCACCGTGGAGCGCGGCCCGCAGCCAGGCGACGCCGTCGGCCTGGGTGAGGTCGACGCGCGCGCTGCGCTTTCCACCATTCAGTGCCGCGAAGAGCACCCCGGCGCGGCCCGGGTCGTCGTCGGGGAACGGGCTCCAGCACCGCAGCGGGTCGCCGTCGGGCGGCTCGACCTTGACGACGTCCGCGCCCAGGTCGGTGAGCAGCTTCGTCGCGTACGGCGCCGCGATCTCGCCGCCGAGCTCGAGGACCCGGAGGCCGGTGAGCGCGCTCCCCCGCGCGGTCATCAAGCCGGGCGGGTCAGACGTTCTTGGGGATGTCGCGGAACGGCTCGGTCTTGTCGGGACGCGGCTCCGGGGGGAGGCCGAGGACACGCTCGCCGAGGATGTTGCGCTGCACCTGCTCCGTGCCGCCGCCGATTCGGATCCCCCACTGACCGAGGAACTGCTGCTGCCAGAACCCGTCCTCGTAGGCGTCGGAGCCGGCGAGCATGCCGCCGGCCCCTTCGATGGCGAGGGCGACGTCGCCGTTCGCCGCGGCGTGCTGGGAGATGAAGAGCTTCGCGACGGAGCTCTCGGGCCCGAGCGCCTTCCCGGCGCGCTGCGCGGCCTGGGCGCGCTGGCCGAGCCAGCGCAGGATCTCGAAGCGCGTGTAGGTGGCGGCGAGCGCCTGGCGGACCGTCGGATCCTGGTCGCGTCCGTACTCTCGGGCGAGCGCGACGTAGTCGCGGAACCCGAGCGGCACGGCGCCGCCGATCAGGGCCCGCTCGTTCATGAGCGTGGTCTGCGCGACGCCCCAGCCCGCGTTCACCTCGCCGAGCACCTGGTCCGTGGGGATGCGCACGTCGGTGAGGAACGTCTCGTTGAAGTGGGCGACGCCGGTGATCTGGCGGAGCGGCCGGGCCTCGAGCCCCGGGGTGCGCATGTCGACGAGGAAGTAGGTGATCCCGCGGTGCTTCGGCACGTCCCAGTTCGTGCGGGCGAGCAGGATGCCCCAGTCGGCGACGTGCGCGAACGAGTTCCAGACCTTCTGGCCGTTCACGACGAACTCGTCGCCGTCGCGCTCGGCGCGGGTCGTGAGTCCCGCGAGGTCGGATCCCGCGCCGGGCTCGCTGAAGAGCTGGCACCACACCTCCTCGCCGCGCAGCACGGCTGGGAGGAAGCGACGCTTCTGGTCCTCGGAGCCGTGGACGAGGATCGTCGGGACGACCATGCCGAGCGCGACGGAGAACACCCCGAGGTCGATCTCGTAGTGGACCATCTCCTGGCGCCACACCCGCTCGAGCGCGGTCGTGAGCCCGCGGCCGCCGTACTCGCGAGGGACGCTGATCCCCGCGAAGCCGGCCTCGTCGATGCGGCGCTGCCAGTCGCGTGCCGCGGCGACGCTCGCGAGCTCGTCCTCGGCACGCGCGGTGACCCGCCGTTTGAACTCGGCGCTGTCGTGGCGGCGGCGGGGTGCGTTCGCCTCGAGCCACGCCCGCGCCTCGGCGCGGAAGGCCACCTGCTCGTCGGTCTCCTCGCGGGTCTCGACGACGGTCACGACGCGCCGACGGCGTCCAGCGTCGAGCCGACGACCCACATGGCGAAGTACTGGGCTGCGCCGCCGTAGGCCTGGGCGAGCGCGACCTTGGCGTCGGGCACCTGGTGCTCGCCGGCCCGGCCGCGTACCTGGAGCGCGGCCTCGGCGAAGCGCAGCATCCCCGACGCGCCGATCGGGTTCGAGGAGAGCACGCCCCCCGAGGGGTTCACCGGGAACGCGCCGTCGATCTGGGTCTCGCCGCTCTCGACCATGCGCCAGCCGTCGCCGGGCCCCGCGATGTCGTGGCCCTCGAGCCACATCGGCTCGTACCAGGAGAACGGGACGTAGAGCTCGGCGACGTCGACCTCGCGGCGCGGGTCCTTGATCCCCGCCGCGTCGTAGACCTCGTGCGCGCACTCGACGCCGGCCTGGGGCCGCACCGGGTCCCGGCCCGGGAAGGTGCCGAGCTCGCTGCGCATCGCCGTGCCGAGCACCCATGCCGGCGGGTGCGGGGCGCGGCGCGCGCCGTCCTCGGTGGTGAGCACCAGCGCGCACGCGCCGTCCGACGAGGGGCACGACTCGTGGAAGTGGATCGGCTCCCACAGCATCGGGGACTCCTTGACGTCCTCGATGGTGAGGTCGGGCATCTGCAGGTGCGCGTACGGGTTCTTCGCCGCGTTGCGGCGGTCCTTGACCGCGACCATCCACCCGATGTGCTCGGGCGCGCCCGTGCGGGTCATGTAGGCCCGCATCCACGGCGCGAAGATCCCGCCGGCGCCCATGCCGCCGCTGCGGCCCCCGGCGAGGCCCCACTGCGCGTTGCCCTCGGCCTGCTTCTCGTACGCGACGGTGAGCACGCGGTCGTGCACGCCCGTCTGCACCAGGTGGGTGGCCACCAGCGCCGTGGAGCCGCCGACGCTGCCCGCGGTGTGGACCCGCATGATCGGCTTGCCGGACGCGCCGAGCGCGTCGGCCATGCTCAGCTCCGGCATCATGACGCCCTCGAAGGGGTCGGGCGCCTTGCCGAGGACGACCGCGTCGATGTCGGTCCACGTGAGCTCGGCGTCGTCGAGCGCGCGCTGCGCCGCCTCGCGCACGAGGCCGGGCAGCGACACGTCGTCGCGGCGCTTCTTGTGCTTCGTCTGGCCGATGCCGACGATGGCTGCGGGCCGGCTCACGCGTCACCCTCCAGGACGCAGACGAGGTTCTGCTGCAGGCACTGGCCCGACGTCGCGTGCGCGACGGCCCGATGGGCGCCCCGCTCGGCGACGGCCCGGGCCGCCTCGGCGATCCGGGCGAGGCCGACCGCCATCACGGGGTTCGCGGCGAGCGGACCACCCGAGGGGTTCACGTCGACGTCGTCGCCGAGCCCGAGCGCCTCCCGGAGCAGCCGCTCCTGGTGCGAGAACGTGGCGCTGACCTCGGCGACGTCGACGCGTCCGCCGTTCACGCCGGCGTGCGTGCCGGCCTGCCGGGTCGACAGCGACTCGGTGAGGTCGCGCATGCCGGGCTGGTGGGGCTCGATGCGGTGGTCGATGCCGCGGATCCACACGGGCGTCCCGCCGAGCGCCCGGGCCTTGTCGGCCGTGGCGAGCACGACGGCGCACGCCCCGTCGGAGATCGGCGGCAGGTCGTGCGTGCGCAGCGGCGCCGTGACGTACGGCTCCTTGGCGAGCGTGTCCGCGTCGGCACTGCCGCGGACCTGCGCGTACGGGTTGTTCGCCGCGTTGCGCCGGCTCCGCGCCGCGATCTCGGCCATCTCGCGCTCGGTGATCGTCCCCTTGTCGAGCATGGCGCGGGCCTGCAGCGCGGCGAGCGACACCGGGTCGACGCCGAGCGGCGTGAGCGTGTACGGGTCCATCTGGAGCGGGTAGATCTCCGAGGGGAGCCCGGGCGACGACTTG
>DATDGU010000132.1:0-4328 GCA_036521915.1 Acidimicrobiia bacterium | reverse complement strand
ACGGGAGTGCAATGGAGGCGCTGGGCAATCTCCCTATAGGGCCGTTCCTCGACCAAGCGCAGAACGAGCAGTTCGCGCTCTGAGTCAGGGAGGTCCGCGAACGCTCGAAGGACAGCCGAGGGAAACGATAAGCGGTCTTCGACGGCCTCGAAGTCGGCGTGCATGACTGTGACGGGGAGGCCCAGACGCTCCCGAGCGCCGTACTCGACCCGTCGCTTGCGCAGGGATGACCGAAACACATTGTGAGCGATGCCATAGAGCCACGGAAGAGCGGAGCCATGGTGCTCGTCTCGGAAACGTCTTCGGCTATGCCACGCCGCCGCAAAGACCTCGGCGGTTAGATCGGCGTCATAGTCACCCACCCGGACACTCGACCAGGCGAGAATCTGGCCTACGTGTCGGTCGTAGAGCTCGGCAAAGGCGTCAGGATCGTCCAGGACCAATAACTCGGCGTCCGATTGCTCCGTCCACGCGCTCACACTCTGTATATGACCGCTCAGCGGAAAATGTGTCACGTCACCTCACAACCAGAGGCTTGGCCTGGCAGGCAGCCATTCTCAAAGCCCTGAGGCGCTGCCTGCTATCGCCGGTTCGGGGACCATCTTCTAGGGTGCGGGCCAATGCCCCAGGAAACTGGTCCATTCGCCGGAACCGCCCGTTACTACTCGGAGTTCCGCCCGAGCTACCCGACATCGATCTTCGATCTCTTGACCGTCGAGGCGCCTCTTGAAGCGACGTCTAGGGTGCTGGATTGGGGATGTGGGACGGGTCTACTGACTCTGACCTTGGCTGAACGGGTGGCGTCAGTCACCGGGGTCGATCCTGACCAAGGGATGCTCGACGAGGCGGCCCGTTTGGCCAGCAAGCGGGGTCAGCACAACATACGGTGGGTCCTCTCCACTGCCGAGCGATTTGACGACAAGCCCGGCGGCTACCGGTTGGTTGTCATCGGTTCCGCGTTTCAGTGGATGGACAGACCGGTCGTGGCGGCCAAAGCGCACGAACTGCTGAAGCACGAAGGACTATTCGCTGTGCTGGGCAACCCGACCCCGTTGATGCAGGTTCAACCCGGCGGCGACCGGTTGGAACGTCAGGAGGTCGGCACGGCCGTAGCGGCGGCCGTAGTGGCGGTCCAGGACCGCTGGTTCGAGCCCAAGGAACACTCTGAACGGACACGCAAACTCACTAGACACGAAGAAGTCATCAGAGCCAGCCCGTTCGGTGTCGCAACGCTGCTGTCTGTGCCAACCCGTCAGGAATGGGACATTCCCTCACTCGTAGGCTTCCTCCGTTCGACGTCGTTACGTCCCGATCAGGTTCTCGGTAGCCGGTTTCAAGAGTTCGCGGACGAGGTTGAACAAGCCGTGCTGTCCATTAAACCGACCGGTCACTGGGTCTACGAGAACTCGGTGGAAGTGATTCTCGCCCGTCGCTGACCGCCGAGCAAGAGGCGCCCCCGACCACCAATGATGTTTGTAGAGCCTGTGTGGTCCACCAGCTGAACCCACGGCCTCAGTAGTTTCGAGACTCGACAACAAGGCGCGGTCCGTCCCGTTCTAGAGGGGTGATGGACCGGTCTGTTTACCCAGGCCGGTCCACACCGTCACTCCTTCCCGGGACGGCCGTGCCATCCCTCACACCTAATGAAAGGAAGGGATGGCCATGACCATCGTAGAAGCCACGCGCACTGTCGTCGGGGGGATCGACACCCATAGCCAGGTCCACGTGGCAGCTGCACTCGACGAGGTCGGAGGGCTGCTCGGATCCGATTCCTTCGCGGCAGACCCGCCCGGCTACGCGGCACTGCTGTCGTGGTTCGAGAGCTTCGGCCGGCTGAGCAAGGTCGGCGTGGAGGGGACGGGCTCCTATGGCGCTGGGATCTGTCGCTTCCTCATGCGCGCGGGCATCGAGGTCGTCGAGGTGGACCGCCAAAATCGCCAGGCCCGGCGCAACGCCGGCAAGTCCGATCCCCTCGACGCCGTCGAAGCGGCCCGGGCGGCGCTGTCGGGAAAGGCCAGTGGTCGGGCCAAGAGCCGCGACGGTTGGGTCGAAGCGCTGCGCGTCCTCCTCGTCGCCAAGCGCTCCGCCCGTTCGGCACGAGTGAAGGCCCTCACCCAGATGCGTCAGGTGACCTACAGCGCTCCCGACGAGCTGCGCACCAAGCTCGAGGGCCTCTCCATCAGCGCTTTCGTCTCGACGTGCCAGGGTCTGCGAGCGTCGCGCACCCAAGACCGGGTGCTCGCGGCCACCAAGGCGTCGCTGTCGTCGCTGGCGCACCGGGTGGCCGACCTCGAAGCCGAGATCGACGAGCTCGACGCCAGGATCACGCCGCTGGTGCGATCGAACGCGCCGAAGCTCTTGGCTATCCCAGGTGTCGGCATCGACACCGCCGCCTCGCTCTTGGTGGCGGCCGGCGACAACCCCGAGCGCCTGCGTTCAGAAGCCGCCTGGGCCCACTTGTGCGGCGTGTCTCCGCTTGAGGCGTCGTCGGGCAAGGTGACCCGGCACCGCCTCAACCGCGGTGGCAACCGCCAGGCCAACTGCGCCCTGTGGCACATCGTCATCACCCGACTCGCTTCGGACCTCGACACCCAGGCCTACATGGAGCGGCGCGTCAAGGAGGGTCGCTCCAAGCGTGAGGTCGTCCGGGTCCTCAAGCGCTACATCGCCCGCGAGGTCTACCGCGTCCTGCCTCGCGGCTAAGCCCTCGGATCGGGATCTGGCCCGCCACGACCACTGTCGTCCATCGGACTGACTTCGAACCGAATCGCCGATCCCGATCCGAGTCTCAGATCTCGAAGACGCGTGACCTAATAAGAGCTTGCCCCTATGCGGTGGCCCGTCATTGGTTTGTCCGCGGCCTTCCCCCCAAACCTGCCCTTCAGGGGTTGACAAAAACCATAGGAGCCTCGGTTCGGGGTGACATCATGCGCTTGGACAGGACCATATTTGGGGACACGCCCTCGTGGCATATCGAACTACCCCATACGTTCGAGCAACTCCCGGGCGTCTCGTTCGACATAGCCGTAACCGCGCTCGGTTGCGACTGGTAGGGCGGCGTCGATCAACGCTCGTGCTTCTTCCGTGTCGCCGGGTTGGTTCCGTTCGATCAGAAGCGCGGCCCAGGCGGTCTGGGTAAGCGCCACGAAATACGGTGCTTCCATCCGTTCATGGCAAGTCAGCGCCTCGGCGAACCACCGATCTGCCTCGTCGTTGTGGTTAAGGACGTGAGCGAGCAACCCGAGGAAGTGGGCCACGTTTCCGTTGACCGTGATGTACGTGGTGACGATCTGGGCATGCCACGGCCGGAGAATCTGGTACAGGGCGACCGCCGCCGGCCGATGCCTGCAGCGAGCGGTCGCTTCCGCCCAGAGGACGTGGCCCATCAGCCACTGAGAATCCTCAGACATCGCGAAGTTGCTGGACACTTCAACATCGAGGAGAGTGCTGACCTCGTTGTCTGTGTCGTCGTAGCTCTTCGCCCACACCAGTCCCGCTCTGAAAGCGGGGAGACCCGGGTTGTCCTCCACAGCCTGCTCCAGGAGGGGAACCAGCTCGTGAGCCCGACCCTGCATCCAGCGCACGTTGGTCAGTTGGGCTCCGTAGTAGGCGAGAGCGTCGGGCTGGCCACTGGTCATTCCGAGCGTGAGAGCATCGTTCGCCGCCTCCTCAGTGGTAGCCGGATCACCTTCAAGCACAGATCGCATTGCCCGGTAAAAGGCGAGGGCCCATTGCTGGTAGGGCTGCCCAGTTCGCTCGACTTCCGCTGCGTAAATCGAGAACGCATTTCTCATGGTTGCGAGGTCGCCTGCCTCCAGTGCCGCTTGCATTCGATTGGATTGGGTAGAGAGACGTGCGCTCGGGGAAAGATTGTCGTCGGCGATTTCGGCAGCCTCCGAGGTCCATTCCCGCCGGAGCTCTAGGGTTGCGGGCCGTGCGATGGCCCCGTGGCACAACCGGATCGCGTCGACCAGCGCTGCCCTATCGGCGGTGCGCCGAGCCATTTCGACTGCTTCGATGGCTAGTTCGAGCCGACCTGCCGGATCACTGTCGTAGGTCCGCTCGAGGCAAAGTAGTGCAAGAAGCCGGGCCCGGTCGGGGCTGTCGTCGTTGCCGAGCCGGTCCAGCGCGCGGGTGATCATCTCGACGCGTTCGCGGTCGATCTGACCAATGGAGCTGACAAAGCCGCGACTGTTCCGCAATGTGGCCCACACCAGGAGATCGACCGCGTCGATGTCGTCGGCGAGATGGGCCGCTGCGAGCAAGGTCCCTCTATAGGCGGCATCGCCCGTCTGCCGCTGGGCGTCCCCGAGCCCGAGCAACAGGGC
>DATDGU010000131.1:0-7785 GCA_036521915.1 Acidimicrobiia bacterium | reverse complement strand
GAGCACCACCATCCGCCCGGCGGCGTGGTGCTCGTCGATGAGGTCCAGCGCCTCCTTGAAGATGATCGGTGTCACGACCGCGGCGAGCGTCTCCCGCACGATCTGGGCCACGTGGTCCTGGTTCCAGCCCCGGATCATCTGGAGCATCGCCACCCGCAGCTTCTCCATCTTCTGCTCGTCGGCGCCGACGAGCATGAAGACCACCTGCGCGTACGCGCTCTTCACGATGGCGGAGCGGGAGAGGAGGCCCTCCCGGTAGAAGGGGCGACCGAACGCCAGCACGCTGCTCTTGGCGATGACGGTCTTGTCGAGGTCGAAGAACGCGGCCTCCACGCCGGGGAGGGTACCGCCGGCCCGGCACCGGACCGTGGCCCGTCGGGTGGCGGGGTTCGCGCCGATGCAGCGCAACGACTAGGTTGCCGTTCTTCCCGGCAGGGCCGGGCTCGGCCGCTGGACACCCTCGGACCGGCGGGACCGACGGGGGAAGCGAGGGGGAGGAGTTGGGGTGATGAGCGTCAGCGTCCTCGCGGCCGAGGGCGGCTACCAGCAGTTCCACCTGGCGGCCGGCGAGTGGGGCTGGCTGCTCTTCTCGGTGGCCACCGCGGTCACCGCCATCGTCGTGGGCTTCGGGCTCGTCCAGGGGGTGCTCGCCGCCGACCAGGGCACCCCGACGATGATCCGCATCGCGAAGGCCATCCAGGACGGCGCGATGACCTACCTGCGCCGCCAGTTCAAGACGATCCTGCTCATCCTCGCCCCGGTCGCGGCGCTGGTGTTCCTCAGCTCGACGAAGATCGCGAAGCCGGGCGGGGGACTCGCGCTGTCCTTCGGCGCGTCGGGCGCGTTCCGCATGGGCGCGTTCATCGCGGGGGCCTTCCTGTCCGGGCTCACCGGGTTCATCGGCATGAGCCTCGCGGTGCGGGGCAACGTCCGCACCGCGGCCGCGGCCCGGTCGGGCTCGTTGCGCGGCGCCCTGAAGGTCGCGTTCCGTACCGGGGGCGTCGCCGGCATGTTCACCGTCGGCCTCGGCCTGCTCGGCGCGACGTTGATCATCATGATCTTCCAGAACACCGCGACGGCAATCCTGGTCGGCTTCGGGTTCGGCGGGTCGCTGCTCGCCCTGTTCATGCGCGTCGGTGGTGGCATCTTCACGAAGGCGGCCGACGTGGGCGCCGACCTCGTCGGCAAGGTCGAGCAGGGGATCCCCGAGGACGACCCCCGCAACCCGGCGACGATCGCCGACAACGTCGGCGACAACGTCGGGGACTGCGCCGGGATGGCCGCCGACCTCTTCGAGTCCTACGAGGTCACGCTCGTCGCGGCGATCATCCTGGGCGTCCCGGCGTTCGCGTCGATCGGCGCGAACCCCGCGCTCGGGCTGCTCTTCCCGCTCATCGCCCGGGCCGTCGGCGTGCTCGCCTCGATCGCCGGCGTGTTCATGGTCCGCGCCACCGACCGGGACAAGTCCGCGATGGCGCCGATCAACCGGGGCTTCGCCACCGCCAGCGTCCTCACCGTCGTCGGTGTCGGCGCCGTCAGCATCTTCTACATCGGGAACAGCCACGGCGACGAGGGATGGCGCGTCCTCGGCGCCGTCGTCGTCGGGCTCGTGCTCGCCCAGGGCGTCAGCCGGCTCACCGAGTACTTCACCTCCACCGAGACCCGGCCGGTGCAGGAGATCGCCCAGGCCACCCGCACCGGGCCGGCCACGACGATCCTGTCGGGCATCAGCAGCGGCCTCGAGTCCACGGTCTGGTCGATCATCGCCATCGCCATCGCCATCGGGGTCGCCATCGCCCTCGGCAACGGCAACCTCCAGTTCTCCCTCTACCTCATCGCGCTCACCGGGATGGGCATGCTCGCCACCACCGGCGTCGTCGTCTCCGAGGACACCTTCGGGCCCGTCGCCGACAACGCGGCGGGCATCGCCGAGATGTCCGGCGAGTTCGGCGGTGAGGCCGAGCGCGTCATGGTCAGCCTCGACGCCGTCGGGAACACCACGAAGGCGGTCACGAAAGGGTTCGCGATCGGCTCGGCGGTGATCGCCGCCGTCGCCTTGTTCTCCTCCTACATCGAGACGATCGGCACCGAGCTCGGGCTGCGCACCAAGTCGGGCGCCCTGCTGGTCGGCAGCCCGCTGTTCCGCGACGCTCGCGCGGCGATCAACGTCGCCAACCCCAAGATCTTCATCGGGCTGCTGGTCGGCGGGTCGGTCGCGTTCCTCTTCTCCTCGTTGGCGATCCGGGCCGTCGGCCGCTCCGCCGCCGCGGTCGTCGAGGAGGTCCGCAAGCAGTTCCGCGAGCGCAAGATCATGGAGGGCATCGACGAGCCCGACAACGAGCGGGTGATCGACATCTGCACCACCGCGGCGCTGCGGGAGCTCACCACGCCGGCGCTCCTCGCCGTCCTGACCCCGGTCATCATCGGGTTCGGGATCAGCTACCTGGCGCTCGGCGCCTTCCTTGCCGCCGTGATCCTCACCGGACAGCTCATGGCCGTGTTTCTCTCCAACTCCGGCGGCGCGTGGGACAACGCCAAGAAGTTCATCGAGGACGGGCACTACGGCGGCAAGGGCTCCGAGCGCCACACGGCGGCCGTCATCGGCGACACCGTCGGGGACCCCTTCAAGGACACGGCGGGCCCGGCGCTGAACCCGCTCATCAAGGTGATGAACCTGGTCTCGCTGCTCTTGCTCCCGGCGATCATCACCACCCGCAACGACGACGTCGTCCGGTTCGCGATCGCCGGCGCCGCGCTCGTGGCCCTCCTCATCTCCATCGCCTACTCGAAGCGCGCCGGCGGCTTCACCGAGGAATCCGAGGAAGTGGGCGAAGCGCTCACCGCCGAGGGGCTCCCCGACGGGGCGTCCGCCGGGGAGTGACCCAGCCTCAGCCCTCGTCCGGGGCGGGCGGTGGGCCGGGCGGCTCCGCCGCGGCCCGACGCTTCGTGCGGCGCCACTCCAGGTACACGGGCACGAACGAGACCAGGATGATGAGCGCGATCAGGGGGAGCAGGTAGTTGTCGATGTTCCCGCCGATCGCGTTGCCGAGCACGTAGCCGAGCAGGCTCACCCCGACCGACCAGATCAGCGCCCCGACGACGTTGTACAGGGAGTAGACGCGCCGGTTCATCTTGCCGACGCCCGCCATCACCGGCATGAACGTGCGCACCACCGGCACGAACCGGGCGAGCAACACCGCCTTCGAGCCGTGGTGCTCGAAGAACTCGTGGGTGCGCCCGACGTACTCCTGCTTGAAGAACCGCGAGTCCGGTCGGCGGAACAGCGCCGGGCCGACGCGTTCGCCGATGAAGTAGCCGACCTCCCCGCCGAGCGCCGCGCCGACGAACACGCCGGGCACCAGCAGCCACAGCTGCAGCTTGCCCTGCCCGGCGAGGATCCCCGCGGTGAACAGCAGCGAATCACCGGGCAGGAAGAACCCGAGCAGCAGCCCCGTCTCGGCGAACACGATGAACCACGCGAAGACTTCGCCGTAGGGGCTGAGCGAATCGAAGAGCTGCTTGGGGTTCAGGCTGATCGAGCCGATGACGCCTTTGAACACGGCCCGGAACCTTAGACTCCGCCCCCGGCCGGGCTGGATGCTCGGTCTCGGCGGACCTGCGGGCCAAACTGGGCCGGCCCGGGGCACCGGCCACGGGCACACAGTGAGGTACATGTGTCGAAGTCGCTCGTGATCGTCGAGTCGCCGGCGAAGGCGAAGACCATCGAGGGCTTTCTCGGACGCGCCGACTACACGGTGCTGGCGAGCCGCGGCCACATCCGCGACCTGCCGAGCAGCGCCAAGCAGGTGCCGAAGAGCGTCACCGACCCCGAGATCCGACGGCTTGGGATCGACGTCAACAACCACTTCGAGCCGGTGTACGTCGTCGTCGACAAGAAGCGCGACGTCGTGAAGGAGCTGCGGGCCGCCCTGAAGGACGCCGACGAGGTGCTGCTCGCCACCGACGAGGACCGCGAGGGGGAGGCGATCTCCTGGCACGTCCTCGAGGTGCTGAAGCCCAGCGTCCCGGTGAAGCGGCTCGTGTTCCACGAGATCACCGCCCAGGCGATCGGCGACGCCCTCGCGAACCCCCGCGAGCTGGACATGCGCCTCGTCGAGGCGCAGGAGGGTCGCCGCAAGCTCGACCGGCTCTTCGGCTACGAGATGTCGGTCGTGACCCGCCGCCGGGCGGGCGGCGCGACCTCGGCCGGGCGAGTCCAGAGCGTCGCCGCCCGCCTCGTCGTCGAGCGGGAGCGGGCCCGGATGGCGTTCCGGGCCGCCTCCTACTGGAACCTCGAGGGCACCTTCGCGGGCCGGGACACGGAGTTCCCGGCGACCCTGCTGTCCCTCGACGGGCGCCGCCTCGCCAGCGGACGAGACTTCGAGCCGACGACGGGCCAGCTCGCCCCCGGGGCCGAGGTCGCCCTCGTCGACGAGGCCCGGGCGAGCGCCCTCGCCGAGGCGCTCGCCGGCGCCGCGTTCACGGTGGAGTCGGTGGAGGCGAAGGCCCAGGTCGAGCGGCCGCGGCCCCCGTTCACGACCTCGACGCTCCAGCAGGAGGCCGGCCGCAAGCTCGGGTTCACCGCGGCGCGCGCGATGGCGGTCGCGCAGGGCCTCTACGAGCACGGCTACATCACCTACATGCGCACCGACGCGACGTTCCTCTCGGACCAGGCGATCACCGGCGCCCGCGCGCAGATCCGCGACCGCTACGGCGAGGAGTACCTCCCCCCCGAGCCGCGCCAGTACCGCGGGAAGGTCAAGAACGCCCAGGAGGCCCACGAGGCGATCCGGCCCGCCGGCGACACGATGCGGCTCCCCGACGACATCTCGCACGAGCTGACCACCGACGAGCGGCGCATCTACGACCTCATCTGGAAGCGGACCGTCGCCTGCCAGATGGCCGACGCGCGCGTGCGACGGGTCACCGTGCGCCTCGGCGCGAGCGCGACGAGCGGCGAGCGCGCCGTGTTCCAGGCCACGGGACGCGTCATCGAGTTCCCGGGGTACCTGCGCGCCTACGTCGAAGGCGCGGACGACCCAGACGCCGAGCTCGAGGACCGCGAGGTCATCCTGCCCGCACTCGAGTCCGGTGACGCCGTGCACTGCCGTGCCCTTGAGCCGTCCGGGCACAACACGCAGCCACCGGCGCGCTACACCGAGGCCAGCCTCGTGAAGGAGCTCGAGGAGCGCGGCATCGGGCGCCCGTCGACGTACGCCGTCGTGATCGACACGCTGCTGCGCCGCGACTACGTCTGGAAGAAGGGCGCGGCCCTCGTGCCGACGTGGACGGCGTTCGCCAAGCAGCAGCTGCTCGAGCGGTTCTTCGCGCACCTCATCGACTACGAGTTCACCGCCACGATGGAGGAGGCGCTCGACGCGATCGCCCGCGGCGAGGGCGAGGCCGAGAAGTGGCTGCACGCCTTCTGGTTCGGGAACGGCCAGACCGGGTTGAAGCAGCTCGTGAACGAGGACCACCTCGCGACGATCGACCCCGCCGAGGTCAACGCCGTGCCGATCGCCACCGACGCCCAAGGGCGAGACATCATCGTGCGGGTCTGGAACAACGGGGCGAGCGTCGTGCGGGGCGAGGAGCGTGCCCCCGTGCCGGTCGACCTCGCGCCCGACGAGCTCACCCTCGAGAAGGCCGAGGACCTGCTCGAGAAGGGCGCGGCCGGACCGCGGGTGCTCGGCGACGACCCCGAGACGGGGCTGCCCGTCCTCACGCTCACCGGCCGGTACGGCCCGTTCGTCCAGCTCGGCGAGATGGTCAACGGGTCGAAGGAGAAGCCCAAGCGCGCGTCGCTGCTCACGGTGATGGCCGTCGACACGATCACGCTCGACGAGGCCCTCCAGCTGCTGTCGCTGCCCCGCGTCGTCGGCGCCGGCGAGGACGGCGTCGAGATCACCGCGCAGAACGGCCGCTACGGCCCCTACCTGAAGAAGGGGACCGACAGCCGCAGCCTCGAGACGGAGCCCGAGCTGTTCACCGTCACGCTCCCCCAGGCCGAGGCGATCTTCGCCCAGCCCAAGCGGCGCGGCCGGCGCACGAAGCCGCCGATTGCCGAGCTCGGCCCGCACCCCGAGTCGGGCGTCGCCGTGCGCGTGCTCGACGGCCGCTATGGGCCCTACGTCACCGACGGCGAGCTGAACGCCACGGTCCCGCGCGGCGTGGACCCGGCAACGGTCGACCTCGGGCAGGCCGTGGAGCTGCTGCGAGAGCGCGCGGCGCGGGGCCCGGCGACGAAGCCGGCGAAGCGGACCCGCACCAAGCCGGCAAGCACGACCCGCCGCACCGTCCGGAAGGGCGCGACCCGCCGCTGACCAGCCCACGCGGCGTGGGCTGGTGGTCGGCGCGCTCCATCGGGCACGCTCACCCGATGCAGCGACGATGCGGCCCTCGCCGCCCCTCCCCCCGATGACCCTGCCCGGGAAGTTCCTGGTGCTGGAGGGCGGGGACGCGACCGGCAAGACCACCCAGACCGGACGCCTCGCCGCCCGGCTGCGGGACGAGGGCCGCGAGGTCCTCGCCACGTTCGAGCCCGGCGGCACCGACCTCGGCGTCTCGTTGCGCCAGCTGCTGCTCGACGGGCGCGCCACGGTCGAGCCCGAGGCCGAGGCGCTGCTCATGGCGGCCGACCGCGCGCAGCACGTGCTCGAGGTGGTCCGGCCTGCGCTGGCTCGCGGCGACTGGGTCGTGAGCGACCGCTTCGTCCCGTCGTCGCTCGCCTACCAGGGCGTCGGACGCGGGCTGGGCGTGCCGGCGATCGAGATCGTGAACGGCATCGCCACGGGTGGGCTCGAGCCCGACCTCGTGATCATCCTCGACCTCCCACCCGACGTCGCCACCCAGCGGTTCGGCGCGGCGCGAGACCGCCTCGAGGAAGAGGACGACGCGTTCCGGCTCGCCGTCCACGAGGCCTACCGCGACCTGGCCGGCACGCGCGGCTGGGTGCTGCTCGACGCGGCGGGCGCCATCGAGGAGGTGGGGGAGCAGATCTGGGCGGTCGTCACGGAGCACCTCGGATGACCGACCCGTGGCGGCGCGTCGTGAGCCAGCCGCGTGCGGTGACGGCGCTGCAACGCGCCGCCGCTCGGCCCGCCCACGCCTACCTCATCGCCGGGCCGCGCGGCGCCGACGCGCCGACCGTCGCCCGGGCGTTTGCCGCGGCGCTCGTCGCGCCGGACGGGGACGAGCGCGCCGTCGATCTCGTCGAGCGTCGCCTGCACCCCGACGTCATCGAGTTCGAGCCGGAACGCACGGTCGTCACCGTCGATCAGGCGCGTGACGAGATCATCCCCGAGGTGTGGCGCGCCCCCATCGAGGGGGCCCGAAAGGTCGTGATCCTCCTCGAGGCGGAGCGCCTCCAGCCCGAGGCGGCGAACGCGCTCCTGAAGACGCTCGAAGAGCCGCCTGAGCGCACGACGATCATCCTGGTGAGCGAGGCTGCCGACGAGCTGCCCGACACGGTGCGGTCGCGCTGCCAACGGATCGAGCTCGTCGCGGTCGCCGGCGAGACGATCCAGGCCGCGCTCGTCGGCGAGGGCATCGACGCCGACGAGGCCCGTCTCGCCGCTCGCCTGTCGGGTGGCCAGCTCGGGCGGGCACGCGAGCTGGCCGGCGACAGCCGCGCGCTGCGTGACGCCTTCGTCGACGCGGCCGCGTCGCTCGACGGCACCGGGGCGGCCGCCGGGCGCGCCGCGGCGGACATGCTCGACGCGGTGCACGCGGCGATCGCCGCGGTGAAGCAGCACCACGCCGACGAGCTCGCGTCCGTCGACGAGG
>DATDGU010000130.1:0-9224 GCA_036521915.1 Acidimicrobiia bacterium | reverse complement strand
CTCGACGAGGAACGTCATGACCTGCACGACCGCCGCCTCGAGTTCGGGCGCCAGCGGGTCCGCGGCCGCCCAGTCGATCGCCGTCGCCGGGTCCCACTGGCTCGCGAGGGCCTGGGCGTAGAGGCGCGGGACGGCGTCGGCCCAGACGAGGTCGCGGCCGTCGAGGTCGAAGCGGGGCGTGGGGCCGCCGGATTCGACGAGCGCGCCCCGTGCGGCGAGGCCCCACCGGGCGTCGGCGCGCGCCGCGAGGTCGGGTGGCCCGCCGGACGCGCGGGTGGCGTCGTGCCACCGGGACCGGTCGGCGTCGCCCCGCACGACGGTGACGCCGTCCCGCTCGAGGCGGTCGCCCCGGCCGCGGCACCAGGCCCGCAGCTGGATCGCCAGCTCGGGGTGGCGACCCCGGACGGTCAGCCGTTCGCCGGGGGCGAGCGACGCGAGCGCGCGGTCGAGGAGCACACCGGCTCCTCGGTCGAGGCCGAGGTCCTCAAGGTCGATAGTCGTGGGCTCGGACATCGCCGTCCGCGTCGTAGAAGTCGGTCTCGTCGACGGCCCGCTCGAGGGCGCCGTACTGGTCGACGCGTCCCTCGACCCACTGGTGGAGGCCCTCGAGGTCGAGGAGCGGGCGGACCTGCGGGTCGGCGTACGACATGGCGAGCAGCGCCTCACCGAAGCACGCCACCGCGGCGTCGTCGCCGCGCACGGTCATGTTGCAGTGGTCGAACGGCGCGGTGTGGGTGAGCACCCGGGTCGCACCGGCGGGCAGCGTCCCCTCGTGCGCGAAGACGAGCAGGTTGGCGTCGATGACGCACGCCGCGTCCACCTCACCAGCGACGAGCGCCCGGGCCGCGTCCCGCTCGCCGCCGACGTGGTCGCCGTGCAGCCCCACGCCGACGTCGAAGCGCCGCACGGTGAAGTCCTGACCCGGCACGAGGCCCAGTCCGCGCAGGTGCGACAGCGGGAGCAGCGTCGACTGGGGCGAGTCGACCGCGCCCGTGGCGACGGTCGCCCCCCGCAGGCCCGCCACCTCGTCGATCTCCCCGCTGCGGGTGATCACCGCCGACGTGAGGTCGCGGTCGGTGTCACGCATCGTGAGCGCCCGCACGTCGACCCCGCGGGCCGCGCCGAGACGCCGGGCGCGCACCCACGCCAGCGGTGAGTTCCACGCCGCGTCGAGGCGCCCCTCGACGAGGTCGACGACCTGGCGCTCGTAGTTGGAGTAGAGGACGAAGTCGAAGTCGATGTCCTGGCCTCGCAGCCAGTCCCGGAACCCCTCCCAGATCGTCACCACCTTCGGGTCGTACGCCACGGCCCCCATGAGCACCGGTGCGCTCACGCCGACTCCTCGAGCAGCGGCAGCCCGCAGAGGGCCCGGCCGACGAAGTCCCACAGCGCGTCGGTCGTCGGGGCCATGACCCGCGCGGCCCGCGCGTCGCGGAAGCGGCGCTCCACGCCGAGCTCCTTGCGGAACGCGGCGCCGCCGCACACCCGCATCCCCTCGTCGGTCACGCGGCTCGCGGCCTCGCCCGCGGCGGCCTTCACCTCGAGCACCCGCAGCTGGGCGTCCTCCCGACCCGAGCCGAGGGCCGTGAGGGTGTCCGTCAGGAGCGCGGCCGCGGCGTCGGTGTCGATCTGCATCCGCGCGAACGCCGTGCGCAGCAGGGCCTGCTGGGCGAGCGCCTCGTCGAGGTGCTCGAGCCGGGTCCCGATGAGGTGCTGCCGGGTCTCGGCGACGACCCCGCGCATGAACCCGACGCTCGCCGCGGCGCTGAGGACGAGAAACCACGGCAGGACGATGCTCAGCGCGAGGTCGAGCCCGGCACCGTCGGCGCCGAGGCGCGCCGAGCTCGGGACGATCATCCCGTCGGCGGTCATCGGGCTCGAGCCGTTCCCGCGCAGGCCGAGCCCGTCGAAGGTGCCCGCGACCCGCAAGCCGGGCGCGTCGCCGCGCACGAGCCAGAGCGTCATGGGACCGGTCGTCGGGTCGACGGCCCGGCTCGACCAGACGTAGCTGTCGGCCTCCCCGGCCGACGTGACCCAGCTCTTCCGGGCGTCGAGCAGCAGGGCGTCGCCCTCGGCGCGGGCCGTGCCCTGCGGCGCCCAGAAGTGGCTGCGGCTCCCGACCTCTGAGAAGGCGACCGTCGTCAGGTGTCGCCCCGCGGCGATCTCGGCGCGGACGTGTTCGGGGCCTTGGGCCTCGATCAGGGCCGTGGCGGCGTAGTGCATCAGCACGACCATCGCCGTCGAGCCGCACACCTCGGCGAGCCGGGTGATCACGTCGGTTGCGGCGTCGAGGCCTTGCCCACCGCCGCCGACGTCGGCCGAGGACGTCAGGCCGAGGATCCCCGCGGTGCCGAGCGCGTCCATGGCGGCGCCGGGGAACGTGGCGTGCTGGTCGACGTCGCTCGCCAGCGGCGCGACGACGTCGTCGATGACACGCGAGAGCGCGTCAGGGTCTGGCATGGCGTCCTCCTCACAGGACTGGGTGCGGTTAGCGCCGCAGCCCGGGACGGGGGGTGCGGTCGCGGTCGCCCGACCGGGCGACACCATCGCTCGTTCAGCGACGCGGCATGCGACCACCCCCTTCCCGTCGGTGAGGACCGGCCGACGTTACCCATCGCGGCCGCGGGCCCGCCGCGGGGGTCAGCCGCCGGCCGCGCGGGCGAGGTCGTGCGGTCCGGTCGGGAGGTAGCCGCCCTCCTCACGGATCGCGGCCCCCCACGGCGCGAGGCGCTCCACGAGCGTGTCGAGGTCGTCGCCGAGCGCCTCGACCAGCGGGCGGCACTGGCGGTCGGTCGCCGCTTCGACGTCCTCGCGCGCGGCGCGGCCCGCGGGGGTGAGGCCGGCGTCGTCGAGCAACCCGCGGCCGCGCAGGCGCGCCTCGGCGGCGTCCAGATCGGTGTCGCTCCACGCCCGGGTGCGGACATAGGAGCGGGGTGGTAGCCCCCAGTAGTGCTCGGTGACCAGGCCGATCTCGGTCGCGTCGAACCCGGCAGTGGTCCACGCGGCCGTGTGGGCGTCGCCGCGGTACTCGCGGAGGCGGTCGGCGAGGCGCCATGCGTCGCCGACCGGCGTGCCCGGCAGCCCGGCGCCGACGAGGCCGGCGAACAGGGGACGGCCCTCGGGGCGCAGCGGCTCGTTCGCGCGGGTGAGCAGGGTGGTCACCGGACCGAGGCCCTCCGGGTTGTCGCCCAGGACGCGCGTCAGCTGGTCCGTCGCGCCGGCGGTGCGCGCCGCGCCGATCGTCGCCGCGTCGGTCAGCGTCCAGCCGTGCGTCACGGCCGGCACGACGATCGCCGGGTTGAACACCGCGAAGGCGGCCGCGACGAGCTCGCCGGGCACCTGGCCGAGAGAGGCGCCGCGGCTGCAGAAGTAGGCCGCCGGGTCGGGCATCGCGACGACCCCCACCGGTCCGGGGCTCGGTCCGAAGCCGAGCGCCGCGTACCGCTCGTGGCACTCGGGCGCGAAGTACACCTGGCCGGCGAAGGGCTCGAGCGCGCTCGCGACCGCGCGCGCCCGCACGCTCACCTGGGTGTCGTCCATCGCGCTGATCGTACGTTGCCGCGCCGGTCGGCCCACAGGGCGCCGGCCGGCGACGCGCGACATCCGCTCCCGCAGGACGGCCACCCCGTCGCCCGACAGGTCGTCGAGCGCGGCGGGGCGGCTGGCGATCGCGAGCATGAGCGAGCTGCCCGCGCCCGAGACCTCGGGCCCGTCGCTCGCCGACCAGAGGAACTCCACTGCGACCCCCGGTGTCGTCGTGCACCCACACGACCCCAGTCGGGCGCCCCGATCGTCATCGATCGGCTCAGGTCGGAGGCAGACCCGCCTCGACGCGGTAGCGCTCGAGCGCCTCGACGAGCTCGAGGGGGTGCGCCAACGCCGGGAGGTGCCCGCTGGCCAGCTCGTCGGGGACGATCCCGAGGCGATCCCGCACGACGCGGCGCTGGAAGGCCGCGGGCAAGAACCGGTCTTCGGTGCAGAGCAGGAACCGGGTCGGGATGTCAGGCCAGGCCGCGAGGGGCGACGGCCGCTCGAACGGCGTGCCGGACTGGCGTCGCTCGCCGCGCGCCATCGCCGCCGCGACGACATCGGGTGGCACGTCGTGGAAGAAGTCGACGAGCGGGTCGATCCCCTCCGCCGCGTCGCCGCGCGCCCGCTGCGCGTCGCGTCGCGCCTGCTCCCATCCGGTGTCCGCCCACCAGGCGCCGGGTGCCTCGCCCGGCATCGGCACCATCGCGGCCACGAGCACGAGCAGCCGCACCGGGACGCGCTCGCCCACGAGCGGCGCGGTGAAGCCGCCGAGCGACTGCGCGACGAGCACGACGTCAGGCCGGCCGCCGATCGCGTCGACGACCGCGGCGGCGTACTCCTCGAACCCGCAGCGATCGTCGTCGCTCGGGAGGTCGGGGGCGACGACGTCGTGGCCGCGCCGCCGCAGCTCGGGCGCGACGAGATGCCAGTACCATGAATCCGAGCTCGCGCCGTGCACGAGCGCGTACGTCGCCATCAGTCGCACCGCCCCGCACGGTTGCCCACCATCGCCGGTCGCACGGGATCCGTTCTAGGCCCTCACGCGGCGTCGGGGTCAAGGCACCGCGACGGCGCCGAACCGAGGCGGCGTCTCAGCCGCGGACGTCGTGGCGCCCCCCGGTCGTCACCGAGGTCCGAGCAGCCCACGTCCTCGTCGTCCCGTGACCGCCGAGGGTAGCGTCCGCGGCATAGCCGTCCCCGTCAAGGGAGCACGATGACACCACCGCGAGACCTCGACGTCGTCGTCGTCGGCGCGTCGCTGGGCGGACTGACGTCGGCGGCGCTGCTCGCCCGCCGCGGCTACCGCGTCGCCGTGCTCGACAAGCTCGACATCCCCGGGGGTCGCTGCGGGTCGATCGAGTACGAGGGCTACCACATCCCGTTCGGGCACCGCGACGGTCACGGTGTCGGCGACAACGTTTTCGGGCTGCCGCTCCACTTCGTGGCCGCGGCCGACGACGCGGGGGTCGAGGTGCGACGCCGCACGCTCGCGGGCGGGATGCGCGTCCACCGCCTCCCCGAGCGGACCTCCGAGGACCTCTTCCTCGGTGGGCGGCCCGGCGTCGACCGCCTCGAGGCCACCCGTGAGACCGTCGGGGTGCTGACGGGCCGTGACCAGGTCGGCGACGACACCGTGCAGGCCTACCTCGAGGGCATGCGCCAGCTGCGGTCGACGCCCACCGAGGAGCAGCGCCGCCTCCTCGACGTGACGCTCGGCGCGTGGCTCGACGAGCACGTCGCGGATCCGCTGGCGCGCAGCGCCATCCTCCAGGTCGGCGAGGTGATGTTCCCGTCGCCGGCCGAGCGCACCTCGGCCGGCCGCCTCATCGCGTTCCTCCAGGAGTCGCGCCAGTACGGGTCGCGCGGCTTCTACCCGGAGGATCCCGAGACGCCGGGCATGCAGGGGCTCATCACCCCGTGGGTCCGCGCCATCGAGGAGGAGGGCGGCGAGCTCTGGCTCGGCTGGAAGCCGCTCGAGATCGTCGTCGAGGACCGCCGCGTCACCGGCGCCGTCGCGGTCAACGACGCGAACCTCGTGCAGGAGTTCCATGCGCCGGTCGTCGTCACCGACTACCCCGCCTGGGAGCTGCTCGAGATCCTCGACGAGGGCGTGCTGCCGTCCGGGTTCGCCGAGTCGGCCCAGCGGATGCTCGAGCACTGCAACGACTTCGCCGGCTGGTGGGCGGGGCTCTCGCGCCTGCCGACGCGTCGCCACGACGGCCAGGAGGAGGACATGCCCGGCTGGCACCGGATCCTGTGGGGCGACCAGACGGTGAAGCGCTATCACGGCGCGTTCCAGTTCGCGTCCTGCCACTCCCCCCAGATCGCCCCGCCGGGCAAGCACCTCCTCGAGGTCGTCATCTCACATTGGGGCGAAGGCGAGGCGACGCGCTGGCGGCACTGGCGCGACGCGAAGCGGGCCATCGACCGGATTCTCGACTACGTCCACTGGTACTACGTCGACCTCGACGACTGCGTCGAGTGGTCCCGCTACCAGTACCTCGCGGGGCCGGAGATGCGCGCCTGCTACCTCAAGGCCGTGCCGCGCCTGCCGGTGAAGGTCAGCACCGTCGAGGGCCTGTACCTCGCCGGGTCCACGTCCGAAGGCGGCGGCGCCTACCAGGACCTCGACTGCGAGGCGGCGATGGTTGCCGTGCAGCTCATCGAGGCGGAACGGCGTCCTGTGGACGCACGCCCCGGGTCCGCGGGCGAGCGTCCGGCCGCGTCGCCGACCTCGGCGACCGCGTCCTCGTAGCGGACGTCCGCGGCGCGGCCGTCGGACGCCCTCAGCCCGACACGGAGACGCCCGCGCTGCGCAGCGCGTCGAGCACCGGCTGCAGCGGCGCGAACGTCTCGTCGTCGAGCAGCAGCATGGTCTGGCTCTGCGACTGCTCGAGCGTGACCTGACGTCGTCCCTTCTTGTCGGGATCCGACACGGTCACCGTCAGCAGCTTGACGTGGAATCGTCGCCCGGTGCCGCCGAAGAGCTCGAGGACGTGCCCGTCGAACACGACGACCCGGTCGCGGTCGAGCTGCACCTCCAACGCGTCCACCGCGGGGACGATAGCAACCACGTCGACACGTCCCGTCAGTGGCGCGCCGCGATCGGCCCGCTCTAACGGGGCGTCGCGACCTCGAACAGGCGCGCGTCCGGTGGGTCCTGGACATTGCCCGCGAGGTGCTCGTTTAGCTTGGGGCGCACGACGGCGGCGGCGTCGTCGGCATGCTCCTGGGTGTCCCACAGAACGAAGATCCCCGTCTCGCCGTCGGCGTCGTCGCCGAACACCGCGACGGTCTGGCAGCCGGGCTGCGCGTTGATCAGGGGCACGAGGTCGTTGGCGAGCGCTTGGACCTTGCCTGCACCTCCGGCTCCAAACGAGAACCGCACCAGCCGTGCGTACATGGCCAAGCCCCTCCTCGCTTGCGTCGAAGACAACCTAGCGACCGCGATCAGCGTGCGACACCAGCCGGGCGAGTTGGGCTCGCGCTACGCGCCAGAGAGTGCCCTGAGGCCGAGCTTGTCGAGATGGCCGACGAAGAGCTCAGGGTCGTCGAACATCCAGTCGTGATCGATCGGTGGGTAGCCCGGAGGCCGCTCGGCGACGGTGAACGTCGCATCGAGGCGACGCGCGAACTCGCGACCATCCTTGCGGGCCAGGATCGTGTCGCGTTCGGCCCACAGCACGTGGCACGGGAAGGGGGCACCCGCACAGCGCTCGATCTCTCGGCTCCGGTCTTCGGAGAAAGCCGAGATGGCGGCCGACGCGAGCTGGACCGGGTGCGTTACCCAGGATCGGAGGAACGAAGAGATTGCTGCCGGGGTCGCGAGCCGGAGGTCCCCGAGCGGATGCGAGAGGGCCTCGCGGGCGAGCCGGAGCTGCTTGGCGACGCTGATCGTGTCGCTGAACACGCACTCGAGCGTCTGGTCCGGGCGGCGAGCGGCGAGGCCAAGCTCGAGCGCGCCCCCGAACGAGTGGCCGAGGAGGGTCATCTCCCTGATGTCGAGCGCTTCGAGCGTCAGCTCGATGCAGTCGATCGCGTGATCGAAGGTCCACACGTCGGGGAGCTGGAAGATGGCTGGAATGACGACGCGAGCCCGATCGGCGAGGAGCCGGGCCATCGGCAGGTAGATGGACGGCCGCATCGCGTAGCCGGACATCACGACGATGTCGGGGCCCTCTCCGACCGAGACGTAGTCGAGCGCACGAGCGCCGCGGGAGCCCATCGAAGCCTCGCCCCGCATGGTCAGTCGTCGACTCGGCGTGCAGACCGCGAGGTCACGTCGGTGACCCGATGCTGACGTGCGCCGGTTCCCAGTTGCGCCTGATCATCCCTGCCCCAACCGCGCGCACCGAGTCCGGCCGCTCTCGACACCAGCGCTCGATCGTAATGGCATCGTCGCAACGAGCTCGGACGCGCGTGCTGCACCGCCTGAGCGACTCGCGATCCTGAACACCGCGAGTCATGGCGGCACCGAGGGGCGAGGCCGCCGGGGCTGAGTGCCGTGATGATCACGCGGCAGTACTGTGCCGCGGTGCACGACGGTCGTCGAGGAGGTTGCGCCGGCGAGCCGCGCGACGTCGCCCGGCGTCCCGCGCGCGGCCGGCTCCTTCGATTCGCTCTCGCCGGCATCGTGGCGGCCGCGCTGGTATCCGCGCCGAGCCTGGCCTACGGCGTCAAGACCCCGACACCGTCGATCCCCGTGAGCGGTGCGAGCGCAACGGTCGCCGTCCAGGATGGTCTCACTGCGTCGGGCGAGTCCGTCCCGCCGTTCCGAGCGCAGTTCACGATCGCCGGCATCTCGTTCCCAACCCGTGAGGGGGGCGACCAGGCACTACCGGGGAACGTCTTCGTGCACATCGCGTTGAAGGTGACGAACCTCGCGTCGGCGACGCGCCTCATCCCGTTCAACGGCGGCAACTTCCGCACGATGGCCATCGGCGCGAACCACGACATCCCCGCGCTCGGCGTCGCCGACGATGCGTGCATCCCGCCGGCGCTCGACGGCCTGAGTGACAACCAGCAAGTCGCGACCCAGGTCGCCACTCAATGGTGCGTGCTGTCCAGCACGACCGAGACGGCTGTCGTCCGGCCGCACAAGACCAAGACCGTCACGTTCGGCGGCCAGGTCGTGTCGACGACCGACGCCACAGCCGCGGACTTCGCCCTGATCTACTGTCCGTCAGGCGCCGCGACGCCAACGGTCCTCCCCGTCGGACCCGGCGGCACCCCGACGACCGTGCCGGGCTGACCTCACGTGTCGCCCGTCGGCCTCGGGCGCGCGAACCACCTGGCGCGACCCGTCATCCCGTGAACGACGCGCTCACGCCACCCGCGGCCGGTGCGGCGGTGGTCGGTCCTCCGCACCCGTCGGTCGTCGGGTCATAGCTGATCGTCACCTGGCCGTCCCCGGTCCGCGTGCTCGGCGCCGACGACACGTTGGTTGCGCCCGCGACGACGAACGACGAGCCGCCGCCACCGCCGGCTTGATTCGTGCCACCGCCGCCCGCGGCGAACCCGCCGCCGCCGCCACCCGCGTCGTTGCCGGTCCCGGCGCCCGCGTCGCCGCCGTTGCCCCCCAAGCCCGCGCCGGCGCCGCCGGCACCACCGCTCGGTGCGCCGGCCCCCGCGGTCCCCGCGCCGCTCACGAGCCCGCCTTGCCCGCCGGTCCCGGCCGCGGCGCTGTTCGTCCC
>DATDGU010000129.1:0-15343 GCA_036521915.1 Acidimicrobiia bacterium | reverse complement strand
GTGATCACGAAGAACTGGTTGCCGGCTTCGCCCTCGCGGATGATTGCCTGTCCCCGCGGCACGGTGACGGTGACGCCGAGCTCGGCGATGCGATCAATGTCCTCCGGTGAGCAGGAGCGCAGCATCGGGACCCGCTGCAGGTACGTCGCGTAGAGCGCCTCGTCCTGTTCTGGCATCGTCACGCTCCCTGCACCACGGCAGCGTACGCGGGGACGCGGGAACCGGTCAGAGCCAGCCGATGCGGGCGCTCGGCGACGCCTCGCTGGGTGGCTGCGCCAGCTGCCCGGCGCGCACGCCGGCGAGGAGAGCCCGGGTGGTGGCCATGATCTCGGGGACGGCGGCCCGGAGCTCCTCGGTGTCGCGGTCGGAGACCGAGGCGGGATCGAGGTCCGCGCCGGCGACGAGGCCGGGCAGGTCACCGAGCTGCTCGGCGACGAAGCCGAGCGGGTCGGAGCTCATCGTGTCGTCGAACTGCCTCCAGCCGGGCTCCCAGCCGCGCATCTTCGGGTGATGGTGCGTGCGGTCGTAGGTGCCGGGTCCGCCCGCGACCGTTTCGAGAAGATCGGCGCGCCAGATCGGTCGGTCGACGACGATCGGCTGGGACGCGTAGATCGAGCCGTCGGTGGGCTGTGCGGCGAGCAGGCGCACCTCGAGGCGGACGCCGCGCTCGGCACCTTCCTGGCCTGGTCCGGGGCGAGGGTCGACGAAGTACAGGTCGCTCACCGCGACACCGACCTTGTCGAAGCCGAACACGTGCAACATGCGTGACTCCCTCATGCGCGGCGATCGCCAGCATACGCAGCGTCCACGCACGGCGAGTCCTGAACACCAGCCGCCGGGTGCGTGCCGGTCCCGACCTCGCGCGCCGCCGGCCGGGCGACGCTCGCCGGTCTACCCCTGCGCGCGCGGCGCCCGGCGTCGACCGTTGCGCCGGGACGCCTCGGCGCGCGTGGGCGTGGTGCCGTCGAGCGCGCCCACCACCTGCGCCTCGACGGTCGTGCCGCAGCGCCGGCACGAGTGCTGGTGGCGGGCACCGAGTCGCAGGTCGCTCGGCGTCGTGTCCTCGTCGATCTCGGTCCAGGTCTCGCCGCATCGGGTGCAGCACACCCGATACTCGACGCTGTGCAACACATGGGCCACCGGCTGCCCTCCTCCTGGTGTGCTGTCCAGCATGACGGAACCAAGAGACAAAGACGTGGATTTCGGGGGAAGAAAGTGACTGATCAGGTCGCGGCGGGCGCCGACGCGCGGCGCGCGTGGCCCCGTCGACGACCGCGAACGTTCGCGCCGAGCGTCGTCTTGCGCATCCGAACCGAGACCGGCGTCACCTCGACGCACTCATCGGACGTCACGAACTCGAGCGACTGCTCGAGTGACATCGTCCGCGGCGGGGCGAGTCGCACGAGCTCGTCGGCGGACGCCGCCCGATGGTTGGTGAGCTTCTTCTCGCGCGTCGGGTTCACGTCGATGTCGTCGGCACGGGAGCTCTCACCGATGATCATGCCCTCGTACACCTCAACACCCGGGCCGATGAAGAGCTCGCCACGTTCCTGGAGGCTCATCAGCGAGTAGGCGGTCGCGGCACCGGCCCGGTCGGCGACGAGGCTGCCGCTCCGCCGCGAGCGCAGCTCGCCGAGCCACGGCTCGTAGCGGTCGAAGACGTGGTGCAGCAGCCCGGTCCCCTTCGTCTCGGTCAGGAACTCGGTGCGGAACCCAACGAGACCCCGCGCGGGTACGAGGTACTCGAGTCGCACCCACCCGCTCCCGTGGTTGACCATCGACTCGAGCTGGCCCTTGCGGGACGCGACGAGCTGGGTCGTGGCCCCGAGATACTCGTCGGGCACGTCGATCGCCACACGTTCCATCGGCTCGCACAGCCGGCCATCGACCTCACGGGTGACCACCTCGGGCTTGCCGACCGTCAGCTCGAACCCCTCACGACGCATCGTCTCCACCAGCACCGCGAGCTGGAGCTCGCCGCGGCCGCGCACCTCCCACGCGTCGGGTCGCTCGGTGGGGAGGACGCGCAGCGACACGTTGCCGACCAGCTCCGTGTCGAGCCGGCTCTTGACCAGCCGGGCGGTGAGGTTCTTGCCCTCGCGTCCGTTGCGGGGCGACGTGTTGACGCCGATCGTGATCGACAGGCTGGGATCGTCGACGTGGATCACCGGCAGGGGGGTCGGTCGCTCGACGTCCGCGAGCGTCTCGCCGATCGTCACGTCGGGGAGACCGGCGATCGCCGCGATCTCGCCCGGCCCGGCCGACGCCGCGTCGACGCGTTCGAGTGCCTCGGTGACGTAGAGCTGCGTGATCCGGACCGGCTCGATCGTGCCGTCGGCGCGACACCACGCGACGGGCTCGCCGCGCCGCAACGTCCCGTGCCGCACGCGGCACAACGCGATGCGCCCGACATAGGGCGATGCGTCGAGGTTGGTGACGAGGGCCTGCAGCGGGTGGTCGGGGTCGTACTGGGGTGCGGGGATGTGCTCCAGCAGCAGCTCGAGCAGCGGCTTCAGCCCGCCCTCGCCGGCGATGCCCGGAAGCTGCAGATCGGGGTCCGTCGGATCGAGCGACGCCCGGCCGCTGCGTGCGTTGCAGTAGACGATGGGGAACCCGATCTGGTGCTCGTCGGCGTCGAGGTCGAGGAACAGCTCCTCGACCTCGTGGACGACCTCGGCGGCACGGGCGTCGCCGCGGTCGACCTTGTTCACGACGAGCACGACCGGGAGGCGGGCCTCGAGCGTCTTGCGCAGGACGAAGCGCGTCTGCGGCAGCGGACCCTCGGCGGCGTCGACGAGCAGCAGCACGCCGTCGACCATCGTGAGGCCGCGCTCCACCTCGCCTCCGAAGTCGGCGTGGCCCGGCGTGTCGACGATGTTGATCTTCACGCCGCCGTAGCGCACCGCCGTGTTCTTCGCCAGGATCGTGATGCCCTTCTCGCGCTCGAGGTCGGTCGAGTCGAGCACCCGCTCCACGACCTGCTGATGGTCACCGAACGCGCCCGTCTGGCGCAGCATGGCGTCGACGAGCGTCGTCTTGCCGTGGTCGACGTGGGCCACGATGGCCACGTTCCGGATGTCGTCGCGCGCGCGCATCGAAAGCTTCCGTCAGGGGGTAGGTCGAGTGTACGCGTCCGATCTCACGTCTCGGGTCACGGTTCCCGCCCCGTGGCGTGCGTCACACCGTGACCGTGCCCGATCCCGCGCGTGACGGCGCGCTCGCCGCGGGACGGCCGATACTGGTGCCGTGGGGGACGGGAGCACCCGGGCGGCGACCGCCGTCGCGGTGGCGGCCACGGTGCTCGCCGCGCTGCTCGCCCCGGCCGTGGCTTCGCCCGCGCGGGCGTCGAGCACGGGCCCCTTCTGTCCCGCTCTCCAAGCGTTCAACGGCGCCCATCCCTCCTCGAGCACCGAATCGGTCACGGCGCTGCGGACGCTCGGCCGCGCCGCCCCGTCGGATGCCCGGGCGGCGCTCACGACGATCGCCCGCGCCGTCCAGCACGGCGATCCGTCGAGCGTCCTCGCTCAGGCGGCGACGGCGCAGGCGAGTCAGCCCGACGCGCTGGATCAAGCCGCGACGACCGTCGCGCGCGACGCGTTCGGCCGGTGTCAGCTCACCGTCAACTTCCTGGCCGTCATCCCTTCCGGGCTGTCGGACCAGAAGGTCGCGGTGCGCCTCTGGGGCCGAACGGTGTGCACGAAGCTCGTCGACTGGGGCGAGTTCCTGATGAACGCAGGTAACGGCCTGCTGACGCCGCCGGGCGGGGTCACCGTCACCCTGTCGGAGATCCAGACCGAGATCTCGGACTTCCTCGACACGGCGATCCTGCGCACCGCCGAGCTGCTCAATGCGGTGGACGAGGCCGGCACGCCCTCCGTCGCGAAGGGTCACGCGATCGCGTCGTCGATCCGCACCGGGGTGCTGCAAGCCCAACGAACCTTCCAGGCGGCGCAGCTGACGGTGAAGGCGCTGCCCGACGACCCGCACAGCTTTCAGGTCGCGGCGCAGGGCCTCGTGCAGACGCTCGACGACACGGGGCGGCGCGTCGCGGCGTTGGTGCAGGACACCGAGCAGCAGTACAAGGTGCGGGCGCTCGACGCCGCGCTGCGCGCCGAGCCCGCGTGCATTGGCGTTCGGTGAACCGTGCCCGCTCGGCGGGGCGACGGCAGTGATGCGACGGAGGCTGCGGCAGGCCGATCGGCCCACCGCAGCCCCGAGTCCGTCAGATCGGACGAACGTTCTGGGCCTCGTCGCCTTTCCGGCCCGGGCCGACGTCGAACTCGACGCGCTGACCCTCCTGCAGCGTCTTGAACCCCGTCCCCTGGATCGCGGAGAAATGCACGAACACGTCGTCCATTCCCTCGCGGGAGATGAAGCCGTAACCCTTTTGCTCGTTAAAGAACTTCACAGTGCCTGTTGCCAACGGATTCGCGTCCTTCTTGCTGATTGCTTGCTGGATTGCCGGGACGGTCCACTGACACGGCCTCGGTGGTGCCAGTGTAGGAAAAGGTTCGCGGCGTCTCAAGCGGTGGGCTCATCGGACCGGCCAGGGCACACGCGCAGGTGTCGAGCGGGTTGCACGCGCTCGACGACGCTGTCAAGGGGCTGACGAGCGATTCCGCGCGCGTGACGCGACCATCCCGTGGGTCCGGACCGGTTGCCGCGTTGCTGTCAGGCGTGCGAGTGGCGCGGTGCCGAGCATGCCGCACCCGCCGACGACGTCAGTGGCACCCAGGACGCGACGCGCCACGCGGCGGCGTTGCGGTGGACCGCCGTGCGCGATTTGTTGGGCTGCTGTTCACTTTCTCGGCCCGGCTCGGCGAGCGGCGCACGTGTCCGCCTCGGACGCTCAGCCGGACGCGCCGACCGTCGGGCCGTCGAAGTGGTCGCGGGTCGTGAAGTCGCCGACCGGTGTCCGACGCAGCGATCGCGGCTGACGGACCGGGTGCCCGAGGGCGAGCAGGGCGGCGATCACGAACTCCTCGGGCACGCCGAGCAGCGCCCGCACCTCGGGCTCCCGGCGAGCGAGCATCGTGGTGATCACGCCGCCGAGGCCCGCGTCGCGCGCCGCGAGCAGCACGTTCCACACGAACGGGTACACCGAGGCTCCGCCGATCAGCGTGTAGCGGTCGAGGTCCCGATCAGTCGCCGCGAGGGCGCGCAGGTCGGCGAGGACGAGGAGCAGCGCGGGGACCTCGTCGAGATGCTCGGCGAACCCGCCGGGGCCGGCCGCGGCGGCCTCGGCGATCGCCGTGGCCCCGCCGAGCGCCGCCTGCTCCGCGGCGCGGTCCGTGACGGGCGCGAACGGCACCAGGCCAGCCCCCGCCAGCGCGAGGTACTCGTACCACCCCGCGCAGTAGAGATCTCTCAGCGACCGTCGAATTGTCGGATCGCTCACGACGATGAGGCGCCAGCCCTGACGGTTCCCGCCGCTCGGCGCGAACCGGGCCACGTCGAGCAGGGCGAGGAGCTGCTCGTCACGGACCGGCTCATCGGTGAACTCCCGCACCGCGCCGCACGCCCGCATCACGTCGCTCAGCTCCATGTCGCCTCCTCGTGGCCGCGCCGTCTCGGTGACGTGGGATCGCGGCCGGTACATTCTGGAGCGTCGACCCATCCGCCCCCGGCGTCGACCCACGCGGCCCTCCGCCGCCGCCCCCGAAGGAGCACCATGCGCTACGTCGAAGCGGCCGGCCTGCGGGTCTCGGCGATCGGGCTCGGATGCTGGCAGTTCGGATCCCACGACTGGGGCTACGGCAACGCGTACGGCGAGACAACCGCTGTCGAGCTCGTGCACCGGGCGCTCGACCTCGGTGTCAACCTCCTCGACACGGCGGAGGTCTACGCCCACGGCGTGTCGGAGGCGATCGTCGGTCGCGCGATCGAGGGACGGCGCGACGAGGCGTTCGTGGCCACGAAGGTGCTGCCGGTCTGGCCGACCGCGTCGCGGGTGCACGAGCACGGCCGGCTCTCGGCGCTCCGCCTCGGCGTCTCGCTGATCGATCTCTACCAGGTCCACTGGCCGAACCCGGTCGTCCCGCTTCGCTCGACGATGGGCGGGATGCGCCGCCTGCTCGACGGCGGAATCGTCGCGCACGTCGGCGTGAGCAACTTCTCCCCGGCGCGCTGGGAGGCCGCCGAGCGTGACCTCGGTGGGCCGGTCACCTCGAATCAGGTGCACTTCAGCCTCCTGCAGCGCAAGCCCGACCGAGGCAATGTCGAGTACGCGCAGCGCCACGACCGTCTGGTGATCGCCTACAGCCCACTCGAGCAGGGGGTCCTCGGCGGCAAGTACGACGCCGCGCACCCGCCGGCCGGCCCCGCGCGGCGCAACAACCCGCTGTGCCTGCCGGAGAACCTCGAGCGCGCGACTCCCGTCATCGAGGCGGTCCGCCGGCTCGCGAAGGCCCACGACGCGACGCCGGCCCAGGTGGCGCTGGCGTGGCTCCTCCGCAAGCCGAACGTCATCGCCATCCCGGGCGCGAGCTCGGTCGCGCAGCTCGAGCACAACGTGGCCGCCGCCGACCTGGACCTCACCGACGACGAGCACGAGGAGCTCACCGCCGAGAGCGACCGCTTCGAGCCCCTCGGCGGTGTCGCGACCGGGATGGGCATGCTGCGGGCCCGACGCGCCGCGTAGGAGGCGCGCGACGGCGCGTCAGACCGGTTCGAACCGTGGCCCGGCCGGGCGAGTGCCGCCGGGACGAGCGCCCGCGCACGGCTGGCGTGGCACGGCGGGCGTCGTGGGGTTCAGGGTGTCGAACGGATGCGGTGACGGTCGCTCATGCGTCGGCGCGCAGCACCCACGTGCGGATCAGGGCGAGGCGGGCGACCGTCGCGCCGGTCCAGGTCACGGCGAGCGCCACAAGCTGGAGCGTCAGCCCGCCGCCGACCGCGTCGACGAGCCCGAGCCCGGCGCTCGTCACCGCGAGGGCGCCGAGCCACACGGCCAACGCGCCGCGCCAGTGCCGTTCGGCCAGCCCGCCGCCGACGACGAAGTGGCGGTTCGCCCACGTGTTGCCGAGGAAGGTGGCCGTCACCGCGATCGCGTTCGCCGCGATCGCGCCGACCGAGTCGCGCAGCGCCAGGAAGATCGCGAGGGACACGGCCGTGCTGAGCAGCCCGATCACGCCGAACCGGACGATCCGCCGGCCGAAGTCGTCCCCGAGACGACCGCGGGGTGCGTCGGCGAACTCGATCCGCCCGCGCCCTGTGACGAAGCGCCAGGCCATCCGGACCGCGCCGCGGAGATCCTCGACGGCGGTGGGCACCACCCGCACGCGGCTGTCTGAGTCGTCGACCCAGTTGACCGGTAGCTCGTGGATGCGCAAGCCGTTGTGCTCGGCGAGGAGCAGCAGCTCGGTGTCGAAGAACCAGGCCTGATCGGTCACCGCGTCGAGCAGCGGCCCGACGACGTCGGCTCGGATGGCCTTGAAGCCACACTGCGCGTCGCGGACCCGACTGGCGAACACCACCCGCAGCATGAGGTTGTAGAGGCGCGAGATCAGCTCCCGCTTGGGACCGCGCGCCACCTCACTGCCGGACAGCAGCCGCGACCCGATCGCGATGTCCGAGTGACCCGAGATGAGCGGCGCGACCAGTGGCAGGAGCGCGCTCAGGTCGGTGGAGAGGTCGACGTCGGTGTACGCCACCACCGCGGCGTCGCTCGCCTGCCACGCGGCACGCAGCGCGCGGCCGCGACCCGGCCGGTCGACCCGGACCGTCCGCACGCCGGGCAGGTGCTCCGCGAGGTCGGCCGCGAGCGCGCCCGTGCCGTCGTCGGACCCGCTGTCGACGATCGTGATGCGCCACGAGACCGGGAAGTGCGCCACCAGGTAGTCGCGCAGGCGCCCGATGTTGGCCTCGAGGACCTTCGCCTCATTGTGGACCGGCACCACGATGTCGACCGTCGGCGTGGCCGTCTCGGCCCGCGCGTCGCGCGGCGACTCGTCGGTCGAGGTCGGCATCACGCTTCCAGTCTCACGTTGTCACGATAAGTGCGCGGGCAGCGGCGAGCGGGTTCGGCTCCCTTCCGGGGCCCGCCCGCCGGCCTGCGTTCCGAGGAGCCCACGGGGACCCGCCGGCCTCAGTCTGCCGGACGACCGCCCGCCGAGCGGACGGGCGACGGCGCCCCCGATCGGCGATGATGCGGCGCATGCGGCCGTGGTCTGTCCTGGCGCTGCTCATCGCCGGGCTCCTCGTGGTGCCGGCCGTCGGCGCCGCGGCCGTGCCCGCCGCGGTGCCTGCGGCTGGCTACGCCGTCGGGGTCGGCACCGAGCCGTTCGTGGACACGAGCCGACACCGCCGAACGGGTCGTACGCCGGGAGCCCGAGCCGCGCGCTGCCCACCGTCGTCTACTACCCGGCGCGCGGCGCGGCCGGGCCGGCCGACCGTGCGGGTGCCGCGGCGGCGCCCGGGACGTTCCCGCTCGTCGTGTTCGCCCACGGGACCAACTCGAACGGGCCGACGTACGAGCCGATGCTGCGCCAGTGGGCCGCCGCCGGGTACGTGGTCGCCGCGCCGACGTTCCCGCTGTCGAGCCACGGCGCACCGGGCGGCGACACCGTCTCGGACTATCCCCGCCAGCCCGGTGACGTGAGCTTCGTGATCACGTCGATGCTGCGCCTCGACCGCACGGCGAGCAGCCCGTTCCACGGCCTCCTGACGCCGGGACGCATCGTGGTGATCGGCCACTCGCTCGGGGCGGACACGGTCCTCGGCGTCGCCGAGAACAGCTGCTGTCAGGACGCGCGCGTCCGCGCCGCCGTCTCGATTGACGGGCTCGAGCTCCCCTTCCCGTCGGGGCAGTTCTTCGCCGGCCGGCCCGTCCCGCTGCTCCTCTTCCACGGTGACGCCGACCAGACCGTCCCGTACTCGTCGAGCGTGCAGGTCTACGCCGCTGCGCCGCCCCCCAAGATCTTCGTGACGCTGCACGGCGCACCCCACACGTCGTTCCCCCAGACGACGAACCCGCAGCCGACGCCCTGGGAGCCAGTCATCGTCCACTCGGTGCTCGACTTCCTCGCCCGCTACCTCCGCGGCAGCTCGGCGGCGCTCGCGCGCCTGCAGACCGACGCCACCGTCCCCGGGGTCGCAAGCGTCCAGGACCAGGTCGGGTAGGCGCGTGCGCGGCGCCGGGCGGCCGCGGCGGTCGCGGGGCGACGTCGCGACACCGTCCCGGTGACGCCGTACGTCACCGGGGGCGCCGGCTTCCTGCTAGCCGTCGTGTGGTTCGACCTCATGTTCGACGTGCAGGTGCTGCGGCACCGGCGGGGCGACCTCCCCGAGCCCGTCCTCGCCTCGATCGCCGGGTACTACCGGCGGGTGACGACCGCGGCCCGCCCGATGAACCGCCTCGTCGCGGCCGTGATGGTGGGCACGATCACCGCGATCGTCCTCGAGCTCACGAGCGGGGACGTCGCCGCGTGGGTCGCGTGGGCCTCGCTCGGCCTGGCCGGGACCGCCGTGCTGCTGGCCGGGCTGCGCACCGTCCCCCAGGCCGTGCGGCTCGGGGCGCGCACCGACACCGTCGAGCGTCAGAGCCGGCTCGCGCGCTCGATCTGCGTCGAGCACCTCGGGGTGCTCGCCGCGCTCGCGTCGCTCCTAGCGGTGCAGCTCGCCCGCTGACGCAGTTGACCGCTCGCGGCGCGGTCGGCGACAGTCCGTGCGCACCCGACCGCGAGCCCGGAGGATCGACGGTGGCACGCCCTGCGTTCGGAGGCCGGATCGGCCGCGACTGGCGCGACTCGGAGCCGTGGTGGCCGCCTGACCCGGCGCCGCCCGACGGCGCCCCGAACGTGGTGCTGATCGTCCTCGACGACGTCGGGTTCGCCCAGCTCGGCTGCTACGGCTCCGACATCGACACGCCCGTGATCGACGGGCTGGCGACGGGCGGGGTGCGCCTCACGAACTTCCACACCACGGCGCTGTGCTCGCCGACGCGGGCGTGCCTGCTCACCGGCCGCAACCACCACCGCAGCGGGATGGGCCGCGTCGCCGACCTCGCCACGGGCTACCCGGGCTACTCGGGGACGCCGCCGCGGGAGAACGGCTTCCTGTCCGAGATGCTGCGCGCCCAGGGCTACGCGACCTACGCCGTCGGCAAGTGGCACCTGACACCCGACGACGAGACGCACATGGGGGCGCCGCGCTGGACGTGGCCCCTCGGGCGGGGCTTCGACCGTTGGTACGGGTTCCACGGGGGCGAGACGCACCAGTTCGTCCCGAACCTCTTCCACGACAACCACTCGGTGGTGCCGCCGCGCACGGTCGAGGAGGGCTACCACCTGAGCGCGGATCTCGCCGACCGGGCGATCAGTTACCTCGGCGACCTGCGGGCGGTGGACGTCGAGCGGCCGTTCTTCCTCTATTTCTGCACCGGCGCGTGCCACTCGCCGCACCACGCCCCCCGCGAGTGGATCGAGCGGTACCGCGGGAAGTTCGACGACGGCTGGGACGCCCTGCGGGAGCGGATCTTCGCCCGCCAGATGGAGCGGGGCGTCCTCCCCGCGGGGACGCGGCTCTCGCCGCGCCCGTCGTGGGTGCCCGCCTGGGAGGACCTCGACCCGGCGGACCGGACCGTCGCGGCGCGGTTCATGGAGTGCTTCGCCGCCTTCCTTTCCTACACCGACGCGCAGATCGGTCGGCTGCTCGGCTTCCTCGATGACGTCGGCGACCGCGAGGACACGCTCGTGCTGCTCGTCTCGGACAACGGGGCCAGCGCCGAGGGCGGGCGGGACGGGTCGATCAACGACGGGCGCCTGTCGAACTTCGACCCGGCCGGCCGGCACGAGATGCAGGCCCGCATCGACGAGATCGGCACCGCCTCGACGCACAACAACTATCCGTGGGGCTGGACGATGGCCGGCAACACGCCGTTCAAGCGGTGGAAGCGCGAGGTCCACGAGGGCGGCGTCGCCGACCCGTGCATCGTGTCCTGGCCGGCCCGGTTCGCCGGCTCGGCGGGGACGGTGCGCCACCAGTTCGCCCACGCGATCGACGTGGTGCCGACCGTGCTCGAGCTCGTCGGGGTCCGGGTCCCGGACGAGCTCGACTACGTCCCCCAGACGTCGATCGACGGCACGAGCTTCGCCTACCTCCTCGCCCCCGACGGCGCCGAGGTGCCCGGGCGCCATCTCACGCAGCACTTCGAGATGTTCGGGTCGCGCGCGCTGTACCACGACGGCTGGAAGGCGGTGACGTTCCATCCGATCGGCGCGATGTACGGCGACGGGCTGAACCCCAACGCGCCGTTCGACGACGACGTGTGGGAGCTGTACCACGTCGTCGAGGACCACAGCGAGACGACCGACCGGGCCGCCGAGGACCCGGAGCGGGTCGCGGCGATGGTGGCGCGCTGGTGGGAGGAGGCGGCGCGCAACGACGTGCTGCCGCTCGACAACCGGGTGCTCGAGACGATGGCGCACCCCAAGCCGTCGCGGGCGCGGTCCCGTGACGAGTTCCGCTACTTCCAGGGCGGGTCCCAGGTGCCCGAGCGCAACGCGGCGTACGTCCACAACCGGTCGCACACCCTGCGCGTCGAGGTCGAGGTCCCGACCGGGACCGTCCCCTCCGGCGTGCTGCTCGCGATCGGGTGCGTCCTCGGCGGGTGGTCGCTGCACGTGCTCGACGGCCGTCCCCGCTACGTCCACAACCTGTACGGCAAGGAGCGTCACGTCGTGGAGGCCGACGTGCCGCTGCGCACAGGCCTCCACGTCGTCGAGCTCGCCTTCGAGAAGGACGACGGGCTCGGCGGGCACGCCGTCTTGTCCTGTGACGGGACGACGCTCGCCGAGGGCGACGTCCCGCGCTTCACGCCGACCGCGTTCAACGGGGTCGGGATCGGGCTCACCTGCGGGTACGAGTGGGGACCCGCGGTCGGCGAGGACTACACCGTGCCGTTCCCGTTCAACGGGACGATCCGACGCGCCGAGATCCGTGCCACCGGGCCGGTGATCCGCGACCCCGTCGCCGAGCTGGCGGCCATCCTCGCCGAGCAGTAGCGGCACGCCGCCGCTACGGTGGCGGTCGGGGAAGGAACGTGATGGCACTGGATCCCGAGATTCGCAAGTTGCTCGACGACCTCGCGCCGGTGATGGGCGAGCTCGACGAACAGACCCCGGCGGAGGCGCGTGCGCTGGCCGACGAGGGGATGGCGGCGATCAGCGGGCCGGGGGACCCGTCGGTCACGAGCGCCGACGTCCGCGCGCCCGGTGCCGGAGGCGACATCCCCGTCCGCGTGTACACCCCGGCCGCGGCGGCGACGCCGCTCCCCGTCGTCGTGTACCTCCACGGCGGCGGCTTCGTGATCGGGAGCATCCGCTCCCACGACGGCATGTGCCGCGACCTCACGGCCGCGACCGGCGCGATCTTCGCGTCGGTCGAGTATCGGCTGGCACCCGAGCACCGGTTCCCGGCCGCGGTCGAGGACTGCTGGGCCGCGCTGCAGTGGGTGCACGCCCACGCCGCCGAGCTCGGCGGCGACCCGGACCGCCTGGCGATCGCCGGGGACAGCGCGGGCGGGACGCTCGCCGCCGTCACCGCGATGCTCGCGCGCGACCACGGCGGGCCCGCGCTCCGCTGCCAGCTGCTCGTCTACCCGGGCATCGGCGTCACCGAGGACCAGGCCTCGATCCGCGACAACGGCGAGGGATACCTCCTGAGCACACGCGACATCCTCTGGTTCCGGGACCACTACCTCGGCCCCGACGGCGACGACCACGACCCGCACTTCGACCCGATCCACGCCGACGACCTGTCGGGGGTCGCGCCCGCGCACGTGATCACCTGCGAGAACGACCCACTGCGCGACGGCGGCCAGGCGTACGCGGCGCGCCTGCGGGCCCACGGCGTGCCGGTCACCGAGCGCTGCTACGAGGGGCTCATCCACGGCGCGCTCGGCATGGAGGCGGTGTCCGCCGCGTCGCGCGACATGATCCACGACGCGAGCGAGGTCCTGCGCGCCGCGCTCGCCCGCGAGGCCGCGCCGACCAACGCCTGAGGGGCGCGCCCGACGCCGACCCGGGCGGCAGGCCTACGGTGGCGCCGGCACAGCCGTCCTCACGCGGAGGCACACCATGTCCGACACACCCTCCTACCTCGGCCTCCTCAACGCGGTCTCGTTGAACGAATCGCGGGCCTACGCCTACCTGTCGGCCTGGGCCGACGTCACCCCGAACGACGGGGTGCGCCAGGTGCTGCGCACCGTCGCCGCCCGGGAGGGCGAGCACGGGATGAGCTTCGCGAAGCGAATCAACGAGCTCGGCTTCCAGCTCCGGCCGAAGGAGGACCCGGACTTCGAGCGCCAGATGGCCCTCGCTCGATCGGAGCGCCCCGATCAGGAGAAGTTCGACGCGACCGGGGTGCTCCGTTTCGACGGCGCCGACAAGCCGGACATCTTCGACAAGTTCTTCACCGACCACTCGATCGACATCCGCACCGGGGAGCTGCTCGGCCGCTACATCGCCGAGGAACGCGACTCCCTCCGGCTGCTGCGTGGCTGCTACGAGGCGCTCGGACCGAGCCGCAACGGCTCCGACCCGACGAGCGACCCCGTGTCGTGGCTCGCCGAGAAGCTCGACGCCGTCGGGCGGGCCGTCGACGAGCTCCGCCAGATCGTCGTCACCCAGTTCATGCCCTCGAACACGGTCGACCGCTGAGCCGGCTCGCTCGACCATGACGGTGTCGCGCGGGGTGCGGTCCGCCCTCCTCGCGGTGCTCGGCGCCGGCCTGCTCGTGGCCGGCCTCGCCGCACCCGTCGCGGCGCAGCCCGCGTCGCGCGGCACCGCCACGCCGACCGCTGTCCCGACGCCGACCGTCTCCGGCCCCGTGACCGGAGGGAACGGCATCAGCCTGCTCAGCACGAGCTTCGACCTGGCGAGCGTCGGCTACAGCGAACAGGAGTACTTCCTTGCCGGGACCGCCCGGGCGTTCACGTCCAGCCAGCCGCTCACGACCGACGGCCGCTGGCACGTCCAGCCCGCCTCGTCGGCGCCGTACAAGACGCGGATCGTCGTCTACCGGCCGACGAGCGCGAAGCACTTCAACGGCAACGTCGTCGTCGAGTGGATGAACGTCAGCGCAGGTGCCGACTCGGCGGTCGACTGGATCGCGGGGCACACGTCGCTCATCCGCGACGGCGCGGCCTACGTCGGCGTCAGCGCTCAGGCCGTCGGGGTGCAAGGCGGCAGCGGCGCGGTCGGTTCGATCGCGGGGGGCGGGATCCGCGCCGCCGACCCCGCCCGCTACGGCTCCCTCAGCCACCCGGGTGACAGCTACTCCTACGACATCTTCTCCCAGGCGGGCCTCGTCGCCCGCGGCCACCTGCGCCCTGACCCTCTCGCCGGCCTCGCCGTGCACCACGTCGTCGCCGCCGGTGAGTCGCAGTCCGCGTTCCGGATGGTCACCTACATCGACGCGGTGCAGCCGCTCGACCACGTCTTCGACGGCTTCCTCGTGCACAGCACGTGGGCGACCGGCGCGCCCCTGTCGCAGGCGCCGCAACCCAGCATCGTCGTGCCACGGGGCACGATGATCCGGACCGACCTCGGTGTCCCCGTGCTGGTCTTCGAGACCGAGACCGACCTGCTGAACGGCTACGCGTCCGTCAGCCAGCCCGACACGAGTGGGCTCCGCGTGTGGGAGGTGGCGGGCACCGCGCACGCCGACGCCTACACGGCGGGCTTCGGCTTCGGCGACACCGGGAACGGGCAGGCCGAGCGCATGCTGCTCGACGCCAGCGCCGTCGGAGGCGGGCCGCTCAGCTGCAGCCAGCCGATCAACCTCGGCCCCGCCTACCTCGTGCTGAGCACCGCGATGCACGACCTGCAAGCGTGGGTGGCCACCGGGACGGCGCCGCCGCGCGCGCCCCGGCTGGCCGTGACCGCCGGGCCGCCCGTCACGATCGCCCGCGACGCGCACGGCAACGCCGTGGGCGGGATCCGCACCCCGCTCCTCGACGCGCCGGCCGCGACGCTGACCGGTGACCCCAACGCGGGTGGGACGTTCTGCACCCTCTTCGGGACGACGACACCCTTCGACGCGGCGACGCTCGCGGCCCTCTACCCGACGCACGCGGCGTACGTCACCGCGTTCGACCGCGCCACGGACCAGGCGGTGCACGCCGGGTTCCTGCTCGCAGCCGACGCGGCGAACCTCAAGGCGGCGGCCAGCGCCGCCGGCACGGGTTAAGTCAGCGCGGCGTCGCGAGCACGAGCATCCCGCGCCGGCCCGGCCCGCGGCGGCGCACCTCGTCGCGGTGGACCTCCCGCGCCACGGTCCACCCCGTCTGCTCCAACTGGCGGGCGACCCCGCCGAGCTCGTAGGCGGAGCGGCGGGGCTCGCC
>DATDGU010000128.1:0-1558 GCA_036521915.1 Acidimicrobiia bacterium | reverse complement strand
CACCCAGTCAGCCCGCCGGGGGCGACTCGGAATGACGCGCGGTTCAGGAGACCGCGAGTCACCCCCTCTTGTACGCAGGGCCTTCACTCGCGATCTCTCACCGCGAGTCGCGGGCACCTCGACAGCTGGTCGCTGGAACGGAAATGCTCCCCGACGCTTGGCAAAGCACCGGGTCAGATCGACCATTGAACCTTGACGACGCTGCGGTGAGCTTCGTCGCAGTGAGCGACAGGCGATAGACGGCTCTCTACCGTCCGTCCTCCTACTCCAGAAGATTCGGCTTTCCCGGCTTGGTAGACGCCGAGTCGTGGTGACCCGAGCCGGCGACGTTTGCTGGCAGGCCCTGCCTCGATCGGGGACGAACCGCGAATCGCGAGTGGAATCAGCGTGCCCTAAGCCACGACGGAACGTCGGCGAAGCTATCGAGGACCGTGTTCGGCGCTTCCCGCGAGGCCGCGAGGGTCTCCGGGCGGAATTTGCCTGTGCGAACGAGCACGCCGTGCAGTCCGGTCTTCTGAGCAGCGAGAACATCGTTCGCGAGGTCGTCACCGACCATGATGGCGTCCGTAGCCTCGACCCGCATGCTTGCCAAGGCCTCGCGAAACATGGTTGGAGCGGGCTTGCCGACGATCGTCGGCCGACGCCCCGTGGCGCGCTCCAGCGCCGCGCTGTAGGCGCCACCGTCGACCGAGAGGCCGCGGTCTGTCATCCAACTCGCAGTTCCGTGCATCGCGACCAGATCAGCCCCGTCAACGAGCGTGCGAGCTGCGACATTCAGTGCTTCCCATGAGAAGGACGGCCCAGCGGAACCGACGACGACGACATCCGCCGGCTCGCCTGGGTTCACGAGCTCGACGTCTCCGAGATCGTCCTGCGGCCCTTCATTCAAAAGCAGGCAGCGCGCGTTGGGGTAGTTCCATGCGAGATACGCGGCAGTCGCGACCGCCGCTGTAAGGATCTCGTCATCGTCGACCGAGATGCCCGCGTCTCGGAGGAGCCTTGCTACATCAGCACGGCTGCGTGACGTCGTATTGGTCAGGAACCTGATAGCTGGACCCAACTCGCGGAGCCTTCGCATGGCTTCCACCGCCCCGGGAATCGGTTTCCAAGACACGACAAGCACACCGTCGATGTCGAGGAGAACCCCGCTGACTCGCACGACTCCCATTGTGTTGGATCCAGCGTTGGTGGATGGCCTCTCTGCCCGGATCAGCCCACCGTGGCGAGGCGCTGCACTGGCTCACGGGCTCACCAGAGCGGTGGGCTCATCGTCTCGGTGTACTCCGTGAACATGACGTTGAAACTCACGCTGATGCGCGGGTCCGGACTCTTATTCGGGCCCACAGAGCGCTCAAGGTAGGCAGGGAAAAGGAGCAGCGTTCCGTCCTTGACCTGCACAACGACCAGGTCGGTGTTTTGGGCGCTGAGCTCGGTGACCGGAGGTCTGATGATGCCGGTCTGTGGGCGCGGATCGTGAAAGTTGATTGTGTCGGCACCCGGTCCCACCCGGACGTAGTAGACGCCACTCAGGAAGTTGTTGGGATGGTGGTGGATCGGA
>DATDGU010000127.1:0-7996 GCA_036521915.1 Acidimicrobiia bacterium | reverse complement strand
ATGCGCAGCGGCGGCCGGCCGAGCAGCAGCCGCGCCGGGAGCCGCTCCGCGCCGAGGCCGAGCACGGGCGCGCTGCGCAGCGTCGTGACCACGACACCGGGATGGTCGTCGCGCCAGTCGGCGAGGAGGCGCTCCACCTCGGCGGCCTGCACCGCCGGGGAGAACCCCGGGTTGGGCCGCAGCGGCGCGGCCTCGGTGAGCGGCACCGGGTTGTTCGCCCACGCGCCGTAGACCGCGGCGCTGGACACGCGCACGACCTTGCGGACGCCGACGTCCGCCGCCGCGTCGAGGACCCGGCGCGTCCCGTCGACGTTGACGCTGGCCATGAGCGACTCGTCGGGGATCGGGTCGACGACCGTGGCGAGGTGGATGAGCACGTCGGTGCCCTCGAGCAGCGGCTTGAGCTCCGAGCGGGCGATGTCGACGAGGTGGAACTCCAGGTCGCGGACGCGTCGGCGCGGGGGGCGGACGTCGAGGCCGACGAGGCGGGTGATCGCCGGGTTCGCGGCGAGTACGGGCAGGAGCCGCTGCCCGACGACCCCCGATGCGCCGGTGACGGCGATCGATTCCACGTTCCTAGACTGGCCGCGTGGCTGGCGCTCCTCAACCTGGCGACGAGCCGTCACTGCCGTTCGGGTTCGGGCACCTGGAGCTGAACGACCTGCTGCGCATGCTGCAGTCGAGCGGCCCGGTCAACTGGGAGATCGCCACCCAGGTCGCGACCCACGTCGCCACGGACGGCGAGACGGAGCCGCCGATCGAGCCGGCGACCGCCGAGCAGCTCGAGGAGCTCGCTCACGCCGCGCAGACCCACGTCGTCGCCGAGACGGGCCTCGCCGCGACGTTCACCGCGCCGGTCCGCAGCTTCGGTCGGCAAGGCTGGGCCGACCTGCACCTCGAGGCGCTGCGCCCGGTGATGGAGGCGCTCGCGGTCACACTCGGCGGGGCGTTCGGTGGCGGCGGCGACCCGATGGTCGCCGCGGCGGGCGGCGGCGACCCGATGGCCGCGCTGCTCCCGATGCTGGCCCCGCTGCTGCTCGGCGTGCAGGCCGGCTCGATGATCGGCTACCTGGCGCAGCACGCCCTCGGCCGCTACGACCTGCCGCTCCCGACGTCCGACGAGCCATCGCTGTGCTTCGTCGTCCCGAACCTCGACGCCTTCGAGGCGGCGTGGTCGCTCGACCGGGCCGATCTGCGCTTCAGCGTGGCGCTCCACGAGGTGGTCCACGCCGCGGTGCGCTCGGTGCCGTGGGTGCGCGAGCGGCTCGTGGGCCTCGCCACCGACTACGTCTCGGCGTACGAGGTCGACCCGACGGTCCTGCAGGCGCGCCTCGGCCACGTCGACCCCGCCGACCCCGAAGCGCTCCAGCAGCTCGCGGAGCGACCCGAGGAGCTGCTCGGCGCGATGACGTCGCCGCGCCAGACCGAGATGCTCGCGGCGCTGCGCCGCTTCCACGCCGTGCTCGACGGGTACGGCGACGTCGTCCTGCGGCGCATCGGGGACCGGCTCGTGCCGTCGTTCGACCGCGTCCACGAGGCGCTCGCCCGCCATCGCCTCGAGCGCGGCGAGGCGACGCGCTTCGTCGAGCAGCTGCTCGGCCTCACCCTCGAGCGGGAGGACTACGAGGCCGGCGCGGCGTTCTGCGCGGGCGTCGATGAGCGCGCCGGACCGGAGGCCCTGAACCGGCTGTGGGAGGCGCCGTCGTTCACGCCGACGGAGTCCGAGCTCGCGGCGCCGGGCCTGTGGCTGGCCCGCATCGATCTCGACCTCTAGGGAGACGCCGCGGTGGACGTGCAGCGCGTGGGCGTGCTCGGCGCGGGCGTGATGGGGAGCGGTATCGCCCAGGTCACGGCGACCGCCGGCTGCACCACGGTGTGCTGCGACGTCGATCGCGACGCGGTCGCGAAGGCCGAGTCGCGGGTCACGACCGGCCGCTACGGGTTCGATCGGGCGGTCGATCGCGGCAAGCTGAGCCGTGCCGACGCGGAGGCCGCAGCCGCGCGGCTGACGTTCACAACTGCGGTCGAGGACCTCGCCGCGACCGACCTCGTCATCGAGGCCGTTCCGGAGCGTCTCGCGCTGAAGGTCGCGGTGTTCCGCCAGCTCGACGAGGTGACCCCGCGCACCACGATCCTGGCGTCCAACACGTCGGGCTTCCCCATCGCCGCGCTCGCCGCCGCGACGAACCGGCCCGCGGCCGTCGTCGGCTGGCATTGGGCCTCCCCCGCGCCGGTGATGCGCTTCGCGGAGATCGTCCGCACGCGTGACACCTCAGCGGAGACCGTCGACGCCGTCTGTGCGCTCGCGACGCGATGTGGCAAGCACCCGGTCGTCGTCCGCGACACCGACACCGCGTGGGGGTTCGTCGCGAACCGTGTCTACGGGGCAATGCTGGCGGAGGCGCGACGCGTCGTCGACGAGGGCGTCGCGACCGCCGACGAGGTCGACGAGCTGATGGTGGACTGCTTCGCGTGGCCCGTCGGGCCGTTCGCGATGATCCGGGGCGCGACCAGCGGCTGGTGACGCCGCCGGGTCAGAACCAGGTGAACGGGAAGGGCTGCGGCTCGCTGGCGAAGAGCTGGTCGGCACGCCAGAGCGCGCCGGCGGTGCGCTCCTCGACGAGCCCGGCGGCCGCGAGCGTGGAGAACCGGACGCCGCCGAGCCATGCCGCCGAGAGGGCGCTGACGTCGCCGGCGAGCTCGGGCTCGCCGCCCTCGGTCACCGCGGCACCGTCGGGCCCACCGTCGAGGGTGAACGTGCCCTCGGCCGGTCCGCCGGGACGGAAGGTGTCCGTGACGGCGATGGTGAGCCGGTCCGTGGACGCGTACCGGCGGGCGCCGAGGGTGGCGGGCACGTCCAGGATCCGAGTCCAGACGGCGTCCGGGACGCCCTTCACGCGCATGGCGCGGTTGGTCGTGAGCAGCCACGGGAGCGGCAGGTCGACGGGCGCGCCCGGGTCCATGATCGTGCCGACCAGGTCGACCTCGCAGAGGTAGCGCCAGAGGCCATGGAGCGCGTCGGGCGTGGCCGCGACGAGGTCGCGCACGGTGAGGCGGTTCGCGGAGCCGACCGCCGGGTCGAAGCCCTCGTGGACCCCGTAGCACGCGTACCCGTCGACGACGCCGTCGGGGCTCTCGAACGCGACGTCGACGCGCGACCCGAAGCGGGGGTCGTACTGCTCGTCGCTCCACCACGCGTCGGGCCGGTTGATGGCACCCGGGTACACGCGGCGCACCCGGTCGAAGAGCGCCGGCTCGACCTTCGCCGCCTCGTCGGCGTCGAGGATGCGGAGACGCCCGGGCGGGCGCGGGCGGGCGAACTCCACGTCGCGCCGGCGCAGCTCGATCACCTGGTGGCGGGTCGAGATCCCGAAGCCGAAGCGCTCGTAGATCGACCCCTCGCTCGCGGTGAGCATCGCGACCGGCTCGTCGTGCGCGACCGCGTCGTCGAGCAGGTCGATCATCATCGTGCGCAGCAGCCCGCGGCGACGATGCGTGGCGCGGACCGTGACCGCGCTGACGCCGGCCGCCGGCAGGATCGCGCCGCCGGGCACGGTGAGCTCGAGGCCGTAGTTCCGGCAGGTGGCCACGATGTCGTCGCCGTCGAAGCCGGCGAACACCCGCTCGGGGTCGAGGGCGTACCAGCGCGCGTGCTGCTCGGCGCCCGTCGGGCTCTCCCCGAAGCCGAGCGCGCAGGCGCGCCCGTACGCCGGGTACTCCTCGGGGGCCACGACCCGGAAGGTGACGGTCACGGCGGTGATGCTCGCACGGTCCGAGCGGCGCGCGCGGGGGTTTGCCTACCGGCCGCCCGTGCCGGAGCGCCGCCGGCGCGGTGGCGGCGCGACCGGATCCCCGCTGGACGCGACCCCACCGGGCGGGGCGGCCGGGCGCGGCGGCGGGTTGGGCGGGCGCGGCTCCGGGTCGACGCCACCGGGGCGCCGGCGCGCCGCGGCGCGCCGGCGACCGCTCGGGCTCTGACGGCGCCCCTTCAGGTTCTCCCGCGCCCGGTCGAGCGCGCGGTCGACCGCTTCGGGGCGCAGCTTGGTGCGCGAGGGTGCGCTGCGGGCGGCGCGCAGCGCCGCGAGGTAGGAGAGACCACCGAAGGCGAGGACGAGGCCGAGCACACCGAGCCCGGCGGCCGACGCGACGGGGATGATGCCGAGCACCGCGCCGAGCACCCACGCCGCCTGGAAGCGCGTCTCGAAGCGGGCGAACGCCCGGCCGCGCACCGCGTCCGGGCCGTCGCGCTGCAGCAGGCTGTCGAAGCCGATCTTCCCGGCGGCCGCGCCGAGGCCGACCGCCAGGAACGACAGCGGGATCCCCAACGTCGCGCGCAGGAGCACCCCAACCAACGTGGTGGCCGCGCAGACGAGCAGCGAGCCCGCGAGGATCATCTCCTCCGGGAGGTGGTCGCGCAGGCGGGGCGCGATGAGGTTCCCGCCGAAGAGCCCGATGCCGGCCGCGGTCGCGACCGTGCCGAGCGCGAACAGGTCGTTCTTGAACGTGAACGCGGCGAAGAACTGGAGGAAGCCGATGGCGCCGCGCAGGATCGCCATGGCCGACCCGGCGAGCAGGATCGAGGGCTGGTGCAGCTCGGTGCGCTCGAGCTCCGGGTCCACCGGCGCCTGGGTGCGGCGGATCCGGGGGATCCGCCCCGCGAACACGGCGGCGATGAGGAAGATCACCATCGCCAGGCGAAGCGACCACTCCGCGCCGAAGAGCTGCTGGACGGCCAGCGCGGGGCCGCCGCCGACCACCGCGGCGGTAGCGCTGATGAGCGCCAGGCGCGAGTTCGCCTTCACGAGCGACGACTTCTCGTCGACGAGGCTCGGCACGAGCGAGCTGCGGGCCACCGAGTACCCCTTCGAGAGCACGAGCGCGCCGAACGCGAACGGGTAGATGAGCAGGCCCTCCGGGGAGGGCTTCGTGACGACCTGGGCCATGATCAGGCAGAGCGCCGCCCGGCCGAGGCAGGACACGATGACGAGGAGGCGCCGCCCGCCGCGCAGGCGGTCGAGCGCCGGGCCGATGATCGGGGCCACGATGGCGAAGGGCGCCATCGTGAGCAGCAGGTAGAGCAGGACGGACCCCCGGGCGCCACTGCTCGGCTTCTGGAAGAACAGCGAGCCGGCGAGCGACGCCGCGAGGCACGCGTCGGCGCACATCGTCACGAGGTGCGTCCGGACCAGGCGCCCGAACGGGGTGGGCGGCATGAGCGCCAGGAACCGTTCGAGGAGTTCCCGGTGGAGGGGGAGGTCCTCAGGCATCGACCGGGCCGACAGTAGCGGCGGTGCCTGCCGGCGACGCTGACGATGCTCGCCCGCTTCGCCGGCGTCGTTCACCGGCGCGTCGTCGCCCGTTCACACGGTGCGGTGCCTCGCGCGATCGCCAGGGAGGGTGTTCGCGGTGCCCGGGTAGCATGCGCAGATGGCCGTGCCGACCGGCGGGCCGGCCGCCCCCACCACCCGGGACGACGGGGACGCCGACCGTTTCATCAACCGCGAGTTCTCCTGGCTCGACTTCAACGCGCGGGTGCTCGCGCTCGCCGAGGACGCGTCACGGCCGCTGCTGGAGCGGGCGAAGTTCCTGGCGATCTTCTCCTCGAACCTCGACGAGTTCTTCGAGGTGCGCGTCTCGGGCCTGCAGGAGCAGATCGCCGCGGGGCTGCGGCCGCGCAGCCCCGACGGGCTCGATCCCCTCGAGACGATCCGGGTCATCCGCGAGCAGGTGCGCACGCTCGTCGAGCGTCAGACGACGGCGTTCACGAAGGACGTGGCGCCCCGGCTCGAGGAGACGGGCATCCGCTTCCTCGACTGGGACGACCTCGAGGCGCCCGACCAGGCCGAGCTGCAGCGGACGTTCGAGGTCCTCGTGTACCCGGTGCTCACCCCGTTGGCCGTGGACCCGGCGCACCCCTTCCCCTACATCTCGAACCTGTCGCTGAACCTCGCCGTCGCCGTCCGGGACCCCGAGAGCGGTGTGCAGCGCTTCGCCCGGGTGAAGGTCCCCCCGATCCTTCCCCGGTTCGTGCCGGTGTCGGACGGCTGTCGCTTCGTGCCGCTCGAGCAGGTGATCGCCGCGAACCTCGGCCGGCTGTTCCCGGGCATGGAGATCCTCGACCATGTGCCGTTCCGCGTCACCCGCGACGCCGACTTCGAGCTCGACGACGAGGACGAGGACCTCCTCGAGGCGATCGAGACCGTGCTCGCCCGGCGCACGAAGTTCGGGCACACGGTCCGCCTCGAGGTCGACGCGTCGATGAGCGACGAGGTCCTCGACGTGCTGTGCCGCGAGCTGGAGATCCCGCCGGCGGCGGTGGTGAGCGTCGACGGACCCCTCGACCTGACCGGCCTCTTCGACATCTACGCCCTGGACCGCCCGGACCTCAAGGACGAGCCGTGGGTCCCCCAGACGCCGGCGAGGCTCGCGCCGGTCAGCGACGAGCCCCCGGACTTCTTCGGGCTGCTGCGCAGCGGCGACATCCTCGTCCATCATCCGTACGACTCGTTCGCGACGTCGGTCGAGGCGTTCGTCGACCAGGCGGCGAGTGACCCGCAGGTCCTGGCGATCAAGCAGACCATCTACCGGGGCGCGGGACCCGAGAGCGCGATCGTGACCGCGCTCGTGCACGCCGCCCGCGAGGGCAAGGAGGTCGTCGCGCTCGTCGAGCTGAAGGCGCGCTTCGACGAGCAGGCCAACATCGAGCGCGCCCGCGTCCTCGAGGAGGCGGGCGTCCACGTCGTGTACGGCCTCGTCGGGCTGAAGACGCACGCCAAGATCCTGCTCGTCGTCCGCCAGGAAGAGGACGGCGTGCGCCGCTACTGCCACGTGGGCACCGGCAACTACAACGCCCAGACCGCGAAGCTCTACGAGGACCTCGGGCTGCTCTCGGCCGATGCGGCGCTCGGCGCCGACCTCACCGAGCTGTTCAACCACTTGACCGGCTACAGCCGCTCCGTGCCCTACCGGCGCCTGCTCGTCGCCCCCGAGAACCTCCGGCCGGCGGTGCGGGACCTCATCCGCGGCGAGGCGGCGAAGGGCGGCGACGGGCGGATCATCATGAAGATGAACAGCCTCGTGGACCCGGAGCTCATCGACGAGCTCTACGCCGCGTCGGCGGCCGGCGTCGACGTGGACCTCATCGTGCGCGGCATCTGCTGCCTGCGGCCCCAGCAGCCGGGCGTCTCGGCGCGCATCCGGGTCCGCTCGATCGTCGGCGGGTTCCTCGAGCACTCCCGCATCTACCGCTTCGGCGCCGACCCCACCCGCGCCACCTACCTCATCGGCTCGGCCGACCTCATGCCCCGCAACCTGGAACGCCGCGTCGAGTCGCTCTGCCCCGTGGAGTCGACGGCGGTGCGGGGCCGCCTCGACGAGATCCTCACCGTGAACCTCGCCGACGACATCCTCACCTGGGAGCTCGCGGCGGACGGCGTGTGGCACAAGGTCGAGACGCTCGTCGGGTTCGACGCGCAGGTGCGGCTGCGGGAGCTGGCCGTGGAGCGAGCGCAGCCGCGGACGTGACCGTCGTCGAGCGCGAGATCAAGCTCGCCGCCCCACCCGCGAACGCGCTGCCACCACTCTCGGACCCGCTGGCGGGCGTCGTCGCCGAGCCCGAGCACACCGAGCAGCTGCTCGCGATCTACTACGACACCGACGACCTGCGCCTGACCCGCGCCGGTGCGTCGCTGCGACATCGCAACGACGAGGGATGGGCGGTGAAGCTCCCCCGCCCCGGCGCGGGCGACGGCCGCCTGGACCGCACGACGTACGCGTTCCGCGGGGAGGCCGGGTCGCCGCCGACCGAGGCGCTCGACATGGTTCGCGCCCTGGCGCGCAGCGCCGCGGTCCGGCCCGTGGCCCGCCTCCGCACCACGCGGCGCGCCGTGCGCCTCCACACGACGGCGGGCACCCCGATCGGCGAGGTCGTCGACGACGACGTCACCGTGCTCGGGCCCGAGGGCTCGATGAGCGGCTTCCGGGAGCTCGAGTTCGA
>DATDGU010000126.1:0-16929 GCA_036521915.1 Acidimicrobiia bacterium | reverse complement strand
TCCGATCCACCACCATCCCAACAACTTCCTGAGTGGCGTCTACTACGTCCGGGTGGGACCGGGTGCCGACACAATCAACTTTCACGATCCGCGCCCACAGACCGGCATCATCAGACCTCCGGTCACCGAGCTCAGCGCCCAGAACACCGACCTGGTCGTCGTCCAGGTCAAGGACGGAACGCTGCTCCTTTTCCCTGCCTACCTTGAGCACTCTGTGGGCCCGAATAAGAGTCCGGACCCGCGCATCAGCGTGAGTTTCAACGTCATGTTCACGGAATACACCGAGACGATGAGCCCACCGCTCTGGTGAGCCCGTGAGCCAGTGCAGCGCCTCCCCACGGTGGGCTGATCCGGGCAGAGAGGCCATCCACGAACACTGGATCCAAAACCAAATGGAGTTCCACGAGCCGAGGGGGCAACGACATGGAGGAGCAACTCGTCGGGAGGGTGACGCACTACTTCGGGAAGCCACACGTCGCCATCGTTGAAGTCACGGTGGGAGAGTTGCGCGTGGGCGACACCATCCGCGTCGTCGGGCGCACGGCGGAATTCACCCAGAAGATCGAGTCAATGCAGCTTGAGCACACGCCCGTCGACTCGGCGACGGTGGGCGACAGTGTTGGCATCGAAGTGGCCGAGCGCACTCGGGAACACGACCGCATCTACGTGGTGCGGGGGGATTGAGGCTCGACGAAGAGGGAGCCTCCAGAAAGCCGAATCGGGCGAGGGGCACGAGCAGTCCCCTGTCGGTCCCGAGGGCCCGCCATCGAGCCGGGACTCGAGGAGACTCATGAGCCGGTCGAAGAGTGCGAGCTCGGCCGGCGTGCCGGGACCGTGACTGGCGACGTTGCGGTAGGCGGGGACGCTGCGGTCCTCTGCTTGGCGCCGAACCCGCCCCACACGCCGGCTCGATTGTTGGCGCCAGATCGCGTAGTCGTAACGTCGGTTCCATGCAACGCCAGCCATGTCTCAGCAAGGGCTGCCACGCCACCTTCGAGGCAAGTGCGGCTCACCAGGGCGAGACTCGGCACTGCAATCGGGCCGGGCCAGATGGCGGTCATGTGCACCGATGGGACGGACAGCACTGGCAGGTCGTAGCCGGAGACATGGAGCACGACCGCAGCTAGTCGGCGTGGTTTTCCGGCTGTCCTCGTCGACGGGCTCGCTCTCGGGGTCGCCCTGTCGGATGTCAAACCCGGACCGCCGCGTTGACCGGCTCTTCGCACGGGGACGGCCGGCGGACGCCTCGGACCTACCCCTTGGGTAGATGCCGTTGCCGCCACGGCGGGCGATGGTGTCGCCCCCCCCGAAAACGCCGGATCGAAGGCGCAGGAACGCGCGGGGCATCCATGCTCGTCGGTTTCGAACGACGAGCAGGCGCCGTCAATCGGTGGCGCTTCTCGCTGCTGTCGTCCGATCCGAAGACAGCAAGTGGGCGAGGTCGTCGGAGTCAGAGACCACCGAGTGTCCTTTTCGACTGGCCCTTGAGCTGCTTGTCGGCTCGCTTCTCTTTCAAGGACTTTGCTGGCTTCTTGGCATTCGGCTTCTTCGGCGACTTGTCGCCCATGAGACCTCCATGGTTGGCCCAGCAACGACGGATGCATTGGGTCCTAGTGCAGCACGTCCCGTGGCGAGCGCGACCTGGTTTGCGCGCTTGACGACGGTTCTGGGCGGGCGTAAGGTCCTTGTGGAGTCCCGAGGGGGCAACGGAAGGTGGTTTCGCAAGGAACCGCTGGAAGAAGCTTCCTTGGGGCTTCTTGTTTTCGCTGGCCCGGCCCGCGCGATCGGCCACCGCTGTAGCTAGATGAATGGCGTACGGGAGTGCGCCGGCGGAGCCTTCCGTTGTCGTGGATCTCGTCCCGGGGCGATTGCACGATGGACGCGAGTTCCCGGCAGCGCAAACGAGCGGTTTGACGGGACTCGGCGCTGGGGCCACCGTGGCAGCAAGTTTGTGAGACAGAAGGAGAGGCATCGTGGCTGAGAGCGTGTACAAGGTGATCGAGCTTGTCGGCACGAGCACGGACTCGTGGGAGAAGGCAGCCGCCGCCGCAGTCGAGAAGGCTTCGGGCAGCCTGCGGGACCTGCGTATCGCCGAGATCGCGGAGTTGGACTTGCAGATTGAGGACGGCAAGGTGAGGGCCTACCGCGCGCGAGTCAAGGTCTCGTTCAAGTACGAGGACTGAGCGCGGCGGAGGCGGCCACCTCGTACTGCCCGAATACTCGATGGCGCCGTTGAGCAGGGACTTTCCCGCTCGAAATTTCTCGATGCAGTGCTGTGGGTGCCGAAAACCCCATCCAAGCCATCCACCTGGACTTTCTTCGGGGGCACAGGGCTAGCAAAGATCGGCCATGGCGTTGTCTTTTCTCTACGTCGTTCGTGCGTGTGGGGTGTCAAAACTCGATCAGGCCCTTGACCAGCGGTTTCTCGCAGGCTGTGGAACACCAGGTCATATCGCTCGCGGCGGCGCAGAACCTCATACGCGACACAAGGCTCAGAAATTTGCAGCTCGATCTACGGCACGCTCCTGCGAACTCGCAGGTCAGCAGCGTGATCGAGTTTTGGCACCCCACACCACCCGGTAATCCTCGCGACTCGCGGTTCCCCTGATCGCGAGTCAAATGCAGTTCGGGTCGACGGGACCGACGCCACCTACCGCAGTGTCGAAGGCTCAGGTACATGGCGCCGAGGGGTACTCGGTGGGCTGGTCGCTCACGAGCGGCTCCCTAGGCTGAAAGCCAGCTCGCCGCCGACCTGCCTGGCCTCGTCCCGGCGCGTGGGGTTCGCCGCGTCAGTTCGGCGCATGGCAAAGTCTCATGCCATGGACCCCGACTGGTCGGTGGAGCACCCCACGCGTCGGTTCACGAGGCGCATAATGACCGTCGTCCTCGCATTCGCCCTCGGATACGTGCTGGGGAGAAGGTCGGCCGGGGCCGGCGCCGACAAGGCGGCGACCGCGGACGGCGCCGTCCCGTCGGCCCCGATCGACGTGCCATCCCCGATCGTCCCGCCGCGAGCCGCACCGTCCTAGGCGACCCTCCGTGTCGGTTAGCTGGTGAAGCGGGCACGCGCAACGACCGGTGCGCTCGAGACTGGAACTGTTGTCGACGGTGGGGCGGCCGTGACCGAGAACCGTTGTTCCCAAAGATGCTCGAGTCGGCGGTCGTGGACGGACCTTGGCTGCGCGCTGACAAGGAGGAGCCGGCGTCGGGGTTGTTCTTTAGCGGGTGAGGCGCGGGAGTCGCCCGCGGAGCGAACGGGTGCGGAGCCTCGGCGCGTCCTGGTGCTCCGGTCGGTGCTGCTTGAGCGACTCGGCGTGAGCGCCGTAGCGGGCGGCCAGGGGCGACGCTGTGACGCCATGGGCGAGGACGCTCAGCACCACCGTGAGCGAGATGGCTGGAAGGGCCAGGTTGCGGGCACTCGTGTCAAGCGCGTCAAAGGCGAGAAGCGCGAATACGACCGACGCCAGCCCACGTGGACCGAACCAGCCGACAAATGCGACGGTACCTTTGCTCATCCCACTGCGCCATAACGAGATCGCGACAGGCAACATCCGTACCACGGTTAGCGCGAGCACCGCATAGAGCCCGTCTCGCCACGTGGCCTCGCGCACCGCCGGCACGATCATCAGGGCTCCAAAGAGGAACCAGACAAGCAGTGACAGCAGCTCGCCGACGTCAGTGATGAAGACGTCGCTTTCAGCGCCCTCCGCCGGCGCAGCGCTTCCGAAGGCGAGTCCGCCGACGAATGCGCCGACGAAACCATTGCCACCTACCTCGATGGTCAGCGCGTACGCGAAGAGGGCGAGAGCAAGCACGCCAATGGGTCGGTAGCGACCTGCTGTCCATCCCCGGTTCCGGGCCAGCTGAAGTGCTGCGCCAATTGCCAGTCCGAGGCCAGCGCCGGTAACGATGCCGATACCTAGCTCCTCAGCCGCGCGTACCACTGTGTGCGCGTGTGCAAGTTCGGTTCCGACCGCGCCAACGATGAAGACGTTGACGAACGGGGTCGCAATTCCATCGTTGAGTCCACTCTCCACGTTGAGCACCCGGCGGATTCTCCCGGGAACTCGATGGTCCTCCATGATCTGTGCGCCGAGTGCGGCATCTGTCGGCGCGATCGCAGCTCCTATGACGGCGGCAACCCAAGGGTTGATTCCGCCAAAGACGATGAGTGCCGCGGCTGTGCCCAGGCCAATCGTGAGTGGGAGCCCAACGAGGAGCAACCGCAACGGGATCGCGGCGTCGGCGCGCACTGCTCGCACATTGACCCGCGACGCGTCAGTGAAGAGCACGATGGCCAGCGTGATTTCGGCGATGCCACGAAATGATGCGCTGCCGATCGTCACATGGATGAGGGAAAATGGTGAGTGGGCAAGGAGCAGTCCCAGAGCGACGAACGCGATGGGGGCGCTCACGTTGAGTCGTTCAAAACGCGATGAAACCAATGCCCAGATCACGAAGCAGCCTGCTACGACGGCGAGCGCCTCCGTGTTGAGTCCGGGTTCCATGGCCGCTCAGCGAGCGAGGGGGATGACCAACTGCGGTTGCTCATCTAGGTGAGCGTGCAAGCGACGCGGATCCTAATGCAACGGGCCTATGAGGTCTCGTTGCGTCCGCGACGAATGCGCTGGATATCCGACGTTCGTCCGTGCCTGCCGATTGCCCCGGGTGCCAAGGCTCACACGATCCCGCGTCAAAGCGAAAGATCTATCGGTGTCAGTGGACGATCACGAGACACGGATGGCCAACGGCACCAATGCAGCCGCGAATGGCAGGGCCCGAGGCACGAGGTCTGGTCAAGAGGTGCATCACCTGCCGAAAGGCTTTCCGGCGTGGCCGACGGCTCCGCGATTGGAGCCACCGTCGGCTGGAATCGGGCATGTTTGACTCGCGGTCTGCTGAACCGCGAGTCGCTCCAAGCTCGCGCAGATCGATGCAACCTGGCGTCGGGCTCGGAGTCAGCGCACTCCGTTGAACATGTCGTTCTCGGGTACGACCGACGCCGTGGTGTCGTGAACGCGGATGTAGTCCTCTGCCGCGAAGATGGTGTCGAACGCGTCAGGCGGGAGCTTTGCGAAGAACGACTCCTCGATCTGACTCGCATGGGTTCGAAGAGCCGCGCGCTTGCGGTTCACGAACTGACTGACGTCGATCGTCGTCGTGATGCGCTGCTCGAGTTCCCGCATCCGCTGAACGATCTCCGGCTCGGGCTCTGGAAAGTCACCCTCGATGCCTTGCTCGACGAGAAGGTCTCGGAACCGGCTGAACGTGCTGGCCCGGATCAAAGACCAGTACGCCTTTTTCGGGATCTCTGAGCGTTCGAGGGCGGCCATTGTTACCCGAGTTGCGTGGACGTGGTCGGGGTGATCGTAGCCAGCATCGTCCGCGTATGTGACAACGATGTCGGGACGGTGCTTCTCGAACAATTGAACGAGCCGGTCGGCGCCCTCGCGGATCGGCACGTTGCAGAATGCGTCTGCGCTGTCGCGGTACTCCCAGTCCGCCATGCCCGAGTCGTGGTAACCGAGGAGTTCGAGCTCATGTACGCCGAGCAATGCGCACGCTCGCTCAAGTTCGCCCCGGCGGATGCGGGCAACCTCCTCAGGATCGTGACCAGGAGTTCCAGGCTTGATCCCGCCGGGCGCGTCGCCAAATTCGCCGTTCGTGCATGTGACGACGATGGTCCTCAGCCCCTCGTCCGCGTACCGGGCCAGAATGCCGCCCGTGCTCGAGGACTCGTCATCAGGGTGCGCGTGTACAGCCATCAGAGTCGGTACGTCGTCCATCGAGTCACTCTTTCACGGTCCCTTACCACACTTGGCGCGGCATCGAATTCGCAACCAGCCCCTGACTCGCGATCTTCGAAGCCGCGAGTCGACTGCGGTGAGGGATCTCACATCGCCAGGCGACACGCAGCCAACGGGTGTCTGGTGAGACCTTCTCCCCGAGCCGGTTCCCGTCGGAGGATCTTCGTCGGCGGACGAGACACGCGGACCAAAAAGACTGACTCGCCTTCCCGCCAACTCGGCGCATTGCCGCCAATCGGCTCTGACCGAGTCGGGAATTCGAGGCGAGACCGCTTGTACTCCCTGTTGGCTCAGTTGCACGCTGCGTACACTCGCCGGGACTCGTCGAGGCCTTTCAGGTCGTGGTCTCCGCAATCGGAGAACATGTCCGGCGGCCCTTGCCCCTGTTCGCACGGACGCAGGTAACCTCTTTGGCGCGGGAGGGGGGCGCGCGCGTGCCTGAGACGGCGACGTGCAAACACTGCGGGCATTCAAATGGCGTGGACAACCGTTTCTGCGGTTGGTGCGGCGCGCCTATCCGCCGAATGTGCGATTCCTGCGGTAAAGACAACCCACCGGACTTCCGATTCTGCGGCGCGTGTGGTGCCGAATTAGGCGCCCATGCACCCGGCCTACCGGAAGAACGACGCTGGACCACGGTGCTCTTCGCTGATCTCTCGGGCTTCACAGCGCTGTCCGAGCAGAGCGATCCCGAGGACATCCGGACCATTGTCGACCGGTGCATGAATGTGCTCGGCGAGATCGTTCATCGCTTCGGTGGATCCGTGAACCAAGTGGTGGGCGACGGGCTGCTCGCAGTCTTCGGTGCCCCCGTTGCCCATGAGGACGACCCCGAGCGAGCCCTCCGGGCGGCGCTCGAGATGCAGCAATGCGCGTCCGAACACCCAGCCGATTTCGCTGGTCTCCCGTTGCGCATTGGGATACAGAGTGGCGAGGTGGTGTTCGCCCCCGTCGGTCCAGAGGACCGTCGTGAGCAGACGGTCACCGGTGACGTCGTCAACACCGCTTCGCGCCTGCAGACCTCCGCCCCGCGGGGCGCCATTCTCGTCGGTGAGGAGACGTGGCGGGCTACCACCCGGTGCATCGAATACGAGACCCTCGAGCCGCTGGTCGTGAAGGGCAAACGAGAGCCTCTCCGAGCCTGGCGGGCCATCTCGGCGCTCGCGGGCCCAACGGCGCGTCCGCTCTCGGCGGGGACCCTCGTCGGCCGGCGCGGAGAACTCGGGCTCTTGCGAACGACCTGGGCGCGCGTCGTCGCCGACCGTCGCCCGCACCTCGTGACGGTCCTCGGCCCCGCCGGCATCGGCAAGACACGCCTGTGCGAGGAGTTCCGCACCGCGGTCGAGGCCGAGGGAGGACGAGTCCTGAAGGGCCGTTGCCTGCCGTACGGGTCGGGCGGCGGCTACAGCGCGTTTGCCCAGATCGTCAAGGAGGTCGCCGGGATCTTTGGAACTGATCCCGCACTGGAGGCGCGGCAAAAACTGGACGGGCTCACCACCGAGCTGCTCGGCGAATCGGAGGCCAAGTCCGTCGCCTCGAACTTGTCGGTCATCCTCGGCATCGGTAACAACGGTCTCGTCAAGGACCGCCATATGTTGTTCTTCTCGGCTCGGCGCCTGGTCGAGGCGCTCGCCGTCCGACAGCCGACAGTGTTCGAGGTCGAAGACAGCCACCTGGCCGAACCCAGCCTCCTCGACCTTGTTGAATTCCTCGCGGCGCGGGTGACGGACGCATCAGCCATGTTCCTTACCTCGGCGCGGCCCGAGCTCTTTGACGATCGGGCCGGTTGGGGTGGGGGACTTGCTGGCTATACCGCTCTGCGCATCGAGGCGTTGCCCGAAGCGCAGGCCCGAGAGCTGGCTGCCCGGTTCTTACCCACCGAGGACCTCACCGACGCGGTCGTCGGACGCCTGATCGAGACCGCCGGTGGAAATCCCCTGTTCATCGAGGAGTTGGCGGCGTCCCTTGCGGAAGGGATTACCGATCCTCGTGAGGCGCTACCGACCAGCGTGAAGGCGATCGTGGCTGCTCGTCTCGACGCCCTGCCGCCGGCGGAGCGTCGGGTCCTCCTTGATGCATCCGTCGTGGGCAAGACGTTCTGGCGGGGTGCACTCGCGCGACTCGGCGGTACCGATGGACTAGACGACGCACTAGACGAGCTCGAGGCAAGGGAGTTTCTGGTGCGGGAACGAGTCTCTCGCATCGAGGGTGACGACGAGTTCTCGTTTCGGCACATTCTGATTCGGGAGGTCGCCTACTCCACGCTCTCGCGTGCGGCGCGCCGGGAGCGACATGCGGAGGTCGCCCGCTTTGTCGAGGAGACGGCCGGTGAACGGCTCGGCGACATGGCCGGCGTGCTCGCCCACCACTGGCGGGGAGCAGGCGACGCAGACAGTGCGGTCGAATACCTGCAGGCTGCCGCCGATCAGGCCGGCAGGGGGTGGGCCAAAGGCGAGGCGGTGGCGCTCTACAGCGAGGCCTTAGACCTCATGGACGACGACGACCCTCGGCGCCCGGTAATCCGAATGAAGCGAGCTGTCGCGCACCAAGCCGCCTACCACGCGGATATCGACTTCGGCAGACCACCGCGCGGCGCGCTGCCGCTCAGCCCGGAAAGTCCGCCGGACTGACATCGCCGCCGATCTCGTAGACGTGCAAAACACGATGGTCACCGACCATGCCGGCATGATCAAGCACCATCTGCACATTCGGGGCGTCATACACGCAGAAGGTCTTGATCTTTCCAGAGTCGTCGCTGACCACGTGGCTGTGTTCCCAGGTGATCGCTGGAAAGTGCTCCTCAGCGATGTGACGGGATCGATAGCCGGCCTCGTCCATCTCGCGCTCGTCGCGCTCGTCCCAGGCCCGCTCGATCAGATATCGCGGCATGACACATCTCCGCCCGAAGGGTCCGCCGTCCCAGTGGCGACCGAAGAGAATTCTCCGCGAGTGCTTTCAGGTCCGGTGGCCACTCAGTCGACTGTAATCGGGTCAGTTTTGGATGCACGGTAGTCAGAGCCCGCGTGAGGGCTCCTGAAGCCGTGATCGCTTCAGCCGGTGTCTTCGCGGCGGTGGCCGAGCGCGAGCTCGCTCAGGATCTCGCTGTTCAGGGTCGACGCGGCAACCTCTCCCACCCGGGCGTCGGTGAGCGCACACAGGTCGGCCGTGCGGCGCCCTGACTCGAGGCCGGCCCGCTCACCGACCACGGTGCCGGGCCCGACCTTGCCGACTGCCTTCCCGTCGACTCGCACTTCGAAGGTGCCGTCAAGAACCAGCGCGATCGACGTCGCCTCGTCGGCCTGGCGGAATAGGTAGTCGCCCACACTCAGCTGCCGGATCGCAGGCTTGTCGGCGCCCTGCATGATCTGCTCGGAGAGCGTCCGCTCGAGGCTGGTCTCCGGCTCGGCGACGACCGGGATCTGCTCCTCTCCGCCCCACGGGGTGTGGGAACCGAAGGTCGTCTTCGCCCAGAGCTGGGACCGCGTCAGCGCCGCCTTCTCAACGAGTTGCCCCTCGTGGTCGTAGAGCCAGTGGCGGGGGAACGGGCTCGCGCCCAGGAGGCGCTGGGTACTGGTGCCATCCGCACGGATGGTGAGCTGGATCGTCGTCCAGATCGTGAAGGGTCGGCTCACGACGAACGGCCAGCGTGTCGATGGCTTCAGGAAGGAGAAGCCGGGCCGACCCCCGCACGTCTGCACGAACGTGGCCTTGTCGGAGATGACTTGGGGTTCCCGCCGGATCTCAGGATTGCCCTTCGTCGGGAGCATGAGGCGCAGCGGTCCGGCCGTAATGGGCGTGAGCCCCATCGTCAGACCGCCCGAGTATCCGCGGTCTCGGATCTCGCCTCGCTCGACGTCGATCCAGGCGCTCAGGCCGTTCGAGAACCGGAACTCGCCGCGTCGGCGCATGCCATCGAGGTCGGTGATCGTCAGCGGCGGAGGTGGGTCGTAGTGCATGAGCCGTCGCTCGAACGGCACGCGCATCAACCCTGGGATCGAGTCGGACGGTATCCACGAGATCGACGTGGCGGTCCGCTCGATGCGCATGGTTCGCCCCCTGTCCGCCCGCAGGCCCGTGACGGGCAGTCTGCTCCGAAAGGCGCCTGCCGGGCCAGCGCTCCGTCACGGATTCGGTTGGCGAATCCGTCAGTCCACAGGATTTTTGTCACCTGGACATAGGTCTTGAGGTGAACCCTGTTGATCGGCTGCTGATCAGGCGTTGCGGAGCCAGTGAGCGAGGTGCTCTGCGACCATGATCGTTGGAAGGTTCGTCGTGGCCTTCGGAATGGTCGGCATGATCGAGGCGTCGGCGATGGTGAGCCCGTCGATCCCGTGTACCGAGCCATGCAAGTCGGTGACCGCACCCACCTCGGGATCTGGTCCCATTGCGCAGGTACCAACGGGGTGATGGAAGGTGGAGACGGCGCTTCGGACCCAGGCCGCGAGCCCGTCGCGGTTGTCGCACGCGACGGCCGGTCCGGGTGAGAGCTCGGACCCATCGATGATCGCCGCCACGGGTTCGCTGCGCGCGAGCCGCCGTGCCTCCGTCGCGGCGTCAAGCATGCGCTCGAGGTCATGGGTGTCGGTGAGGTGGGCGAGATGGATCCGGGGTGCGTCGTCGGGCTGGCTCGAAACGAGACGGATCCAGCCTCGTGATCGGGGTGCCATGAGGCCGGCAACGATTCCGAACACGGCGCCACTCGGAGTTTGGTCCGGTCCTGCATCGAACGGGCCCGCAGTGAATAGCAGCAGGTCGGCGGGTCCTGTGATGTCCGCGCCGGCCGAGTGGAACGTGATGTGGGTTTGAAAGCGACTGGGCCCGGCAGACGGTCGAGTCGGCAGGTCGATGGCGATCAGCGGGTGGTCCACGAGATTCGCTCCCACGCCGGGTAGATCCAGGACCGGCGCGATGTCGAGTGCTTGGAGTTCGGCGGCCGGACCGATGCCCGATCGGGCCAGGATCATGGGGCTGGCGTACGTCCCTGCTGCAAGCACCACCCGGTCCGCTTCGATAAGGGTCCCGTCGAGGAGGCTGATCCCCGTCGCACGGTTTCCCGAGCACTCGACGCGCCCCGCCACGGTGTCAGGCTGGATCGTGAGGTTCGCGCGTGATCGAGCCAAAGAGAGGTACGTCACCGCGGTGCTCATCCGCATGCCGTCGATGACGTTGCGAGGTGTCGGGCCGGCTCCGACCGCGCCGGGCCGGTTGTGGTCCTCGACGTATCGATGACCTGACACGACGGCTCCGTCGAGGAAGGCTGCTTGGGCGCGGTTCATCTCATCCGGTGGGTGACGACGAACCGGGATTAAGCCGTCCGAGCCGTGCCACTGATCGTGGAAGTCATGGTCGCTCTCCAGGCGGCGAAAGTCGTCGAGAACGTCGGCGAAGCTCCAACCGGGGTTACCCAGCGCGGCCCAGCCGTCGTAATCCTCCGGCGCGCCGCGCAGCGCGAAGCATGCGTTCGTCGCTGAGCACCCTCCCATGATCCGAGCTCGGGGCACCGGTATCCCACGGTCGAGCTCGGCGTCCGCCGTGTAGCCCCAGTCGTGGTCGACAGTCGGCGCCGACGCGTCGACGACGTCGGGCGGCAGTGTGCGAACGTCGGGGTGATCGGATCCTGCCTCGACAAGCATCACCGTGCGATCGGGGTCCTCGGTCAGTCTCGTGGCGAGGACACAACCAGCGGAACCTCCGCCGACGACGACGACGTCATGGCCCATCGGCGGACCCTAACCGGACACATACGAATCGACTAGTTGCTCACTCGCGCCGTGCGCTCGCAGTCACCCGGGTCGGGATTAGACACTGGGAGTGCCCGCTTCCCCGTCTGACGAGTCAGACCCTCGCGGCGCGGGCCTTCATCGCCGTCCAACGTCACGGCGTCACCGAAACGAGGGTTTACCTGTCAGCGGTGCGCGGAGGTGCTCGATGCTGAAAAACGGCAACTGTCCCCAATGCGGGTCGTCTGAGGTCATGGTCACTCCGCAGGGGATCGGTTGGGACATCACGATCAGGATCAAGAAAGGAAGAGGCCTGAGCGGGAGCCGGGATTGGACGACTTACCTCTGTACGGCTTGCGGGCTCTTCGAGAACTACGTGACCGATGCGAATTACTTGGCTAGCGCCCAATCCGATCCGACGGTGGGGTGGACTCGCCTCTAATGGCGGGTATCGGCTGCAGCTGGCCGTGGCATAGCCTTGGGGGTGTGACGACCACGGCTGAGCGGTTACGTGAGGTTCGGCTGAAGATCGACAGCGCTCTCGACCTTGCCCAAGGCGATCAGAGTGCGTCGCCGGTGTTGGTTGCCGTGGTGAGGGAGTTCGCGAAGAAGGCCGAGAAGGCGGCTACGGACGACGATGAGCGGCGCGCTGTGATCGAACTGGAGCAGGCGGGCGACAGCGCCAAGGTGGCTGCCGAGGCCGACGCCGGTGCGTCGGAGGCCACCCGGCAAGCGGTCGTCGACGCCCACCTTGCCATCTGCATCACCAAGGCCAAGCTCTCGCCCGTCTAGTTAAGGTGCCCGAGCGGATTACACGTTGACCGCGACCAACGTCCCGGCACGGTAGCTGGTGACCTCGCCGGGAACTCGCAACAGATCGTTTCCTTGGTAGAGCTTCCGCGCCTCGGCCCCGTTGCCGGACGCGCTGATCTGGGCTACCCGGTCGATCAGATCTTCGTCTTCGGGTGTGCTCTCGCGGTTCATGAGTCCCCAGCCGTCCCAGGGCAGCAGTTCAACCTTGTTGAGCGCGGCCAGATCGCGCACCGCGTTATTGCGAACGAACCACTCGCCCCAAAAGTCGAGGATCCCGAAATGCTCAGGGTCGGCACCTCCGGAGCGGCAAAGCTCCCACGCCTCGCCCCCGGACAGAAACCTCCCGTCCGGAATGTCGGTGGGGTCGAAGTCGAGCGCGAGTACCTCCCGCTGCGCGGCGTCGAGCTGGCTGTCGACCCTCCTCCAACGCGCCCCGACTGGGTCCCAGCACTCGACGATCCAGTGGTCGACGTAACGGCCCGCCTCGAAGTACGTCGCGAAGCCGCACCGAGCTCGCGCCGCGATCCCCGACCGACGCAGGAGCGCGCAGCTGAGGGTGGAGAAGTGGCGGCAGTTCCCCACCATTCGCCGTTGCGGGGCTCGGGGCTTGCTCAGCGGCCGCGGGTCGAGCCCGACGATGAGGTCCACCATCGCAGAGGCGGGACGGGTCTCGAGCTCCACCAGGCGGGCGTCAGGAACCTCCACGCCGTAGAGCGCGGCCCAGAACTCGTGGAGGATGAGGCCGGACGCCACGGCACATGTCGCCACCGGGTCGGCTGGCAGACCCCGCGCCAGGTCGGGGGTGAGCTGCAGGGCAGTCATCGCGCCCGGCACGGCGTAATCGGCAAGCACGTCAGTCACTCAGAGCCTCCTCGTCGTCGGTGCTACCGGCCGTCCTCGATCCGGCGGCTACCGGCGAGGGTGCCACCTTCCCCCGCGTGAGGGTCAAGCCCCGACCCGCCCCGCTCCCAGAGGGGCAGTATCCGCAACCTGGTACCGGATGTACTCAACGTTCTCGCCGCCCGGAGTTCCTCACGCCCCGCGAATCGAGCAGTTCCTCGGCGCTAAGCGTCCACGGTGGCGACGGCCAACTGCTTCGTATGCCACCGGCCAACAAAGTGATCCTGATTCGGGGCCAGCCTTACGTTCCTTCCTCGTCCTTAAACTCCGCGACCGCGACCTCGAATTCGGCCCCGGAACGTGGCCCGCTCCAACGGGAGCCATGCGCGCCCGTCGAAGCGGCTCCTATCAGCAGGCTCACCACCGTGCCGAGCGGCAGCGTGCCCACGTAGCCCACATGCAGACCAACGTTGCCGAGAAAGAGCATCAAGAGCCAGGTGACTGGAAAGGTCACGACCAGAAAAACGACTAAGAGCAGCACGAGCCCGGCCAGGCTCTCGAAGAAACGTTTCATGCTGGATCCCTCCCGCGTGTCGAGCGAAGGCCGTAGTTTGTCCTGGCAAGAGGACTCGTGCACGAGCCCAAGGCGTGGTGGCCGGGTGGGCGCACCAGGCGCAGGGAGTCGACGGCGTCGACGCTGAGGTTGCCTTTGTCACCCCAGCAAGGACGTCAGTTTCAGACATGCCCTCTAAACATTCGACGCCCGCGTCGCTTCATCCTGTGCCAGGCATTCCTTAGACGGAAAAACCACCGGACCATTCGACCCTCGTTGTAGTCCAGAAACATCGGTATCGGGGCATGCACCTGAGCCCTTAAGCCTTCGCGTGCCCTATTCCGCCTCGCTGCGTGCCCGGGACAGGCTCGGGTCTGCTCGGAGGACACGATCCCGGGAAACTGATAGCCCAAGAGCGCCAGATGTTCAGTGCTCGTCCCAATGCCCCTCATGGGGCGCATGACGGTGCCCGTCATGGACGTAGTCGACGTGGTCGCCGTGGGAGATCACTTCGTGTCCGCAATCCGGTCCGTGCTCGTGATCTTCGTGGTCTCCGTGTGTCACATGTGAGGGCGCACATTCATCCCAGTGACCGTCGTGCTCGTGATGAACGTGACCATCGTGGAAATAGTCGACATGGTCACCGTGCGTCACGGAAGCATGGCCACACTCGGGCCCGTGAACGTGCGCATGATCGGCGTGAACGTCACATGGCATCGTGCTCTCTCCTCCCGGGGCTGCCTTTCTAGTCCAATTCCGGTCCATGTATACGGCCTTGTCAACCGCTGGTACCTCTACGGGTAGACCCGAAATGACGAATGGATCCTCGAGGCCTGCCCGACGATTCTTCCCGGAGATCGACCGGGTCCCAGCCCGCCCTCTGACTCGCGGTTCCACAGATCGCGAGTCGGGGCCGTCACCGACTTGCGATGCTCCGTCACTTGGACACAAAGCGCTGCGGCCTGGCGCGGTCGACGATGATTGCGAACGTGTTCCTTCGCGGATGGATAGTTCCTGGCGGAGGCCGAACCCTTGTGTTTCACCGTGGTTGGAGGCATGCCCGGCGCTGCTACCTCGCACTCCGATGGCCGGTCCTCGCGGTCTCCAGACCGTGTCGGTAACTCGTCACTCGGTGGAAGGACCCGAGACGTCGCGACCGCGACGGCTGCGGAAGTCGCGCAGGTTGTAGCCGGTGACTGCGGCGCCCGATCCCCCAGCGCGTGCAGCCGCGGCGCGCCGGAGGCCGAACATCGGGGCCAGCTCCCCGAAGTACCCGCCGGGTTCGATGATCGTGAGCAGTTCCTCGCCACCGTCTGCAAGCTCTCGCACGATCTCGATGGTGCCTCGGTCCACCTCGTATACCAGCGTGCCCTGATCACCCTGCTGGAAGAGCATCTCGTTGGCTGTGAGCTCGGTGTGCTCCGGCGGTCGCTGGTCCAAGATCGCGCGGGGGGTGAGCTCGACGATCCGGTCGGCGAGGGGTAGGAGCCGTTCATCGTGGGTCGCGACCACGACGATGCGCCCCGGGGCGGCGAGATCTCGCAAGTGCCGGAGCACGCTATCCACCTGGACGTAGTCGAGCGACGCAGTGGGTTCGTCGGCAACGATGAGCGGTGGGTCGAGCGCGAGTGCCCGAGCGATGGCGACGCGCTGCTGCTGCCCCCCCGACATCGCACCCGGCCGGTGGTCCATTCGATCCTCGAGTCCGACCAGCTTGAGCAGCTCAGCGGAGCGATCGCGGGCTTCTTTGCGGGAGCGACCGGCCGCGCTCATCGAGATCTCGATGTTCTCTCGAGCGGTGAGACTTGGGATGAGATTGAAACCCTGGAAGATCACCCCCACGCCAGTCCGGCGATACTCGGCGAGCGCGGCACCCTTCAGGCCGGTCACCTCGGTGCTGCCGACGAAAACGGTCCCCGAATTTGGTGTCAACAGCGAGGCCAGCACCGAAAGCAGCGTCGTCTTCCCGCATCCGCTCGCTCCGAGGAAGAGGACGAGTTCAGAGCCAGGGCTACGACTCCGTCGAGGCGGCCGCGCCCGCCGACCTCCTCACAAGGTCCGCCCGTTCGAGAACTTCGGCCTCGAGCTGAAGACAGGTCTGACTTTCGGTGATGAGGATCGACCCTGCTGACGCGTCCAGGCGCGCCTTCGCGTCAGCGAGGGCCTGCTCGGCGGCCTGCTCCTGCGCGGTCAGCTCATCGACCCGGGCCTGCAGGGGGTCGAGCGCCGCCTGCGCGGCGTCCAGCTCGGTCGTGAGCTCGCCGGCACGGTCGGTCAGCTCGGCCGCCTGTTGCTCCGCCGCATGGACCGAGGCGATCGCCTGGAGCTCGGCGGCCGATACCTCGGCGACTTGGTTCTGCAGCGATTGCTCGCCGCTGCCCCCCTCGGTCTGCGCGGCGGCGATCGACGGCACGAGCGCAGTGGCGACGGCAAGCGCCAGGACGGCGGGCGCACACTTGAGTCGGAACACGTCACAGTTTTCGCGCGGGTTGCTTACCAGGTGGGAGAACGGCGAGGTTCGCGAGACCAGTTGGGACCCGTGGATCATCCGCGCCCTTGCCATCGCTTACGGCGTCCCTATCGAGGACCTCTCGCCGGTCGCGGCTGAAAAACTCGATCGGATGTTCCAGAAACTCGTCGATGATCGGAGATCGGCTCGCCATGACCCCCTTTGACCGCCAAAACGTGCGACTCGCCAGTGACTCACGAGCGGCCGGGCGCTCGTGGTCGAGCCCGATGGCGATGAGACCGAGGGGCGGGCGCTGCTCCGCATCGAGACTGAGCGGCTGCCCGCTTCAATCGTCGACGGATCCCCGGGACTCACCCTACGGGGCGGTAGCCTGCCGGTGTGGCCTCCGAATATGTAGGCCAGGCGTTCGTTGTCGACGCTGACGGCGCCGAGGTCGGGGTCCGGGCGTCCCTTCGGATAGAGCCCGACGGGTGGTGGGGCGGCGACCTGGTTGGCCCGGCCAACTGGCTTCGGATGGCATCGAGCACGCCGGTTTTTGAATTCGCCCTCCCCGACCGTCGCGTGGGTGCGGCATTCGTGAGCGAGTTCAATCAGGCCGACACGATGCAGCGCGTCATGATCGCCGGCGTGGGCGAGGCGCCGTTCTAACGCTCCGCGCGGCGCTCTACACCTCAGCGAAGAAGAACCGAGCGCGCAGTTCGTCCACACCTCACCTCAGGCCCGTGG
>DATDGU010000125.1:0-3014 GCA_036521915.1 Acidimicrobiia bacterium | reverse complement strand
TTTGATGCCTCGTAGAACCGGGCCCAGGCGAGCACCCGTCGGTGTGCGCACTCGTCAGGCAGCCGGTAGCCACAGCTCGGTGGCTGCTACCTCGCGCTCCGGATTGTGACCGATTCTCGCTCCGACATGGGCTGATCCCTCAGCGGGATAGGAGTCAATAGCATGCAGGGCATTGTTTCGAGTCCCCCCTCCGACACGCTGTGTGACCAGCACCGACGCCGACGGCCGCGTCGAGAGGTCGGTTACGGAAGCGCTTTGTATCCCGCGGTCATCCCGCGGACCGGGCGGGACTCCTCGACTCACTGTGGTAGGCGTGGGCGATTGGCCCTCTAGGGATGAACGACTCGCCCCGAACCGGTCGGGGGCACCCTGATCTACCGATGCGGAGCCACATTGCCTAGGCTTGGCATGTGATGGACAAGTCCGCGCTGATCACGCGGAGTGGGATTCTTCTGGGTGCTGTTTCGGCTTCAGCGATGATGGTGTTCTCATTCCCGGCGATGAATGCCGCGGCAATGACGCTGGTTTCCGCAACGGTGCCAACGGCGGTGTGTGACCAGCAGATTTACAGCGGGTCCACACCGAGCGCAGTCGTTCATACTGGTCACGATGTTGTCGTAGGGCCTGTGCGGTTCGGCGACCTGGACCCGAGATTGGTTGCGAAGATTCAGGGATCCCCTTTGCTGGGAATCAAGTCGCAGATGACTGTCGGACCAACTCGGTTACCTAGACTCGTTGTATCAGCCAAGGGAGCCAAAGGCCACGTCTCAATTGTCTACGGTCAGGTTCCTTCGACGACCACGACGACGGCCGAACTGCAGACGGAACCCAATCGGATCGTGGTCCAAGCTCCTCTGTCGTGCGGACTCACGGAGGCGGGGTTCGTTCAATACGGCGGTGGCTTTGCTCTGGCGCAAAAGCAATGTGTGACGCTCACCGTATCCGTCCCCGGAGGGCGCGTTCTTGCCCGAAAAACCGTTCCTTTCGGCTCCTCTGTGGGGTGCGCCTCCCGCCCTTAGAAGAAACCCCCGAGCCGGTGTACTGGGATATTTAGCGTTGGTTCCGGGCATCCACCGATGAGGCGGAAGCCCTTCGTAGGGTGCGTCGGGTCGGTTCCTCTGGCTTGACTTTTGTGGGATCGGAGCGAGCGAAAGCTCGACTCCATAACGGTGATCGTCGACCAGACGAGCCTCCCGACGCACGTGCATCCCTTTTCTGGAACTCGGCGGCCGATCATGGAGTCGGACCCCTGCTTCTGAATGTCTGGATGGTCACACCCCTGCGGAACGTGCACCGGTCGACGACGGAGAGCCGACTGATCACTCACCGAGCGAGAGGAACCTGCCATGAAGGAAGTGAGGTTGGGCATCGACGTCGCGTGTCGGGCCGACCACCGGGCCAGCCTGGCTGACGAGCGAGGGGAGTTCATCTGGTCGTCGTGGAAGTTCCGCACGACGACCACTGACCTCGAGCGCCTGTGGGCGAAGATCCCTGACGATGCGGCGGTGACGGTGATCCTCGAGCCCACCCGCAACGCCTGGGTGCCGCTGTCGGCCTGGCTCCAAGCACGCGGCGCCACGGTCATCTTGGTGCCCCCCGAACAGTCGGCCGATCTGCGGGACTACTACAACAAGCACACCAAGACTGACCGGTTGGATTCGAGGGTGCTGGCCCGTCTGCCGCTGCTGCACCCTGAGGGCCTGCGCGGCATCGACAACCTCGGCCCAGCCCAGTCATTGCGCCGGGCCGTGCGTCACCGCTTCAGCCTGGTCAAGCGCCGCACCGCGGCGAGTCTCCGCCTTGATGCATTGGTCGAGCTGTTGGGTCCGGGTTGGGCCGATTCCCTCGGATCGGCCACCGCGTCGAAGACGGCCCTGGTCATATTGGAGAAATACGCCGATCCACGCGCACTCAAGCGTCTCGGACGCAGCCGGCTTGCCGCGTTGTTGATCCGCTCGAGTGCGGGACTATGGCGCCAGGACAAGGCCGACGAGCTCTTGGCCATGGCGGACGAGACCCTAGAGCTGTGGTCATGCGGGGGCATCGACTTCACCGAGCTGGCCCACGACATCGCCTCAGAGGTCCGGGTGCTCCGCCAGCTCAACGACGAGATCACCGCGGCCGACAAGCGGATCGCCGCCCTTTACGAGGAAGCCGATCCCAAGGGCATCGTCGTTTCGGCACCGGGGCTCGGGCCCGTCCTCTCGGCGGCCATCTTGGGCAATGCGGGCGACTTCAACCGCTTCGCCAACCTGGCCGGCGTCCGCTCCTTCACTGGCTTTGTGCCCAAGGTCGACCAGTCCGGACTGGTGGCGGGACACAAGGGCATCACCAAGGCGGGTGACGCCGGTCTGCGCCGGGCCCTTTACATGGCAGCCGATCACGCCCGCCACATCGACCCCACTCTCGCCCAGCGCTACTACCGACTCGTCATGGTCGAGGGCAAGCACCACAACTCGGCGCTGTGCTCGGTCTCGGCTGCCCTCATCACCCGGATCGCCGCCTGCTGGCGCAAGGGCGAGCTCTACGAACTGCGAGACGAAGACGGCGACGTGATAACCGAGGCCGAAGGCAAGGCTGCATGCGCCGACCGCTTCAAGATTGACCCCAAGGTCAGGATGGCCCGTCGTCGCAACACCCCGGCCAAACTTCTTAAGAAGAGGGCGGCGGGTCGAGGCAGAAAGGAGTCGGCCCAGAAGGTCGCTCCGGCCACCGACCCGCCTGGAAGAGAAGCTAGCGAAAACGTGGCTTGAGGGGCTTGACTGACGTTAGGAACTCACCCCCGGCACCGAGACCTCCACGGAGTCCGCACGTTTCGAACGGCCCCCGTTTCACCCCCACTAGTGGTCCGTCGCTCCATTGGCTGAAGTCTCTCTGCTGATCAGAAGGACGTGAACGAACCCGCTTCAAGTTGGCGTCGATCGCGGCGCTGAGACGGAGCGGCGTCGTGTTGGATAATCAGACGGTGATCGGGGACCCTCTGCAAGACGCCTTCATCAGTAGGAGCAGCCGCG
>DATDGU010000124.1:0-5581 GCA_036521915.1 Acidimicrobiia bacterium | reverse complement strand
GGAGCAGACGAGGTGCACCGTGTCGCCGGGGAGCGCGCGCGCCGCGGCGAGCGGGTCCGGCTCGACGAGGTGCTCGACCTCGGCGTAGCGGAGCCGCACCGCGACGTCGAGGCAGCGCTCACCGGACGCGGCGGTCGCGTGCCCGGCGAGCAGCTCGTAGGGGACGTCCCAGAGCCAGGACGGGTCCTTCCCGTCGGCGACCCGGGCGTTCACCGCCAGGACGACGGCGGTGTCGATCCCGGCGAGGTAGGCCAGGACCTCGCTCCACCCGGCCGGGTTCTTGGCGAGCAGCACGCGGGCGGCGCGCCCGTCGCCGAGCGGGACGCGCATGTAGCGGCCGGCGACGGTCGTCACGTCGCCGAGCGCGCCCGCGGCCGCGGCCGGCGCGACGTCGAAGTGGGCGGTCGCGGCGGCGACGGCGAGGGCGGCGTTCGCCAGGTTCCAGCGGCCGGGGATCGCCAGGCGCAACGGCACCCGGTCGCCGTCCCGGACGAGCGTGTCGCCGTCGAGGACGAAGTCGGGGTCGGGCTGGGCGAAGCCGCACCCCGGGCACTCGAAGCGCTCGGCGTCCCACGCGAGGAGGGCGCCGCAGCGCGGGCAGGTCGCGGCGTCCTGACGCCAACCCAGCCCGAGCGCGACCCAGGTCACCGCGGCCGGGCTCGCGGCCCACACGACGTGGGGATCCGACGCGTTCGCCACGACCGCCAGATGCGGGCGCGCCTCGGTGACGGCCCGCCACGCATCGGCGACGAGGTGCACCTCGCCGTAGCGGTCGAGCTGGTCGCGGCTCAGGTTGCCGAGGACGAGCAGCTCGGTCCCGAGCACGTCGACGACACGGGGGAGCACACGCTCGTCGACCTCGAGCACCGCCGTGTCGGCCTGCAGGTCGCGGGCCAGCGTCGGCGCGATCCCCGACGTGAGGTTGGCGCCGGTCGAGTTCGTGATGACCGTGCGGCCGTCGGTCGCGAGCGCCGCGGCGAGGAATCGGGTGGTCGTCGTCTTGCCGTTCGTCGCGGACACGAGCGCGGTGTGCCGACCGGCGGCGAGCTCGGCGAGCGCGCCGGGCGCGATGGCGTTCAGCACGCGGCCGCTGACCGTCGCGCCGGCGCCGCGGCCCGTCACCCGCGACAGCCAGCCGGCGACGGCACCGGCGGCGACCCCGACCCGGGTGCGTAGGGAGCGCCTCACCGGCGATCGCACCAGTACGCGTCGACGCGGTAGGGGACCGCCAGGTCGGTGCGCCCCGCCGTGTCGGGGTGGCGGGCCAGCGCCGCCCGGACCTCGTCGAGCACCCGCGCCCGGGCGGCCTCGTCGAGCGCCGCGACGTGGCTCACCGACGCGAACCGCTCCACGAGCCCCTCGGGCGTGACGTGCTGCTCGTGATGGAACGTCGCCTCGTGCCAGGGTCCGAACCCGGGGTGCTCACCGATCGCGCCGCGGGCCTGCCGGTCGTGGTCGCGCCACGGGGCGCGCCGCTCGACCCGGTCCATCACCGCCCAGACCTCGTCGACCCAGGCGACGCGGCGGTCACGGGCGTTCCAGATCAGCCCGACGCGCCCGCCGGGGCGCAGCACCCGGGCGAGCTCGGCGAACGCGACGTCGGCGTCGAACCAGTGGAACGCCTGCGCGACGGTGACGGCGTCGAGCACGCCGTCCCGGAGCGCGAGCGCCTCGGCGACGGCGGCGAGCACCGCCACGTCCGGCTGGGTCGCGACGAGCACGCGGCGCATCCCCGCGACCGGCTCGACCGCGACGAGCCGCGCCCCGGTCGGGGCGAGGAGCCGGGTGAGCTTGCCGGTCCCGGCGGCCAGGTCCATCGCGGTGACGCCGGGCCCGAGGCGCAGCGCGTCGACGAGCCACCCGACCGCGTCCGGCGGATAGCTGGGGCGGGCGCGCTCGTAGACGTCGGACGCCGCGCCGAACCCGACGGCGGCGACGTCGTGGACGGGCATCCCAGATGTTCCCACCGGCGGGCGCCGGCAGGCGTCACGTGTGGAGGCCGCACTCCAGCTTGTCGAGACCCGACCAGCGGCCCGCCCGCTCGTCCTCGCCGTCGCCGACGGGGCGGGTGCACGGCCAGCAACCGATCGACGCGTAGCCCTTGTCGCGCAGCGGGTGCTCCGGCAGGGCGCGGCTCTCCGCGTAGCGCTCGACGTCGGCCGCGGTCCAGGTGGCGATCGGGTTCACCTTCACCATCCCGCGCCCGACGTCGTAGCCGACGATGGGCGTCGACAGGCGGGTCCGGGCCTCGTCGCGGCGCAGCCCGGTAATCCAGGCCTCCTTGCCGGCGAGCGCCTTCGCCATCGGGACGACCTTGCGGGCGGCGCAGCACGCGTCCGGGTCGTCCAGCCAGCGGTCGTCGGGCGTCACGTCGGGCTCGATGATCCGCAGCCGCAGGTCGTAGCGGCGCCGGACCGTCTCCACGTACCAGAGCGTCTCGGCGAAGTGGTACTGGGTGTCGAGGAACACCACCTCGAGGTCGGGCGCCACCTGGGCCACGAGGTCGATGAGCACGCAGTCCTGGAACGACGACGCCAGGACGAGCCCGTCGCCGAAGCGCCCCGCGGCCCACTCGATCGCCGCGGTGGCCGGCTGGTGCTCGAGGCGCGACGACGCGGCGGCGAGCTCACGCAGGTCGGGCAGCTCGTGCTCGTTCACGTGACGCACTCCCCGCGACCCACCTCGGCCTCGTACGGGCCGGTCTCGTCGAAGTCGACGTAGAAGTCGGGCACCTCGTCCGGATCGGGGAAGACGTCGAGGTCGCGCAGACCCTCACCGACCGTCGCCGCGCCGCCGGAGCGGTCGAGCCAGCCCTGGAACGTCTCGCCCGCGGCGCGCTCGTCGGCGAAGCGGCTCACGACCCGCACGACGGCCGCCGACGCGGTCTTCGCCGGCAGCTTCGCCGCCTTGTTGCCGAACTCGACGGCCATCTGGCCGACGTGCCCGCCGAGCAGCATCTGGTAGCCGGGGGCGGCACGGCCGTGCGAGCGCCGCTCGAGGCCGAAGAAGCCGATGTCGGAGATGTGGTGCTGCCCGCAGCTGTTCGTGCAGCCCGAGATGTTCACCCGCACGCCGCCGACGTCCGCGAGCCCCGAGTCCTCGAGGGCCCGGTCGATGTCGTCGGCGAGACCCCGCGACTGGGTGACCGCGAGGTTGCAGGTGTCGGCGCCGGGGCAGGCGACGACGTCACGGGCCAGCTCGGCGCCCGGCGACGCCATCTGCAGCGCGGCGAGCCGGTCGTAGAGCCGCGGGAGCTGCTCCTCGGTGAGGTCACGGAACACCAGGTTCTGGCGGTTCGTGATCCGCACGTCGGACCCGAGCTCCCGCTGGAGGTCGGCGAGGCCCCGGAACTGGTCCGAGGTGATGTCACCGAGACGGCAGTGCGCGTACGCGCTCACCGTCCCGTTCGCCCGGCCCCGCACGACGTTCGCCGCCTCCCACGCGCGGTAGGGGTCGACGCCGCTCAGCTGGACGGGCGTGCCCTCGTCGGGGCGCGTCGCCATCCCGGCGGGCGCGTCGCCCTGCGCGACGACCGGCGCCGGCAGCCCGCCCGGGTAGGTCGCCGACGCGACGAGGAAGCGCCGCTCCTTGACGATGCGCTCGCGCAGCTCCTCGACGCCCATCGTGTCGACGAGCCACTTCATCCGGGCGCGCAGCTTGTTGTCGCGGTTCCCGTAGTGGTCCTGGACCCGCAGGATCGCCTCGATCGTCGGGAGCAGGTCCTCGCGGCTCGTGAACTCCTCGAGCGCCTGCGCCGGGTGCGGGTTCGCGCCGAGGCCGCCGGCGAAGAACACCCGGAAGCCGGCCTCGACCGTCCCGTCGGGGCGGGGCTGGGTGACGCCGATCACGCCGACGTCGTTGAACATCGCCTGGCCGCAGTCGGTGGCGCAGCCCGAGAAGTTGATCTTGAACTTGCGGGGCAGGCGCTGCGCCAGCGGGTTGCGCAGGAACAGGTCTGTCGTGGCGCGCGCCCACGGCGTGATGTCGAGCACCTCGAACGGGCATGCGCCCGCCAGGTGGCAGCCCGCCACGTTGCGGACCGTGTCGCCGCACGCCTCGCGGCTCGTGAGCCCGGCGGCGGCGAGGTCGCGCAACGAGGCGCCGACGCGCTCGAGCTGCACGAAGTGGAACTGCACGTTCTGGCGGGTCGTGAGGTGGCCCCAGCCGCGCGAGTACTCGTCGGCGACGTGACCGAACATGTCGAGCTGGTCCGGGGTGACGCGCCCGTGCGGCACCTTCACCCGCAGCATCTGGTTGTGGCCACCCTGGCGCTGGCCGTAGACGCCCTGGTTCAGCCGGAAGACGCGGAACGCCTCGTCGTCCATCTCGCCGGCGACGAAGCTGGCGGCCGCGTCCTCGAAGCGGTCGAGCTCTTCGGCGACGACGGGGTCGAGCGGGGTACTTCGCAGGGCAGCGACATCGATCATGGCGACACCTCGGGGAGGCGAGGGACGACCGGTCCAGGCGGACGGTCGGAGGCGAGCCGGGAAAGGTCAGGCGGCGCGGCTCGCCGAGCGGTCGCGCGTCATCTCGTCGTGCAGCTCATGGGGGGTGCGGCCCATGGCGATGCTCGGGGCGCCTCGCGCTCGAATCACGACTGCCAGTGTAAGGAATCGGGGACCCAAATACCAGCGCTCAGGTCGGCATTTCGGGGCCCGGCGATGTGACATTTGGCTCCGACGGGCGGGGACGGCGCCGGTAACGTCCGGCCGTGGCCGGCCAGCGGATGTCCCACCTCTTCGTCCGCACGCTGCGGGACGACCCGGCCGACGCCGACACCGACGGGCACCGGCTCCTCCTGCGCTCGGGCTGCATCCGGCGGGTCGCCAGCGGCGTCTACGCCTGGCTGCCCCTCGGGCGCCGGGTGCTGCGCCGGGTCGAGCAGATCGTCCGGGAAGAGATGGACGGCACCGGCGCCCAGGAGGTCACCCTCCCGATCATCCAGCCCCTCGAGCTCTGGGCCCGCTCCGGGCGCGACGTCGCCTACGGGCCCCTGATGTTCCGCCTCGAGGATCGCAAGGAGACGCCCTTCTGCCTCACCCCGACCGCCGAGGAGCTCGTCACCACGGTCGTCGGCGGCGAGTACTCGAGCTACCGGGACCTGCCCGTCACCCTCTACCAGATCAACTGGAAGTACCGCGACGAGCTGCGGCCCCGGTTCGGGCTGCTGCGCGCCCGCGAGTTCCTCATGAAGGACGCGTACTCGTTCCACGTCGACGTCGACGACCTCAAGCGCACCTACCACGACCTCTACGACGCGTACGGCCGGGTGTTCACCCGCTGCGGGCTGACCTGGCGTGCCGTCGAGGCGCAGGCGGGGGAGATGGGCGGCGAGACGAACCACGAGTTCCTCGCCGTCGCCGCGGTCGGCGAGGACGCGTTCGTGTGGTGCCCGAGCTGCGACTACGCGGCGAACGTCGAGGCGGCTCGCCGTCAGGCTCCGGCCCGCCACGACGCGTCGGTCGACGCGCCGGCGATGAGCCCGGTCGCGACCCCGGACATGCCCGGCATCGCGCCCGTCGCGGCGCACCTCGGCGTCCCCGAGTCCGCGCTGCTGAAGACCCTCGTGTTCGAGGTCACC
>DATDGU010000123.1:0-3273 GCA_036521915.1 Acidimicrobiia bacterium | reverse complement strand
CGAGCGCGTCGATCACCTCGGGCGGTGTGCCGACGACGAGCCCACCCCAGGACCCGAACCGGTGGCGGGCCTGCGCCTCGACCTCGTCCCGGTCGGCGCCGTCCACGACGAGCCCGATCGGGTGCTGCACCGAGACCTGCGCGTCGCCCGCGAGGGGCCGCAGCTCGGCGAGGCGCTCCACCGCGTAGGACGGGCAGTTCCACCAGTCGGCGTGCTCCCGGACGATCGGCATCGTGAGACGTGGCCCGGCGCCCCCGACGTGCACCGGGATGTGGCCCTGCACCGGGACGGGGCGCCCGATCGCGCCCGCCAGCTGGACATGCTCTCCCGGGTAGTCGAAGAACTCGCCGCGGAACATGAGGGCCAGGATCTCGAGGGTCTCGCGCAGCCGCGCCGCGCGCCGGGCCGGTGGGCCCGCGTCGAACCCGAAGCGGTGCAGCTCGTCCTCGACCGACCCCCAGCCGATCCCGAGGTCGAGGCGCCCGCCGCTCACCACGTCGAGCGTCGCGGCCATCTTCGCCAGGACGGCGGGGTGGCGGAACGGGTCGGCGTTCACGAGGTGCCCGATCCGGATCGTGGTCGTCTCGACGGCGAGCGCGCTCGCCAGCGTCCAGCCCTCGAACGTGTCGTGCTCCAGCGCGCCGGGCGCGCCGAGGTGGTCCATCAGCCACACCGAATCGAAGCCCGCGGCCTCCGCGACCCGCGTCCGCTCGAGGATCGTCGCGTACGGCATGCGCAGCTGCGGGAGGAACAGGCCGAACCACACGGCGGGCAATGTACCGTCGCGCTCATGGGACGGCCGCTGCACCACGCGGCGCTGTGCGTGCGCGACGTCGACGCCAGCCTGCGCTTTTACCGTGACGGCCTCGGCCTCGACGTCCTCATGGACCACACCTTTGACGGGGACTGGCCGACGCTGTTCGACGCCCGGTCGGGGACCCTGCGTTCGGTGTTCCTCGGCGACCCGGCCTCGTCGGGCGCGGGCGTCGTCGAGCTCGTCGCGTTCCACGACGGCGCCGACCCGGGGCCCGCGACCGGCCCACCCGCCACCGGGTTCCTCCTCCTCTCCTTCTTCGTCGCCGTCGACGACACCCTGGCGCGCCTCCGGGACCTCGGCCTCGGCGGCGCGCCCCGCCGCGTCGAGCAGCCGGCGCCACAGGGCTCGGCGGCCATGGCGACGGTGCGCGACCCCGACGGCGTCCTCGTCGAGCTGATCGAGGCCGGCCGGGCCCACCAGTAGCCTCACCGGGCGTGCTGCACCCCGAGGTCACGGTCGACGAGGCCCGCGCCATGCACGACGTCGCCGGCCGGGTCGTGATCGTCACCGGCTCCGGGCAGGGCGTCGGGCGGGGCATGGCCAACCACCTCGCCAAGGCGGGGGCCGCAGTCGTCGTCGCCGACTACCAGCCCGAGAAGGCGCGCCGCACCCGCGAGGAGCTCACCGGCCTCGGCGCAACCGCCCTCGACGTCGAGGTCGACATCCGTGACGGCGCGTCGCTGCACGCCATGGTGACGCGCGTCGTCGACGAGCTCGGCCGGGTCGACGCGCTCATCAACAACGCCCAGACCTTCCGGGCGAACGCCCCGATCGCCGAGGTCGCGACCGACGACCTCGACGTCTTCTACCAGTCCGGCGTGCTCGGCACACTCCACGCCATGCAGGCCGTGTACCCGCATATGCGCGACGCCGGGTGGGGCCGGATCGTCAACTTCGCGTCGTCGATGGGCCGGGTCGGCGGCGAGGGCTTCGGCGCGTACAACGCGTCGAAGGAGGCGATCCGCGCCCTCACACGCACCGCGGCGCGCGAATGGGCCCGCGACGGGATCGTCGTCAACGCCATCGCACCCGCGGCCGCGCCACCCCGGGCGGTCGGCTCGCTGCACTACGAGGCGTTCATGCAAGCCTGTCCCACCGGGCGCAACGGCGATCCCGAGCTCGACATCGGGCCGGTGGCGCTCTTCTTGTGCTCGGACGCGTGCCGCTTCCTCACCGGGCAGACCTTCATGGTCGACGGCGGCACCTATCTCTGGTCGTAGTGGCCACCCCGATCCGCGGCCAGGACGCCGACTGGCGCAACCCGTGGCCCGTCCGGGGCGTGCGCCAGGGTGACGCGTCCGACTCGCCGGGGACGTCGGCGCTGCACGACGACGGCTACCCGGTCGTCTTCGACGTCGAGACGCTCGAGGACGACCGCGACGAGTACCAGGACCACCTCAACAACACGGCCGCGGTGCGCATCTTCAACGAGCTGCGCATCGCGTACGTCGCCGCCCGCTACGCGCCGGACTGGCCCCGCTACGTGCGCCGGGCCGGGCTGACCGTCGTCGTGCGCGAGCTGCACGTCGCCTACGAGAGCGAAGGCTGGATGCACGAGGCCTACGTCGGCGCGACCCGCGTCGCGCAGCGGCGGGGCCGGGCGGTGGTGCTCGAGCAGCGCCTCGTCGAGGCGGCGAGCGCCCGGCCGCTCGCCCGGGCGTGGATCCTCCAGCTGCTCGTCGGCGCCGACGGCGTCGCCGACTGGCCCGACTGGTACTTCGACCTGGTCGCCGAGGTGCAGGGCGCGCCCGTCCCGGACGTGCCCGCGACCCGGCCGCCGTGGGGTCCCCCGGCATGACCCGCGCCGCCGAGGTGATCGCCGGGCGCCTGCGCGGCATGTCCGGCTACTGCGCCGGGCGCTCGCCGCTCTACGCGGTGCTGCTCGAGCGCATGGCCGACGACGTGGCGGCCGGCGGCCCGACGTGGGACCTGCTCGGCGACACGGCCGACGACCCGCCCGGGTTCGTGCCCCAGCTGCGCCTCCTCGGCGCCGTGCACCGCCTGGCGCTCCGCGGCGACGCGCCCGAACTCGCGGCCCGCTACCCGTCGTGCGGCGGGGACGGGGACGCCGCGGCCGCGTGGCCGGCGCTGCGCGCCGTGTTCACCGACCAGCGCGACGAGCTCGTCCCCTGGCTGGCGCGCCCGCCCCAGACGAACGAGGTCGGCCGCGCCGCCGCGCTCATCGTCGGGCTGCTCCTCGTCACCGCCGCGACCCGCCTGCCCGTCCGCCTCCTCGAGATCGGCGCGAGCGCCGGCCTGAACCTCCGCCTCGACCGGTTCTTGTACGAGGCCGACGGGGCGGGCGTCGGGGACCCCGCGTCACCCGTCCGGTTCGTCGACTGCTGGGAGGGCGGCCGCCCCCGCTTCGACGCGCCGCTCGCCGTCGAGTCGCGCGCCGGCTGCGACCGCACCCCGATCGACCCGACGAGCGAGGAGGGGCGCCTCGCGCTGCTCGG
>DATDGU010000122.1:0-9641 GCA_036521915.1 Acidimicrobiia bacterium | reverse complement strand
CAGGTTCTCGCGCGCCGTGAGGTTCTCGTCGACGGCCGCGTACTGCCCGGCCAGGCCGATGAGGCCGCGGATGCGCGCCGGCTCAGCCCCGACGTCGATGCCGAGCACGCGCACGTCGCCGGCGTCGGCGCGAAGGAGCGTGGTGAGGATGCGCACCGCCGTCGTCTTGCCGGCCCCGTTCGGGCCGAGCAGCCCCAGCACGGTGCCGGTGTCGACCCGGAAGGAGATGCCGCCCAGCGCCTCGACGGTGCCGAAGTGCTTGACGAGGCCCTCGGCCGAGATGGCGACGTCGGGCACCGTCAGGCCGATCCGTCGGGCGTCCAGCCGGCGGGAACGGCGACGATGGGACGCGCGGTGTGCTGGAGCAGCCGATGGGTGGTGCTCCCCATCAGCAGCTCGTTCACCGTGCCCCGCCCCGTCATGCCCACGACGAGCAGCTCGGCTCCTTCCTCGTCCGCGCAGCGCAGCAGCGCCTCGGCCGGCCGGCCGTGCAGCACACGGGTCTCGTAGGTGAGGCCCGCGTCACGAAGCGGCGCGGTCCACTCCTCCTGCAGGAGTCGCTCGAACTCGTGCCGCAGCGGGTCAGGATTGACCTGGACCGCGGCGAGCTCCCACTCGAGGGCGGACGAGGTGACGTACGCCACGAGGAGCTCGCCGGGCACGCGCTGCACGTGACGGGTCGCCCACGAGAGCGCGCTTCGGGCGGCGGGGGAGTCGTCGTATCCGACGAGCGTGCGGAGCATCACCCGGCCGCAGGACCGCGGTCGGGACCGTCCGGGTGCTCCTGCTCGCGGATCCACGCCACGACGTCCTCCGCCTCACCCTCGTCGTGGGAGGCGAAGAACGCCTCGACCCAGCGCAGGATCTGATCGTCGCTGAAGCCGTCGGCCTCGAGCCGGGCCCGCACCTCGTTCTCGAGCATCCGTTCCGGCTCGACGCGCTCGATCGGCACCCGTGGCACCTCGACGCCCGCCTCGTCGGGATACTCCGGCTCGAGACCGTCGCCGCCGCTGGTGTCGCTGCCCTCGGGGTGGGGCGGGGCCATCTCTCCTCCGGGTGCCGGGCCGGCATCCTCTGGCCAGCCGGCCGCGAGGATACGTCGGCGACCTGACGGCCCTGGCCCTCGCCGGCGGGACGTGTGGTGGGCTCGGGTCGCCGCGCCGGGGGAGCGTTGCGGCGACCCGAGCCGCACACGGCCGGCACGCGGAGCCCGTCCACGCGCCGAGCACGGTCGGGGCTGGCGCGGGCGCCACCGGGCGAGTTGGTCGCGCCGCGCCGGGCCCCTTGCGCCGGTACTACGGGCCGGAGCCCGGGCTGGATTGCGCTTCGCAGGTGAACGTTCGCGACCGCGCCTAGCGCACGAGCCGGCGCACGTCCGCCTCGGTGAGCGATCCGGGCGCCGCCCGTTCGCGGGCGAGCCGGTTCGCCAGGCGCTGCAAAGCGGCGTTCACCGGGGTCGGGACGCCGTGCGTCCGGCCGAGCCGGACGATCTCGCCGTTCAAGAAGTCGGCCTCCACGTCGCCGGTGCCCCGGGCGACGCTCTGCCACGACGACCCACCGCCGCCGCGCCCGCCGCCGCGGGGGACGAGGTCGGCCCGTCGCGCCGCGTCCTCCTCCTCGGACACGAACGGGATGCCCGCAGCCTCGAGGCAGGCCACCCCCTCGGCGCGGGCCTGACGGGCGAGGTCGCTGCCGCGTCGGCCGGGGCCGCAGACGACCTCGAGGGCGTTCGCCAGGTTCAACAGCAACTTGGCGTACTTCCAGCGCATGATGTCGGGGCGGGCCTCGGACACGAACCCCGCGGCGCCGAGCGCCGCGGCCACCTGCTCGGCCCGGCCGTCCGTGCCGGTCGGGTACCGGCCGACGTCGAGGATCCCTGTGACCGGGGCGCGGTGCGCCTGGACGACGCCGGGGACGAGGTGCGTCGCCGGGCACATGACGCACACGCCGTACACGTTGGCGAACGACCGCAGCGTGCGACGCTCGTTCTCGACACCGTTCTGCAGGCAGATCACGGCCAGCTCAGCTGGCGCCGCCGACGCGAGGCACGCGAGCACGGCCTCGGTGTGCTGGCTCTTCGTCGCGACGAGCACGACGTCGCGGTCGGTCAACCCGAGCGGCGCGACGTCACCGACTGCCGGGATGCGATGGGTCGTCTCACCGTCGGGTCCCTCGACGCGCAGACCGCGCGCCTGCATGGCGCGCAGATGCTCCCCGCGGGCGACGAGGGTCACGTCCTCGCCGGCGCCGTGCAGCCCCGCGCCGACGAGCCCACCGACCGCGCCCGCCCCGTACACGACCCAGCGCACACGGCATTCTCGCACTCGCCCCATGCACATCCCCGCCGCGCATCCATGGTGCGGCACGGCGAAACGCGCCCCACTCCGGGCGTCGTTCACAAACCGCACAGAAACACTGCAACAGGACGATGTGGAGGAGAACCCGTTAATCCATACCGGTGTCGGCCGTTTCTCAAGGTGCTTCGGCGGCACGTCGATGCTTGAAAAACGAAGGTTTTACGGGACAATCGGCAACTGACCCTCTACCATTCGACGTCACCGCCTTCGCCCAAAGGTGGAGCACGCGCAATGAACCTTCCCCGCACTCGCATCCGCTTCGTTGTGCCTGGCGCGACCGTCATTGCCGCGGTCGCGCTCGCGGCGTGCGGCAGCTCCGGCTCGAGCGTGTCCGCCGGGCAGGCCGCGTCGACGACGAGCACCTCGGTCGCCTCGACGACGACGTCGACGACCGCGCCGAGCGCGACGACGACGCCGACGACCGCCGTGCCCGCGAACCTCCAGCAAGTCAGCTACCAGGGCCTCGTCTTCGAGGTGCCGAAGGCGTGGCCGGTGTACCCGCTGGCCAGCGACCCGACCCGCTGCGTCCGCTACGACATGAACGCGGTGTACCTCGGGCAGCAAGGGCCGACGCCGAAGTGCCCGGCGAACCCGATCGGCCACACCGACACGGTCCAGGTCGCGCCGATCAACTCCCAGACGCAATCGCTGACGACGCCCGCGACACAACCCACCACGCTGAACGGGCTCGCGGTGAAGGTCGACCCGAACGCGACCAGCAACGGTGCCTACACGATCGTGTTCCCGTCCCTCCAGCTCGTCGCGGTCGTGACGATCAGCACGCCGGCAACGGACCAGCAGATCGTCGCGAGCTTCCAGCATGCGTGAGCGGCTGCGCCACCATCGCCGCTTCCTGACCCTCGGCGCGGGTGTCATCGCATGCGTCGTGCTCGCCGCCTGCGTCCCGCCGCCACCGCCTCCGCCGCCGGGCACCGTCACCGGCTTGGGCTTCGACACGTGTGGGGCGCCCTCGAGCGGGACCATGGACGCGTGGCTCCAATCGCCGTACCGGGCGATCGGCGTCTACATCGGCGGCGAGACCCGCGCCTGCTCACAGCCCAACCTCAATTCCACCTGGGTCTCCCACGTGGGGGGCGAGGGCTGGCACCTCGCCCCGCTCTACGTCGGCCTGCAGGACGCGTGCAACAGCGGGTTCGGATCGAACATCATCAACTTCGTAACCAGCGTGGCCTTCGGCGAAGGCGTGGCCGACTCCGGTTCGGCCGCGAACGAGGCGTCGGCGTTGCAGCTCGGTCCCGGGACCCCGATCTACCTCGACCTCGAGTCGTACCCGACGGGTGGGCCCTGCACGACCTCGGCGATGAGCTACGTGAACGGGTGGGTCCAGGGGCTGCACACCCGCGGCTACGTCGCCGGCGTGTACTCGAGCGCCGGGACGGGGATGCAGGACCTCATCAACTACATCGGTGCGCCGGGCTGGGCGGTACCCGACGCGATCTGGTTCGCCCATTGGAACAACCAGCCGACCGTGTTCGGGGACTCCTACCTCCCGGACGTCGACTGGGCGAACCACCAGCGCATCCACCAGTACCAGGGCGGCCACGACGAGGTGTGGGGCGGTGTCGACATCAGCATCGACAACGACGCCGTCGACGCGCCGCTCGGCGGCTGAGCCAGGTCCTTACGCGGCGGGGCGCGGCTCGCGGAGTTGGGCCCGGACCGACCGCAGCGCTGCCGGCAGGTCGATGACCGCGCGCTCCGCCGCGACGGGCGGCCGGGCGAACACGAACAGGCAGCGCACCACCGGCTCGTGGAGTACCTCCTCGAGCGCGAGCGCGTAGGCGGCGGCCTGGGGCGTGTAGTGCGCCGCCCGCGCATCCAGCTCCTCGTCGCCCGGGGCGTGGTCCGTCTTGTAGTCGACGACGACCAGGCCGTCGGGCGTGCGGACGAGCAGGTCCACGAAGCCCTCGAGGAGGACGCCGTCGACCATCGCCCCGACCGGGAGCTCGCGCCAGCACGGCCAGCCCGTGTGCGCCGCGGCGTGCACCGTCGGGGCCGCGAGCACGCTCGCCGCCAGCGCGCGGATCTCCGTCTCACGGTCGGGGACCTCCTCGGCGAACGCCTGGGCCCGCGCGATGACGTCGAGGTCCTCGCCGGTGGCGAGGTCCACGGTCTGCAATACGGCGTGCACCGCCCGGCCGATGGCGGTGCCGGCCCGGCCGCGACGCCACGGCGGTCGCCCCTCTTCCTCGTCGGGGGCGTCGGCGGCGTCGGTCAAGGAGGTTGCGGCCACCGACGTGGGGACGCTCGCGCGTGCGAGGACCGCCTCGCGCCGGGCGATCCAGACGGTGCGGTCCGCCGGGTCGGCGCTGGCCGGTGTGGGCATCGCGGTGGCCCGTGACGCCCGGGGCGGGGACGCGGGCGCCAGCACCTCGACGCCCGACAGGTGTGGGGCGAGGCTGGCCGCGTGGCACTCGCGGCGCTCCTTGTGGTGGAGGCTGACCACGAGGTGATCACGGGCGCGCGTCATCGCGACGTACAGGAGCCGGAGACGCTCGGCGTCCTCGCGCTCGCGCTCCGTGGCACCGGCCTCGTCGTAGCCGTCGGTGACCACGAGGTGGTTGCCGGCCTTGACGCCGACGCGCAGCTCGGGACCGCGCCGGCTCCACACGACGGTCGGCGGCTGGCGCGATGGGATCGTGTTCAGCCCGGCGAGGACGACGACCGGGAACTCGAGGCCCTTCGCGCCGTGCACGGTGAGGATGCGCACCGCCGGGTCGTCGGGCTCCGGGGCGACCGCCTCGTTCACGCGGACGCCCTCGTCAGCCTGGCGGCCGGCCCACTCGACGAACCCGCGGAGGCTTGTCTCGCCAGCGTCCTCCCACGCCCGGGCCTGGTCCAGGAGGAACCGGATGCGGCGCCAGTGGTCGCGCGGCCGGCGGTGCCGTGCCGCGAGCTCGAAGAGCCGGCGCTCGCGCACGACGGCGTCGACCGTGCCGCTGACGGTGCGCCACCAGCGCTCCCGCCAGAGCGAGTGGAGCGACGCGAGCCCATCGGTGACGCCCTCGGGCGAGTCGGCCGGCGTGTCGCGGCGGTAATCCCATCGGCCGCTCCGGGTCGCGTGCGCGGCGAGCTCGGCGTCGCTGCAGCCGTAGGCCGCCGAGCGCAGGGATGCCACCACCGCGATCTCGTCCGTCGGGTCATCGACGGCGGTGAGGATGTGCAGCAGGTCCCGGATCTCGGCGGTCGAGTACACGAGGCTCTGGCTCTCGACCCGCACGGGGAGGTCGGCGGCCTCGAGCGCCGCTTCGAGCGCGGGCAGCACCGTGCGCGTGGGGATGAGCAGCGCCACGTCGCGCGCCTTCGCGGGATGAAGGGTGCCGTCGGTGTGCTCGATCGGCCAGCCCTCGTCGACGATCTGGCGGATGACGGCCGCGACGTCCGCCGCCTCGTCCTCGCGGACCTCCACGATCGGCGCATCGGCCGCCCCACCGACGACGACGACCCGGCCCGGGCCCGCCGTGGGCGTGCGGTGGGCGCGCAGCGCGACGTGGGCGGGCTGCACGCCGGGGCGCGCGACCAGCAGCTCCTCGAACACGCGGTTCACGGCGTCGAGGATTGGCGGCGCTGACCGGAAGTTCTCGACGAGCCCGACCGCCTCGAGGGCGAGCGATCCCTGAGCCTCGTCGTAGACCCGCAGGTCGGCGTCCCGGAACCGGTAGATCGCCTGCTTCGGGTCGCCGACCAGCGTCAGCGCGCCGTCGCGGATGGGCGCGTCGGACCATCGCCGCGCGGCACGCGTGACGTCGGACGTGGCGAGCAGCACGGCGAGCTCGACCTGGAGCGGATCGGTGTCCTGGAACTCATCGATGAGCAGGCGCCGATAGCGGGACGCCGCGGCGTCCCGGGCGTCAGGGTGGTCCCGCAGCAGGTCGCGGGCCAGGACCAGCAGGTCGTGGAACGACAGCCGGCCCTCGCGTCGGCGCTCGTCGGCGTACCCGCGGGCGAAGGCCGTGAGCCGAGCGGTGAGCACGGCGAGGGCACCGCGACGCTGCTCGTCGAGCACGGCGGAGCGGACACGCTCGACCTCGGCGAGCGCCGCACGGGCGGCGTCCACGTCGTCCCAGCACTCCTTGCGACCCACCTTGCCGCGTGGCGGCGGCACCGCCCGGAGGGCATCGAAGACGTCGAGGTCGTCGGCCGCCGCGGCCAGCGCGTCGCGGGCGGGGGCGTAGCCGTCGATCCACGCCGCGAGCTTGTCGGTGTCGTCGTGGCATCGTCGACGGATCGCGAGCAGCGCATCGAGCGCCTCGAGGACCGCGTCCGAGCGCAGCGGCGGGATCTGCGGCGGGGTCGCCGGGTCGACAATCCGGTCGTGGTGCTCACAGAAGGTGACGGCCACGGGAAGCAGGCGCGCCACCGTGAGACCAGCGGCCAACCACACGGTCAACGCCGGCTCGAGCGCGGGGTCGCTGAACAGCTCGTCGACGAGCGCCGACCAATGCTGCTCGAAGTCGACGCTCGCTTCGATGGGTTCGAGCACCCGGAAGCCGGGCGGCAGCCCGAGGTCGAAGGGATGCTCGCTCAGCAGGCGCGACGCGAAGCCGTGCAGCGTCGTGAGCGCCGCGTCGTCGAGCTGCTCCAGCGCGCAGCGGCACCGGACCCGGGCCTCCTCCGCATGCTCGCCACCATCGCTGCCCGCCGCGGCCTGCTCGAGTCGGGCGCGGACTCGGTCGCGCAGCTCCGCCGCGGCGGCCTCGGTGAACGTGATCGCCGCGAGGTGGCGCAGCTCGACGTCGCCGGCGGCGACGAGTGCCACGATCCGGTCCACGAGCACCGTGGTCTTCCCGGTTCCGGCACCGGCCTCGATGAACAGGTTCGCGTCGTGGTCGTCGCGGATGCGCCGCCGCGCCTGCTCGTCGCCCGGGCTCACTCGGCGTCCGCCAGGCTCTCGTAGGGGGTGAGCGCGTCGTCCTCTTGCTTGCGCTCCCACGCCGTGGCGCGATCGGCGGGGCAGAGCCGGTCGTACGGGCAAGAGAAGCAGTGCGCGAACGTCTCGCGGTATTCGTAGGGGTTGTAGTCGCGATCGCCCGGGACCGCCGGGAAGGAGCCCTGATCCACCCCGTCGACGATGGCGTCGAGCACCTCGACGAAGCGCCGCTGCCGGTCTGGGTCGAGCGCGAACCCGTCGTCCTCGCCGGGCGGGTCCTCGGCGCGCGTGTACCAGTAGTACGCCTCGGCGTCCGTCGCGCCCGTCAGCGCCTTCGCCGCGTGGGCGTAGACCGGCAGCTGCAGGCGCTGACCGGCGAGGACGGGGTCGTCGGCCAGCGAGTCGGCGCGGGCCGGGTTGCCCGTCTTGTAGTCGTAGACGACGACCGTGCGTCCGTCCGGTGACCGGTCGAGACGGTCGATCCGACCGCGGAATCGCACGGCGCGCCCTTCGGGCAGCGGGACGACGACGTCGGGCTGTCCGGGCTCTCCGAAGGCGACCTCGAGGTCATCGGGTCCGGGTGCCGCGCCGTGCTGACGCCGCACCGCCTCGTCGACCTGCAGGAAGTGCAGCGCGGTGCGTCGGATGCGACGCTGGGCGAAGCGCCAGAGCAGTGGTCGACCGGTCACGCCGCGCTGCTCGGCGTCGCGGCAGCGCGCCTCGACGAGCTCGAGCATCCGCGTCCGGTCGGCGTTCGACCAGGGCGCGTCGGGCGAGGCCGGGGGGTGCTCGCGCACGAACGTCTCGAGGATCGCGTGCACGAGCAGCCCCTCGTCGAGGGGCTGGATCGTCTCGGCGGCTTCGGGTCGACGCACCTCGCGCACCCGCAGGACGCGGCGCAGGAGGAAGCGGAACGGGCAGGTCGCCCAGTCCTGCAGGGCGGTGGCGGACACCGCCGGGCCGACGCCCGACGGCGTCGCCCCACAGCGGCCGTCATAGGCGGTGAACGCGCGTGAGGACCGTGCCGCGTCGAGCCGGTACCCCCGCGCCAGCGCGTCGACCGCCAGCGGATGGTCCTCGACCGACCGGCCCGTGTCACGCCACTCGACGAGGGCGCGGAGGTCCCGCTCGAGGAGCGATCCCGCCTCACGGTCACGCACGACACCGGCCTCGAACGACGGGATGACGTCGAGCCACGGCGCGGGCCCGTCCACGGCCCGCAGCCACTCCGCCGTGACCGGGTGTCCGACATGGGACGCCGCCGCGTCGAGGACCCACCGGGCGGGCAGGCGAGGCTGCTGGGCGCGCGGGTCCGCGCGGTGGAACGACACCGTCACCGCGTCGGCGCCGACCAGCGCGGCGCAGTAGTCGCGGCGGTCCTCGGCGCGCCGGTCGGCGCTCGTGGGCATGCCCGTGGCCGTCCGGTCGACGTCGGTGAGGAACGGGTCCTCTCGCCCGTGCGGCGGGAGTGTGCCCTCGGTCCCGCCCAGGATCGTCACGACCTCGAACTCCGCGCCAAACGCCGCGTGCAGCGGCCCGACGAAGACGCCGGTGCCGAAGCGCCCGGCGTGAGGTCCGGGCGCGTCGAGCGCGCTCGCCAACGCGGCGCGGAACCGGCTCAGGTCGACGGCGCTGCCGACGGCGTCGAGCGCCGCCAGCTCGGCGAGCACGGCGTCGACACGGCGGGCCGCGTCGAGGTCCCGCTCGGGCCAGTCGTGGCGCTGTCCTTCCCCGCCGACGTACCGGGCGAGCAGCTGCGATGCCCATCCGCTGAACCCCGCCCAGGTCGTCGACGCGGGTGGCGCGGCGACGCGAACGAGCTCGTCCACGAACGCGCGGAGCCGCTGCGTCTGCTCACGGTCGCGTTCGAGCTGAGGGACGCGCCAGTCGGGTTCGTCATGGTCGGCGCGGGCGGCCGCGAGGTCGGCGTCGAGCTCGTCGGCGTGGTGTCCGAGCCGCTCGAGCCACTGGCCGGGCCCGCCGACGACGCCGGCGGCACGCGAGAGCAGGTCCCAGCGAGCGCCTGGCACGCGGCGGCCGTCGGAGTCGAGGATCGGCCCCGCGGCGAGCCAGGCGGCGACGCCGTCGCGGGGGAACCCGGTCTCGGTGAGGTCGAGGAGGCCCGTGAGCACCCGCCCGACCACGGCGTCCGCCAGCCGCTCAGCCGATGGGCCGTTCCAGGGGATCGCGGCGCCGTCGAGCAGCTCGGGGACGAGCCGCGCGTACGGCTCGCCGACGGGATAGAGCAGCGCCATCCGGCCGAAGGCCGCGCCGCGTGCCGCGTGTTCCACGAGTCGGCGCACGGCGGCCCGCGTCTCGTCCTCAGGGTCGGCCGTCCCCACGATGTGCGGCGCGGGCTCTGCCGGCTCGTCGCGCAGCGGCGCCGCCTCGAC
>DATDGU010000121.1:0-4211 GCA_036521915.1 Acidimicrobiia bacterium | reverse complement strand
ACCCGCGCGTGGTCGGCGACGTCGGCAAGGCGGGCGTCGCCATCGATTCGGTCGAGGACATGAAGGTCCTGTTTGACGGGATCCCGCTCGACCGGATGACGGTGTCGATGACCATGAACGGCGCCGTGCTGCCGATCCTGGCCGGGTTCATCGTCGCCGGCGAGGAGCAGGGCGTCGACCAGTCCCAGCTCGGCGGGACCATCCAGAACGACATCCTCAAAGAGTTCATGGTCCGCAACACCTACATCTACCCACCCGAGCCGAGCATGCGGATCGTGGCCGACATCATCGAGTACACGGCGCAGCACATGCCGAAGTTCAACTCGATCTCGATCTCGGGCTACCACATGCAAGAGGCGGGCGCGACGGCGGTGCAGGAGCTCGCCTTCACGCTGGCTGACGGGCTCGAGTACGTACGATCCGCCCTCTCTCGTGGCCTCGACGTCGACGCGTTCGCCGGCCGCGTCTCCTTCTTCTTCGCGATCGGCATGAACTTCTTCATGGAGGTCGCCAAGCTGCGGGCGGCGCGCCTGCTCTGGTCGCGCATGATGCGACAGTTCGACCCGAAGCAGCCGAGCTCGCTGATGCTGCGCACGCACTGTCAGACGTCGGGGGTCTCGCTCACCGAGCAGGACCCCTACAACAACATCGTCCGCACGACGCTCGAGGCCCTCGCCGCGGCGCTCGGCGGGACCCAGAGCCTGCATACGAACAGCTTCGACGAGGCGCTCGCGCTGCCGACCGAGTTCGCGGCGCGCGTCGCCCGCAACACCCAGCTCATCCTCCAGGACGAGAGCGGGATCACGCACGTGGTCGACCCGCTCGGCGGCTCGTACTACGTCGAGGCGCTGACCGGTTCCCTCGCCGCGGCGGCCCAGGAGCTCATCGACGAGGTCGAGGCGATGGGCGGCATGACCCAGGCGGTGGAGGCCGGGATGCCGAAGCTGCGCATCGAGGAGGCCGCCGCCCAGCGTCAGGCGCGCGTGGACCGGGGCGACGAGACCATTGTCGGCGTGAACCGCTACCGACCGGACACCGAGGAGCTCGTCGACATCCGCGACGTCGACAACACGGCCGTGCGGGCCAGCCAGATCGAGCGCCTCGAGCACGTGCGCGCGAGCCGCGACCCCGATCGGGTCGCGCAAGCACTCACGGCGCTCACCGAGGGCGCACGCGGGAACGCCAACCTCCTCGCCCTCAGCATCGACGCGACCCGGGCCCGCGCCACCGTCGGCGAGATCTCCGACGCGCTCGAATCGGTGTTCTCGCGCCACCGCGCCACGATCCGTACGATCTCTGGCGTGTACGGAGGCGCGGCGGCGGGCGACGAAGAGTGGGAGCGTGCCCGAGCCGACGTGGAAGCCTTCGCCGCGGAGGAAGGACGCCGACCCCGGATGCTCGTCGTGAAGATGGGACAGGACGGGCACGACCGGGGCGCGAAGGTGATCGCGACCGCGTTCGCCGACCTTGGCTTCGACGTCGACGTCGGACCGCTGTTCCAGACGCCGGAGGAGGTCGCGCGCGACGCGGTCGAGAACGACGTCCACGTGATCGGCGTGAGCAGCCAGGCCGCCGGTCATAAGACGCTCGTGCCCGAGCTGCTCGCCCAGCTCCGCAAGCAGGGCGGCGACGACATCGTCGTGGTCGTCGGTGGTGTCGTCCCGGCCCAGGACTACGAGTTCCTTCGCGACGCCGGCGTCGCGGCCGTCTTCGGGCCCGGTACCAACATCCCTCCTGCCGCGTCCGAGGTGCTCGGCCTGCTGCGCCAGCGGCACCGGTGACCGCGGCGGGCACCCGCCCGGTGCCCTCGAGCGGCGTCGTCGCGTGACCGAGCTCGCCGCCCGGTTGCGGGACGGCGACCGGCGAGCACTCGCCCGGGCAATCACGCTCGTCGAGAGCACGCGAGCCGACCACCGCCGCGAGGCCGAGGCGCTGCTGACCGAGGTCCTCCCCACGACCGGCCAAGCGCGCCGCGTGGGGATCTCGGGCTCGCCGGGGTCGGGCAAGTCGACGCTCATCGAGGCGCTCGGGCTGCACGTCATCGACCGCGGGCACGCGGTCGCGGTCCTCGCCGTCGACCCGTCCAGCACACGGTCGGGCGGCTCGATCCTCGGCGACAAGACGCGCATGGGCGAGCTGACTCAGCGCGGGGAGGCGTTCGTGCGCCCCTCCCCGACGGGCGGCACGCTCGGCGGCGTCGCGCGTCGCACGCGCGAAGCGATGCTGCTCTGCGAGGCCGCCGGCTTCGACGTCGTGCTCATCGAGACCGTGGGCACCGGCCAGTCCGAGGTTGCAGTGGAGGGCATGGTCGACTGCTTCCTCGTGCTCGTGGGCCCGGGCAGCGGCGACGAACTGCAGGGAATCAAGCGCGGCATCATCGAGCTCGCCGACGTCGTGGCCGTCACGAAGGCCGACGGCGAGCTCGAGCGGGCGGCCGACGCCACGGCGGGCGAGTACGCGTCGGCGCTGCGGCTGCTCCGCCCGAAGCACGCCGAGTGGACCCCGAGCGTCGTGCGGTGCTCCGCCGTCACGGGTGCCGGGATCGGCCAGCTGTGGGACGCGGTGGTAGCGCTCGGCGACGCGCTGGCCGCGAGCGGCGCGCTGACGCGTCGGCGCGCCGAGCAGGCGCGTGCATGGCTCTGGGGCGAGATCGGCGCCGGCCTGCTCGAGCGGGTCCGGGCCGAGCCGGCGGTCGCCGAGCTCACGCAACGCCTCGAGGAGGAGGCGGTCGCCGGGCGGATCCCGCCACCCGTGGCCGCCGAGCAGGTGCTCGCCGCGTTCCTGCGAGGAGACGAGCCCGCCGGCAACTAGGTCTTGAGGCCCTCGTCCCGCGCGCCGATACCACGACGGCTATGGGGACGGCCGGGCTGACACTGGCAATCGGATTCGTTGGTGGCGCGTCCGCGACCGCGCTCGTCCTCTGGTTCCACGAGCGCCGCACCCGCCGGGTGCTCGAGGACGTCAGCGGACGGCTGCGCCGCAGCGAGGCACGCACGCACACGTTGTTGCGCGACTCCAACGACCTCGTCGCCGTCGTCGCCGGGGACGGCACCATCAAGTATCTGAGCCCCGCCGCGGAGCAGATCGTCGGTGCGCAGCGACCGGCTACGTCGGGGCGAGCCTCCCGTCGCTGGTTCATCCGGAGGACCTCGAGCAGGTCACGGCGGCGCTCGCCGCTCCCGCAGCCGGCGATGCGAGACGACGCGTCGAGTTCCGGGTGCGCCACCGCGACGGCCAGTGGGTGCTCTTGGAGGCGACGATCCACGACCACCGGGACGACCCCGCGGTCGAGGGCCTCGTCGTGTCGTGCCGGGACACGGGGGAGCGCCGTCACGTCGAGGCCGAGCTGCGCGAGGCGCACGAGCGCTTCCGCTCGACGTTCGAGAACGCGCCGATCGGCATGGCGCTCATCACCCTCGACGGGCGATTCCTGCGCGCGAACCGCGCCCTGGCCCGCATGGTCGGGCGGGCCGAGGACGAGCTCGCCGGCACGCCCGTGCTGGCCCTCACCCACCGCGAAGACCACGGCGCGATCGGTGACGCGGTCCGGCGCGTGCTCGCCGGCGACGCGTGCGCCGGCGTCGAGCAGCGGTTCGTGCACCTCGACGGACTGCCAGTCTGGGTCGCGTCGACCATGTCGGTGGTGCGCGACGCGGACGGCGACCCGCGCTATCTCGTCGCCCACGTCGAAGACGTCACCGAGCAGCGGGCCAGCGGCGCCCGGCTCGCCCACCAGGCGATCCACGACCCGCTGACCGGGCTCCCCAACCGGGAACGTTTCGTCGAGCAGCTCCAGGACGCCCTGCGACGCCGGAACGGGCGCGGCCGTCCGGCGGTCCTCTTCGTCGATCTCGACCATTTCCAGGTCGTGAACGACAGCCTGGGGCACGCGGCGGGCGACCGCCTCCTCGTCGCCGTGGCCGACCGGCTTCGCGCCGCGACGCGGCCGACGGACACGCTGGCGCGCTTCACCGGCGACGAGTTCACGATCCTCTGCGAGGGCGTGCCCGACGAGACGACCGCGGTCGAGCTCGCCGACCGGGTGTCGAGCGCGATCGCGAAGCCGGTCACGCTCGTGGAGGGCGAGGTCTACGTCACGGCCAGCGTCGGCATCGCGCTCGCGACGGGCGAGCTCGAGACGCCGGAGACGTTGCTGCGCAACGCCGACGTCGCGATGCACGGCGCGGAGGAGCACGGGCGCGCCCGCGCCG
>DATDGU010000120.1:0-4137 GCA_036521915.1 Acidimicrobiia bacterium | reverse complement strand
CGATCGTGATCGCCGAGTCCGCGACGTTGAACGTCGGCCAGCTACCCACCTTGACGAAGTCGACGACCGCGCCGTGGAGGAACCCGGGTGAGCGGAACAGTCGGTCGGCGACGTTGCCGAGGGCGCCGCCGAGCACCAGCGCGAGCGCGACGAGCACGACCCGGTTCCCGGTGCGGTCGAGGGCCCGCACCAGCACGGCGACGAGCACGACGGCGAGGACGGCGAGCAGCGGCGTCACCGTCTGGAAGAGGCTGAACGCGCTGCCGGTGTTGCGGGCCAGCTGGAACTCGACGGTGCTGCCGATGACGGACACCGGCCCGTTGCGCAGCCCCGACGTCGCCCACGCCTTCGTGGCCTGGTCGAGGGCGACGACCGCGACGACGATGCCGACGACCAGCAGGCGACGGTGCCGCAGCCCCGGCCGGTCAGCGCCGGCGCTCGGCACGCGCCTTGCAGTCGACGCATACCTGGGCCCACGGGATCGCCTCGAGGCGCTCGAGCGCGATCTTGCGACCCGCGGGCTTGCAGACGCCGTACTTGTTGCGCTTCATGCGGTCCAGCGCGTCGTCGATCTCCTCGACGACCTGGCGGGCCGTCGCCGAGAGGAGCAGGTCGCGCTCGCGCTCGACGTTCACCGTGTCGCCCTCGCCGGACTCCTCGTCGAACTGGGTGTCACCGGCCTCCCGCTCGCGGGCGAGCTGCTCGGCCTCGGCGGAGAGGTCGTCGGCCTGGTGCAGGAGACGCTGCTTCTCGTCGATCAGCTTCTGGCGCAGCCGGTCGAGGGTCTTGGCGCCGAGGTTCGCCGGCCCGGGCGTGACCTCGAAGCCGGACAGCGGGCAGATGACGGTGTTCTTGCCGTGCTTGGTGCGCCCCTCGAGGATCGACGGGCGTGCCGGCGCGACGGGCGCCTTGGTCTTCGTCGCGGCGGCCTTCGCGGGCGCCGGGGGCGCGGCCTTGGCCGAGGCCTTCTTCGGGGCCGGCTTGGCCTCGGTCGCCTTCTTCGCGGGCGCCGTGCGGGCCGGCGCCTTCTTGGCCACGGCCTTCGTGGTCGGCTTCTTCACCGGGGCCTTGGCCGGCGCCTTCTTCGGGATGGCCTTCTTCGCGCTCGGCTTCCTCGGGGCGGCCTTCGCCGGCTTCTTCGCGCTCGCCGCGGCCTTGGCCGGCCGCTTCGTCGCGCTCGGCCCCTTCGCCGAGGGCGCGGCGCGGCGCGGCGCGCTGGGGGCTCGACGCGCCGTCGTCTTCTTGCCTGCCTTGCCCGGCATCGGTCTCCTCCGGCCCGCCTGCGAGCGTGCGATGGTACTGCCTCGGATACCCGACCCCGGACGTCCGACGACCCGGAGCGGGCCCAGCAGCGCCGGCGGGCTAGTCGCCGCGGAGGCGTGAGCGCGGGCCCGGCGCGGCGTCGGCGTCGCGTAGGACGCGGCGGAGCTGGACGTCGAGCTCCTCGCGGTCCACGTCACGGAGCCGGAACCGCTTCTGGCGCGACCGGGCGCCGCCGGCGAGCTCGATCGCGCTCGCCGGGATCCCGAGCTCGTCGGCGAGCAGCGTCCGCGCCGCCTCGTTGGCGCGGTCGTCGACCGGCGGGGCCGCGACGCGCAGCTTCAGCGCGTGACCTTCGCGCCCGAGGACGGCGCTGCGGCCGGCGCGGGGCTGCACGTGCACAGCGAGGACGACGGTGTCACCGTCGACGGTGTAGAGATCGTCGACGTCGCTCACATGGCTCCATTCATGGGACGGTCCGCGAACAGCGTCACGATACGCTCCGTCAGTGCCGTTCGAATCGTTGGGCGCCGAGCTCGACCTGGTCGCGCTCGAGGAGCGCGTGCTGCGTCGATGGGCCGACGATGACGTGTTCGCGGAGAGCCTGCGGCGCCGTGACGGCGCCCCGGAGTGGGTGTTCTACGAGGGGCCGCCGACCGCGAACGGGCGCCCCGGGCTGCACCACGTGTGGGCCCGCTCGTTCAAGGACCTCTACCCGCGCTTTCACACGATGCGCGGCCGCTTCGTCGCCCGCAAGGGCGGCTGGGACTGCCACGGCCTGCCCGTGGAGCTCGAGGTGGAGCGCGAGCTGGGCTTCACCGGGAAGCCCGAGATCCTCGAGTACGGCATCGCGGCGTTCAACCAGCGCTGCCGCGACTCGGTGCACCGCTACGTCGAGGACTGGTCGGCGCTGACGACACGCGTCGGCATGTGGCTCGACACGGCGAACGCGTACTGGACCCTGACGAACGAGTACATCGAGAGCGTCTGGTGGCACCTGCGCCAGCTGTGGGACGCCGGGCTCATCTACGAGGGGTTCAAGGTCGTCCCCTACTGCGGCCGCTGCGGCACCGCGCTCTCGAGCCACGAGGTCGCGCTCGGCTACGAGGACGTCACCGAGCCGTCGGTCTACGTGCGCTTCCCGCTCGTCGACGACGACGCCGACCTGCTCGTCTGGACGACGACGCCCTGGACGCTGCTGTCGAACGTCGCGGCGGCGGTGAACCCCGACATCCGCTACGTGCGCGTGCGTGGGGCCGACGGGCGCCGCGACCTGGTGCTGGCCGCCGCGCGCGTCGCCGCGGTGCTCGGCGACGCCGCGTCGGTCGTGGGCGAGGTCGCCGCCGACGCGCTGGTCGGCCGCCACTACGAGCGGCCCTTCGAGCTCCTCGCCCTCGAGCCCGACGCCGCCCGAGTCGTCGCCGCGGACTTCGTGACCGTCGAGGACGGGTCGGGTGTCGTGCACCTGGCACCGGCGTTCGGCGAGGTCGACCGGGAGGTCGGCGTCGCCGAGGGCCTGCCCGTGCTGAACCCGGTCGACGCCGCGGCGCGCTTCGACGCGTCGATCCCTCCGTATCGCGGACAGTTCGTGAAGGACGCCGACCCGGCGATCATCGACGACCTCGCGGCGCGGGGTCGTCTCGAGCGCGTCGTCGACTACGAGCACGCCTACCCGCACTGCTGGCGCTGCGATACCCCCCTCATCTACTGGGCGACCCCGACGTGGTTCGCCCGGACCGCGGACCGCCGGGCCGACCTGCTCCGCGAGAACGAGACCGTCGGCTGGCACCCCGAGCACATCCAGCACGGCCGCTTCGGCGACTGGCTCGAGAACAACGTCGACTGGGCGCTGTCGCGCGACCGCTTCTGGGGGACGCCGCTCCCCTTCTGGCGCTGCGGCGACGGCCACGACACCTGCATCGGGTCGCTCGCCGAGCTCGCCGAGCGGGCCGGCCGGGACCTGACCGGCCTCGACCTGCACCGCCCCGACGTCGACGAGGTCACGATCGAGTGCGCGACGTGCGGCGCGCGGGCCCGCCGGGTCGAGCCCGTCCTCGACGCCTGGTTCGACTCGGGGTCGATGCCGGCCGCGCAGCGGCACTACCCCTTCGAGCACGCCGACGTGTTCGAGCGCCGCTTCCCCGCCGACTTCATCTGCGAGGCGATCGACCAGACCCGCGGCTGGTTCTACTCGCTGCTCGCGGTCAACACGCTCGTGTTCGGGCGCACCCCGTACCGCAACGTCGTGTGCCTGGCCCTCCTCGTCGACAAGGACGGCCAGAAGATGTCGAAGTCGCGGGGCAACGTCATCGACCCCTGGTCGATCCTCACGAGCCGCGGCGCCGACGCGCTGCGCTGGTACTTCTTCTCCGCCGGTTCGCCGTGGACGAACCGCCGGGTCGACGAGCGGATGATCGACGAGTCGACCCGCCGGTTCCTGCTCACCCTGTGGCACACCGCGTCGTTCTTCGTGACCTACGCCAACCTCGACGAGTTCGCGCCCGGCCCGCCCGTGCCGGTGACGCACGTCCTCGACCGCTGGGTCCGGTCGCGCCTCGCCGCCACGGTCGAGGCGGTCACCGACGCGCTCGAGCGCTACGACGCGCTGAGCGCGGCACAGGCCCTCGACGTGTTCGTCGACGACGTGTCGAACTGGTACGTGCGCCGGTCCCGGCCCCGCTTCTGGAAGTCAGGCGACGGCGCCGCCGCGGCGACGCTGCACGACTGCCTCGTCACGCTGACGCTGCTCCTCGCGCCGTTCTGCCCGTTCGTCGCCGACGAGCTCCACCGGGTGCTCACGCCGAGCGCGCGCTCGGTGCACCTCGCCGACTGGCCGGTCGCCGCCGCGTCGGCGCGCGACCCCGACCTCGAGGCGGG
>DATDGU010000119.1:0-4880 GCA_036521915.1 Acidimicrobiia bacterium | reverse complement strand
GGTTGCCGAGGGCGATGTTCACGTCGGCCAGGTGCAGGCCCCAGGTCGGCCCGAGCGTGTCCGCCACGCGGGGCCGCGTGTCGCTCGCGGCGCCGACGTCGTTGATCTGGAGCCACGAGGCGCCGCCGCTGTCCTCGCACGACGCGGTGTAGAGCTGCGGGTACGACACGAACGGCGTCGGGAGGTTCCGGCCGATGTTCGTCTCCTGCCCGATCGGTCCGGGGAACGCCCGGGTCGGGAAGTACGGCTGGAGCGCGCCGGTCCCGCCGGCGAGCGCCGCCGGGTTGACGCACAGGACCTGCAGCGGGTTCGTCGCGCTCCCCCCGCCGCTCAGCGTGCTCACCCCCTGCCCGGCGCGCCCGAACAGGCTGTTCGGCGGGGGCGTGTGATCGAACGTCGAGTACGCGATGACGCAGCCGGTCTGGGTGGCGCTACGGCAGGCCGGCAGATGCTGGAAGTCACCACCGACGTCCTGGCCGGCCGGCACCGTGACGTTCCCGCCGAGCAGCACGGCCGAGACGACGAGGCGACGCAGCGTCGGGTTCGGGTCGACGACGTTGCGCAGCAGCGCGATGAGCAGCGCAGCGCCCTGCGAGTGGCCGATGAACACGACGCCACGTCCGTGGTTGTCATGGGCGAGGTAGTCCTGCCAGGCCGAGAGCATGCTCGCGTAGGCGATCGCGGCGCCCGAGCTCGACCCCGCGCTGCCGCCGATCGCGGCGAGGGTGAGCTGGCGAAACATCGGGGCGTACACCTGGCAGTCCTGCGAGAACCGGGCGGCCTGGGCCTGCGCGACGGCCGTCTCCTCGGGGTCGATCGTCAGGTCGGCGTTCGTCGTCGGCTGCGGGCTGACCGTCGGGTACACGTAGAAGCAGTCGACCCGCGGATGGGTGGCGACGGTGGCGGGCTGGACCCGGTGGGTGCCGTCCGCCTCGATGACGGTCGACGCCAGGCTCCCGGCGCAGGGGTTGTGGGCGAGGCCAGGCCGGCACAGCCACACGGTCGGCGACGGCGCGGTCTGGGGCGCGCCGCTTGCCGCCGCCGAGGCCGCGGCGACGAGCCCGACGACGAGCACGACCGACGCGGTGACCCGCGCCACCCGCCGCGTCATCCCGGTGGCGTCGGCGTTCCCCATCCCTGGAGCTCCTGATCGGCCGAGCCCTCGTCGGCCCGCCTCCATCCCTAGCACCCGGGCCGGCCGGGCGGCGGGCGTCGGGTCAGCCGGTCGCCTCGAGCGGCGACCCGCCGGTCGGACGGGCGAGGCCGTTCATCGCGTCGCGGACGGCGGCCCACCCCCCCACGACGCCGTCGGCGGCGTCGCGGCTCACCGGATCGGCGAGGCGGCCCGCGACGTCGCGGACCTGGCCGGCCGCGACCGGCCCCAGCTCGACGGCCCGACACCACTGGGCGAAGAACGCCGGCCACGGCGCGTCGAGGAGGCCCGCGACCGCCTGGTGGATCCCGCACGGGTCGGCGACGCCAGCTCGTCCCGCCGCCATCCCACCCGGGGGCCCGTCGTTCGGTTCTCGCTCGCTCACGCCACCATTCGAGTCTGCGCGCCCCTCGGGTCCCGCTCAGCCCCGCGCGGGTGAGGCGACGACGCTCGCACACCGTCGGTTCCGGCCCACGGTAGGCCGCGGGCCGTGAAACCAAGGTAAAGCGCGGGTGCGGCTCAGCGGTCGCGGTCGTGGCGCAGCCGACGCACCACCGCGTCGACCGTCACGAACCCGACCATGACCACCGCACCACCGAGCGCGGCGAGACCGCCGGCGATCCACGCCAGGTCGCGGTTCAGGCCGTTCGCCACCTTTTCGAAGGGATCGTTCATCTCCAAACCGTCCTGTTCGGTCCATCCGAGGGTACCGACCGTTCGCGGCGAACCCGGACATCCCCCGTGCCGAATGTTCATCCGGGGCCGCTGCCGTCGCCCGCCCGGGGTGGTTTAACGTCCCGCCGAGCATGACTGTGCTGCCATCGCCGGCCCAGGTGACCGACGCTGCGCAGCCCGCATCGTCGGGCGGCAAGCGTGGGCGTCGCTACGCCCTGCTCGCGGTGACGACCGCCTCCGGGTCGGCGATCATCGGGCTGTACCGCCACTCGGCGGTCACGGTCCTCGTCGTGCTGGTCGCGACGGCCAGCTGCGCGGCCCTCGCGATCCTCGAGCGCCGGTCCCCGCGTCTCGGGGTGAAGCCCGTCGTCGCCGCGATCGCCGTGGTGTTCGCGGTGGCGCTGGCGCTGCCGCCGAAGACCTCGAACGACCTCTGGTCGTACTCGATGTACGGGCGCATCGTGAGCGTCTACGGGGACAGCCCGTACACGCACCTGCCGTACGAGTTCCACACCGACCCCTTCTACAAGCGCATCAGCCCGATCTGGCAGCACCGTGGATCCGTCTACGGACCGCTGTTCGTCGGCTACGCGACGGTCGGGACGTTCCTCGCCGGCAACTCGGTGCTGGCCGACCGGCTGTTCTTCCAGCTGAGCGCGGCGCTGGCGGCCGCGGCCGTCCTCTGGGTCCTCTGGCGGCGCAGCCGGAGCGTCGCCCCGCTCGTCTGGCTCGGCCTCTGCCCGCTCATGGGGCCGATCATCGTGAACGGCGGACACAACGACATCGCGATCGGTCTGGCCATCCTGCTCGCGGCGATCCTGGCCGGGCGGGGCGAGCGCGGCTGGCTCGCCGGGATCCTCATCGGCCTCGCGTCGCTCATCAAGTTCACCTCCTTCCTCGCGCTCTTCGGGCTGGTGCTCTGGGCGTGGCGGCACGGGAAGCGGCGACTCGCCGCGACCGCGACCGCCGGCGCCGTGCTCACCGTGTTCTTCGTCTACCTGCCGTTCCTCGGGAGCGCCTCGAAGGTGCTGAGCGGCGCCGACAAGACGCTGACCCCCGCGTCGCCCTGGAACCCGCTCGGCGCGGTCCTGCTCGGCCACGACGCCGGGCGCAACGTCTCGCACCCGCTCCACATCACACCGACGCTGTACGGCATCTTCTACGCGTCGGTCGTCGGCGTCGTCGCGCTCATTCTCGTCGTCGGCTGGCAGGTGAGCCGCGGCCGGCGCGTCGAGGTGTCGATGGGGGCGACGACCGCGGCGTACACCGTCGGTGCCGAGTACAGCTATCCCTGGTACGCGTGGTGGGCGCTGCCCGTGCTCGCCGACCGCGACCCCACCCCGCTGGCGTGGGCCGTGTGGGCGCAGGCCATCGTGATGCTCGCCGCGTTGAAGCTGCCGACCCATCCGAGCACCTCGCTCGTCGACACGATCCTCGGCGGCCTCATCACCTACGCCGCGCCCGTCGTCGTGCTCGTGTTCTTCATCGTCGCGGGGACCAAGTGGGCGCTCCGCCCGCCGAACACCGCGGACGTGCCCGCGTAGGTCCGCGCGCCGAAGCCGCTTGGAGCGCTGAACGGCGCGTCGCTACAGTCGACGCATCGGCCGGACCAAGAGCAGCTTCCGTCGTTTCGGCATCGTCGGGTACGGCCACTTCGGTGAGTTCCTCGCACGATCGCTCGCCGGTCGACGACGCCGCGTCATCGTCACCGATCGCGCGCGCGACCGGCTGCCCCCCGAGACGGCGCGGCTGCGTTCGGGTTCCATCGAGGAGATCGCGCGTTGCGACGTCGTCCTCCTGGCGGTGCCCGCCGCCGCGCTCGCCCCGACACTCGACGAGCTGCGACCGCAGCTCCCGGAGCAGACCGTCGTCATGGACGTGGTGTCCACGAAGGCCCAGGCCACCGCGCAGCTCGCCGAGTACCTCCCCGACCACCCGAACCTGCTCGCCACCCACCCGCTGTTCGGGCCGCCCTCGATGCGCCGGATGCGGTCCGGCCAGCGCCTCGCCGTCACCCTCGCCCGCGGCGAGCGGGCCCGCGCCTTCCTCGACTGGCTCCACCGCCGGTACGGCCTCGAGATCATCGAGGTCGACCCCGACGACCACGACCGCGCCATGGCCTACATGCAGGCGCTGCCGTTCTTCATCGCCCGCGCCCTCGTGTCCCTGGAGGTCGACCATCTCCCGCACGTCCCGAACCGCGACCGGCTGTCGCTGCCATCGTTCGAGCAGCTGGAGAGCATCGCGGCCATCGAGCATCTGCACACCGACGACATGTTCGAGACCTGTCAGCAGAGCAACCCGTACGCGCAGATGGCCCGCGAGCAATTGATCGACGCGCTCACCGAGCTGCACGACGAGCTCGCCCAGGGGCACGTGAGGGGTGACGTCGCCCCCGCCGATCCGTCGGACCTCCACGCCGACGCGTCCGTCGAGCCGCCGCCGGTCCCCGCGTCGGACTGATGGCGACCGGCCTGCCGGCGCTGCTGCGGTTCCCGAACCCGGTCAACGAGCTCGTCGCTCGAACGGTGGCGTGCACGGTCCTCGTGCTGAGCATCGCCGCGGCCGCCACGGCCAACCGCTGGGTCATCGCGGTGCTCGCCGCCGGGTTCGTGCTGCGGGTCACCACGGCCAGCCGGATCGACCCGATCGCGTTCGTCGCGTCGCGGATGATCGCGCCCCGGCTCGGAACGCCGCGCTGGACACCCGGTCCGCCCAAGCGCTTCGCGCAGGGGATCGGCGCCGCGCTCACGGTCCCCGCGGCCGTGCTCGCGTTCGCTGGCGCCACGACGGCGGCGGTGCTGCTCGTCGTGCTCGTGGCGTGCGCCGCGGCCCTCGAGGGCCTGGCGGGGTTCTGCGTCGGCTGCTGGGCGTTTGCGCGCCTGATGGACGCCGGCGTGATCCCGGCAACGATCTGCGAGGAGTGCGCGGACCTGTCGCGGCGCGGGCGCCGCTGACGCTCAGCGGCGAGGGCGCGGTGGGCTCGGCCCGAGCTCCCGGGCCGGGTCGTACGTCCCGTCGGCCCGGCGCACGAGGTGCTGGTAGACGCCCT